>NZ_JABBGL010000056.1:0-1041 GCF_012927365.1 Sphingobium sp. TB-6 | reverse complement strand
TAGAGTATCCGTGATGGTCAAGCGAGTGATTTGCGCCAGATGCGATCTGCCTTGAGCAGGGCATTTGCGGTGACGATGAGCTTTCTCATGACGGCAGTGATGGCGAGTTTTGGTGGTTTTCCGCCGGCGATGAGTTGTCGATATTTTGCCTTGAGATTGGGGTTGAAGCGGGCAGCGACGAGGGCAGGCATATAGAGGGCTTTGCGGACGTTTGCGCGGCCGCCTCGAATGAAGCTCTTGCCTTTCCACTGGCCGGACTGTCTGGCGACAGGAGCGAGACCGGCGAGTGATGCGGCCTGTTTGTTATCAAGGCTGCCGAGTTCGGGCATGATGGCGATGAGTTGATTGGCGGTCAGCGTTCCGAGGCCATCGATGCTGGTGAGGATGTTATGGCGGCGGACCAGAGCCGGATCAGCAGCGATGATCTGGGCGATTTCAGCATCGAGTGCTTCGATATGGCGTGCGATCTGGTCGAGGCGCTGCCTGCACTGGCGCTTCAGGAAAGGAATGGTGAGTTTCTGATCTCGGTTCTTGAGTGCAGTACGATCCCGAACTAGTCCGTCGCGGGCATTGATGAGTTCGGCCAGCAGCACCTGATTTGCACATGGCGCTGGCCTGATGGGAGGTTGCACGGTGGCTGCCATGCGGGCCAGCAGGGCGGCATCGATGCGGTCGGTCTTGGCGAGGGTGCCGGTGGCCTGAGCAAAGCGCCTGGCTCGTTCGGGATTGAGCCTGACGCAGGGTATGTGAGCGAGCGCCTGTTCTATTGCACGATGGTAAGTTCCCGTTGCTTCATAGGCGATTTGCGCGACTGTCCATTGTTCGAGCCATGCGATCAGCGCCTTGTGGCCCTTGGTGGTATTGGGGAACTGCCGGGCAGCTGAGGCAGGGTGGGCATGGCAATCGAGTGTTGCTTTGGAGATGTCGATGCCAAGGGTTTGTGGTAGATCATTGCTCATCTTTTCCGTGTCCCATGCTTGTCATCCGGGCCACAAAGCCCCGGTATCCGTTCGGGCCTGAAGGAAAAGAAAGGGGCGATCC
>NZ_JABBGL010000055.1:0-1273 GCF_012927365.1 Sphingobium sp. TB-6 | reverse complement strand
AAACCTCTGGTGCATAGCGGCCTGAACTGATTCACTGCCATTGCGCGACAGCGGAGGCGGTAATGGCGGGACAGCCGGGTTTCTTTGATCTTTCGAACCAGTACGAGGCGCTGAGTGCAGCGGGCGATCCGCTGGAGCGGTTGGCGGCCGTCGTTGACTTCGAGGTTTTCCGTTGACCGCTGGTCGCCGCCCTGCGACGCGCCCCGCGCGCCAAGGGCGGACGTCTGCCGTTCGACCCTGTGCTGATGTTCAAGATCCTGGTTCTGCAGGCACTGTACTCGTTGTCAGACGAGGCAACCGAGTTTCAGATCAAGGATCGGCTGTCGTTTCAGCGGTTCCTGGGCCTTGGGCTCGACGGCACGGTGCCGGATGCGACGACGGTATGGCTGTTCCGCGAGCGCCTCGTGAAGGCCAGGGCGATCGACCGGCTGTTCGCCCGCTTCGATGCCGCGCTGACCGATCGGGGTTATCTGGCCATGGGCGGCCAAATCATCGATGCCACGGTCGTGCCGGCGCCGAAACAACGGAATACCGAAGTGGAGAAGATGGCGATCAAGGAGGGGTGCGTTCCCGAGGCCTGTCAAGTAAAACCCGCCAAGCTCCGCCAGAAGGATCGCGACGCGCGCTGGAGCGTCAAGTACACCAAGGCCAAGGTGAAGGAAGGCGCCGATCCCAAGGCGTTCAAGCCGGTCGACCTCGCTATCCCGATGTTCGGCTACAAGAACCACATCGGCATCGACAGGACCCATGGTCTGATCCGTACCTGGGACGCCAGCGCCGCCAATGCTCACGATGGTGCACGACTGCCCGATGTGGTCAGCAAGGACAACACCGGCTCGGGGGTCTGGGCGGACACGGCCTACCGGTCGAAGAAGAACGAGGCGTTCCTCGCCAAGGGGATGTTCACCAGCCACATCCACCAGAAGAAGCTGCCGCGCCGGCCGATGCCCGAACGCATCGCCAGGGCCAATGCAAAACGATCCGCCGTGCGTTCGGCGGTCGAGCACTTGTTCGCCGGGCAGAAGCACCGCATGGGGCTGGTCGTGCGGACCATCGGCATCGCCCGCGCCCGCATCAAGATCGGGATGGCCAACCTGGCCTATAACTTCCAGCGTCTTGCCTGGCTTGAGGGGCGTCCTGCGCCCGCATGACGCAAAAACCGGCCCCTGCAGCCGGTTCCGACACGGAAATCAGCGGATCAGCACCCAAAAACCGGGGCTCACCGTCAATTTGCGCGCCTTCACGTCGCCATCATGCCGAAATCAGACGGTTC
>NZ_JABBGL010000054.1:0-1307 GCF_012927365.1 Sphingobium sp. TB-6 | reverse complement strand
TTCGTGTGCGGCGAGGCGGTTGACCATCAGGCCGTCATGGCCCTGATGAAGCGTTCGCCGAAGAGAACGGCAAATTGCGCCTTCGCCATGTTCCACTCGCGCGGCGGCATTTTCCACTCTTTCTCCGATCGGTTCAAGATCAGATAGAGCAGCTTGGTGGCCGCCTCATCATTGGGGAAATGGCCCCGCGCACGAACAGCGCGACGAAGCTTGGAGTTCAAGGCCTCGATGGCATTGGTGGTGTAGACGATCCGCCTGACTTCGTCGGGGAAGGCGAAAAATGGGATGACCTCGGGCCATGCCCGACGCCAGCTCTGGCCGATGGCAGGATAGCGCTGCCCCCAGAAGCTCGCTTCGAAGGCCGTCAGCGCTTCCTCGGCGGCCGCGGCATCGACAGCACGGTAGATGGCCTTCAGGGCCGTTCCGAGCGCCTTACGGTCTTTCCATGCCACGAAATCCATCGAGTTGCGCAGCAGATGGACGATGCAGGTCTGGACCATCGCTTCGGGGAAGACGGCGGTGATGGCGTCGGGGAAGCCCTTCAGACCGTCAACGACGGCCAGCATGATATCCTCGACGCCGCGGTTGCGTAGTTCGTTCATGACGCGCAGCCAGAACTTGGCGCCTTCATTCTGTTCCAGCCATAGCCCCAGGACCACCTTGGTGCCGTCGGCCATGACGCCCAGGGCAATATGGATCGCCTTGTTGCGGACCATGCCTTCGTCGCGGATCTTGACCCGGATCGCATCGAAGAAAACCAGCGGATAGGCTGGGTCCAGCGGGCGTTGCTGCCAGGCTGCAACCTCTTCCAGCACCGCGTCGGTGATCGTGCTGATCAGATCGGGCGAGGCGTCGATCCCGTACAGATCGCGCAGATGCCCGGTGATCTCCCGGGTACTCATGCCACGCGCGTACATCGAGATGATCTTGTCATCAAAGCCAGGGAAGCGTCGCTGGTACTTGGCGATCAGCTGCGGATCGAAACTGCCGGCCCGATCACGCGGCACCTCGATCTCGATCCGTCCCCCGTCGGTCGTCACCGTCTTGCGGCCATAGCCGTTCCGGCTGTTGTTCCCTTGCTCCTCCTGGCCAAGATGGTGATCCATCTCCGCATTGAGCGCCCGTTCGGCAAATGCCTTCTTCAATGTATCGAGCAGGCCGCCCTGGCTGAGCGCCGCGGCCGCGTCAGTGCCGGCAAGCAGCTGATCGAGAATGTCGTTCGGTATCGAGGGTTCTTTGCGTCGTGACATACCGGGTCTCCTTGTTCCCCATTATGCCTCGTCGCACACGAAATTCCTGACAGTCCC
>NZ_JABBGL010000053.1:0-1323 GCF_012927365.1 Sphingobium sp. TB-6 | reverse complement strand
TGAACCGCCCCGGGATTGCCGGAGGCCATTTGGTTTAAATTATGCGGCCATGGGTGTTTCGTCCAGCATGGCGTAGTAGCGCTCCTCGGCTTCGGCAGGCGGGATGTTGCCAATGGGCGCGAGCAACCGCCGGTTGTTGAACCAGTCTACCCATTCGAGAGTGGCGTATTCAACGGCTTCAAAGGATCGCCACGGTCCTCGCCGGTGGATCACCTCGGCCTTGTAAAGGCCGTTGATGGTCTCCGCCAAGGCGTTGTCATAACTGTCGCCCACACTCCCGACCGATGGCTCGATCCCAGCCTCGGCAAGGCGCTCGGTATACTTGATCGAGACATATTGGCTGCCGCGGTCGCTGTGGTGGATCAGGCCGCCATGATGAACTGGTCGCCGATCATGGATTGCCTGCTCCAGGGCGTCGAGCACAAAGCTGGCATGGGCCGTCCTGCTCACCCGCCAGCCCACAATATAGCGGGCGTATACGTCGATCACGAAGGCCACGTAGACGAACCCCGACCACGTCGCGACATAGGTGAAGTCCGACACCCACAGCATGTTCGGTGCCGGCGCATGGAACTGACGGTTGACCTGATCGAGCGGACACGGAGCCGCCTTGTCGCTGATCGTCGTCTTCACCGGCTTGCCCCGGATCACGCCCTGCAGGCCCAAATCACGCATCAACCGCTCCACTGTGCAGCGGGCAATATCAAAGCCCTCCCGCTGCATCTGCCGCCACACCTTGCGCACGCCGTAGACCTTGAAGTTGGCATCGAACACGCGCCGAACCTCGGGCTTCATGGCCTCATCACGCTGGACACGTGGTGACAGGCGCGAGGGATCGCGTCGCGATGCCACACGTTCATGATAGGTGGATGGGGCGATCGGCAGAACCCGGCAGATCGGCTCGACCCCATACTCATCCCGATGCTCGTCAATGAAGGCAGTCATCGCTTGAACGGGCGGTCGAGCTCCGCCTGGGCAAAATATGCCGACGCCTTGCGCAGAATCTCGTTGGCCTGGCGAAGCTCACGGTTCTCGCGCTCCAGCGCCTTCAAACGGTCTGCCAGTTCGGTGGGAACGCCAGGACGTTTGCCGCTGTTCACCTCAGCCTTCTTTACCCACTCTAGCAGCGTGTGCCCCGAACAGCCGATCTTCTCGGCAATGGATATGATCGCCGCCCAGCGGGACGGATGGTCGCCTTCGTGGTCCAGCACCATGCGGACGGCCCGCTCACGAACCTCCGGTGCAAACTTGTTCGTCGTCTTGCTCATCGTAGACCCTTCCTCTCAGGAGTTAGGGCCTCCGGCAATCCCGGGGCGGTTCAAA
>NZ_JABBGL010000052.1:0-1332 GCF_012927365.1 Sphingobium sp. TB-6 | reverse complement strand
TTCGAGATGCGGTCATTGGGTGCGATTCGCCCCATATTGAGCATCCCCTATCGAGGAGGAAAGCCATGACTGCCTATGCCGCGCTTGATGTTTCTATGGATAAGACGGCGATTTGCGTGATCGACGCCGGTGGCAATATTCTGTTGGAAGCAGTGACGATTAGCGATCCGGAGGCGATCGCCCATTGCCTGGCCCCCTACAGCGCTGAACTCGAACTGGTCGGCTTCGAGGCCGGACCGCTTTCGGAATGGCTTTTTCGCGGCCTCCAGGACGCAGGGATTGAGCCGGTTCTGATGGAGACCCGGCAGGTCCGCGCTGCGCTGTCGGCGATGGTCATGAAGACGGACCGCAACGACGCCCGGGGTATGGCCCAGCTATTGCGCTCGGGCTGGTTCAGGCCGGTGCACGTCAAGACCATTCCCGCCCGCGAGCAGCGTACGTTGCTGGCCGCGCGGTCGACATTGATGCGCCGGCAGAAGGACATCGAGAATAGCGTACGCGGGTTGTTGAAGGGTTTCGGCCTGCGCCTCGGCCGACTGCTGCGGGGCCGTTGGGATGATGCCGTCCGCGACATAGTCTCGGGCAATGCAACGCTTGCCTCCATCATGGAACCCTTGCTCGTTGTGCGCCAAGTATTACGCGCGCAGCTGGCTGTCCTGGATGGGCAGGTCCGGGATATCGTTCGCACCGACGCCGTATGCCGGAGGCTCATGACCGCGCCAGGCGTTGGCGCGATTGTCGCGCTTACCTACCGTGCCGCGGTCGATAATCCTGCCCGCTTTCGATCGTCCAAGTCAGTCGGTCCCTGCTTCGGCCTGACGCCGCGAAAATATCAATCGGGCGAGATAGATCGGAACGGCGGGATCAGTCGTGCCGGTGATCCGGCGGTCAGGGTCGCTCTGTTCGAGGCAGCGCACGTTCTGATGACGCGCGTGGCGAAATGGTCGAAGATCAAGGCCTGGGCAATGAATATCGCCAAGCGCCGCAGCGCGAAGCGCGCCAAGGTCGCGCTCGCCCGCAAGCTTGGCATCATTCTGCACCGGATGTGGGTCGATGAAGCCGACTTCAGGTACGGCCAGCCGGCATAGCCTTCGAGGAGAGAAAAGATGCCCGGATACTCAGCTACGTAGAGGTCCCCTGCGGGTGACCGGCGAGGGGACGATGGTCAGGGACAAGCCGCTGGACGCTTTGGCGATCAACGCCGTTTTCGAGATCGGCTACCCTGATTTTTCCGACCGCATCATGTGACGACCACGCGTCGATCACGGACAGAAGCATGAACCCCAAGTCGATCTACCTTGCAGTCCCGCACCCAATGACAGAAGGTGTCCA
>NZ_JABBGL010000051.1:0-1392 GCF_012927365.1 Sphingobium sp. TB-6 | reverse complement strand
GTTCGCGGATGGCTACGAGGGCCGATTTGCCGCTGAGACGAGCGGTTCCGGTGACGGATCGATATCCAGCGTGGATCTGGGCACCCCAGTCGGACCGGAAGCCGTTGGTGACCTTGCGGAACACGACCGAGGGGCGGATCTCGCGCTCTGATATGTTGTTGGTCGCAGGGACGTTGCGGTTGGTGAGGAAGATGAAGAACTTGCTTCGCCAAGCCTTGATTTGTTTGAGCAGAACACGTCCCGCAGGGTGCGCGACAGGCATCTGTACCAGGCGGGTCAGCAGATTGTCGGCCTTCGCAGCGTAGGCGGCCAGCGTTGTGTCCTTCAGGCTGCTTCGTCGCTTGCCGATGCGGATCGCCCAGCGCAGGTGGTCGCGGACTTTGGGGGCGAAGGCGGTATCCCCGCAGTCGATGGCATACTGAACATCGCGCAGGACATGCGCGAGGCAGACCTGATGCTCCTTGCCCAGTTCCTGCTGTCCGGCGTAGCGATCGGAGACCCACACATCAGGTTGGTGGCCGCCCAGCACCTCCTCAGCAACACTGCGCGCCCGGCGCGGGGCGATCTTGTGCAGGACCGCGTCTTTCGAGAGGAAGACCCATTGCCAATGGGCAATGCCGTTGGTGCGCGTGGACGTCTCATCGGACGCGATAATCTTTGCCGTGAGCAACTTGTCGGTGATCGCCTTCGTGGCTGCTGTCATTCCGGCCTCCATACGCCTGAACGCATTGGCGATCGCCCCTTGGGAGATCGTGAGGCCAAACAGCTCCGCGGCAATGCGCGAAAGTCGCTCGAAGCTGACATGGTGGCTGTGATGCAGATAGGCCAGCAGCGAGCGGATGCCGGGGCCAAACGGCGTGCCCGGCTCCATGCCCGCCGGTGCCGCGGCACGGTAGCGACGGCCACATCCCCCGCAGCGCGCACCAAACAATTCGATGCGGGTCACAATCGGACGGATCGGCGGCAGGTCGATATGATCGTAGCGGTGGCGGCAATGCTGGGCCTGCGAGGATATATCGGTCCCGCAATGGCAGCAGTTTGCCGCCATGATGTGTTCGGTTTTGTCCGGCGTCTCGGCCAATGGGCGGTGCTTGCCTTCGCGCGGCGGGCGCTTGCCAGCCTTGGGCTTACCGCCTTTGCCACCGCGCTTGCCAAAGTCGTCCTTCGATGGCGGAATATGCGAATTCCTGGATGTCTTGCGCGGCGTGCCGACCAGGGATTCCAACTCAGAAATCCGCGCTACCAGTCGCTCGATCATCTCGTGCTGCGCGAGCAGCAACTCGTTCTTCTCGGCTTCGGTCAGCACATGAAGCGGCGGTGGTGAAATCCGTAGGGTGAATCAGCCAATCGACCTCCGCGCAACACTTTTTTGCCAACCCCGTGAGCAATTAC
>NZ_JABBGL010000050.1:0-1414 GCF_012927365.1 Sphingobium sp. TB-6 | reverse complement strand
TTCTCTGATTGGGGCGTTTTGGGTCAAGCTGTTTCCTCGTATTCGTGACCGTTCCCATGGATCACTCGCTTCTCTCCGCGGTCAGCGCTGGGCTGCCGCATAATGGGGTCAGGAGAGCGGGATGCCTCAAGCTGTTTCGCGACCTTCGGCAAAGCCGAGAATCCGGACTCTCAACGAGGTCATTCCGCCCATCGTCCCCATGGGAACGACCGCTACCCGTCTCTTCAGGCGGGAACTGGTTTGTGTCTCCTCATGCTGCTGTGAACGTCGGTGACTTACCCCAGCGGAACTCGGCCTCATCGCTCCACATACGGTGCAAGATGACGGCAAGCTTGCGAGCCACGGCGACGCGGGCTTTAGCCATGCCGCGCCGCTGGGCAAGGCGCATACCCCACGCCTTTAGCGTCGACCATTTCTGGCAGCGCGTCAGCAGAGTATGCGCCGCCTCGTACAACGCGGTACGGGCGAGTTCGTCGCCACATCGGCTGATGCGGCCTTGGACATCCGTTTCGCCAGACTGGTAGCGACGGGGCGTGAGCCCGAGATGAGCGCCGACGTCGCGGGATCGTCGGAAGCGCTCGGGCAGATCGACCGTCGCCCGGAAGGTGAGCGCGGTCAGCGGCCCCACACCTGGCACCGTCATCAGCCGTCGGCATATCGGCTCAACCCTGACCGCTTCCAGCACGCGCTTCGTCAAATGCTCGATCTGGCGCACCATCACATCGAGCACCGCAAGCAGCGGCTCGATGATGTCGGAGATGGCAGGGTCGACTGACGCGAGTTCGCGGACCAGGCCGGCGAAGAGCTTGCGCGGCGGTGTTCCTAGCTTGAGTCCGACCTCGCGGAGTACGGCCCTCACCGCGTTCTCGATGTCGCGCTGCTTATTCAACATCGTCCGGCGTGCACCGAGCAGCGCGCGGGCCGATCGGCACGGCATGCTCTTCACGTGGACCACGCGATACCAACCAGTGCGGATGATCTGAGCCAGACCACGGGCGTCGTTACGGTCGGTCTTGTTGGGCATCGCACCCATTGCCGCTTTGGCCGCTCGCGTTTCGATGCACAGTGCCGGGAGGCCCGCGCGCGTCAGACCCTGATGCAGCCACGATGACAGCGAGCATGCCTCCAGACCAACGCGCTCGAAGCTCAGACCGGTAGCGGTCAACGTCTCGACCAGTGCATCGGGGTCACTGGCGGCACGAAGCTCACGGATCACTTTGCCCGTGTCATCGACAATGCAGATCGCCGTCTCTTCCAACGATACATCCAGTCCGGCATAATGGCGCATGGTTGCTCCTCCTCATGGTTGTGGCCGCTCGATACGGACCACGTCTTACCATCTGCGAGGAGCAGCCACCCCACCGACTCGGTGGTGAGCCCCAATCACCCCATCTGTTTGGAAATGCGCCTTTGG
>NZ_JABBGL010000005.1:0-303983 GCF_012927365.1 Sphingobium sp. TB-6 | reverse complement strand
CCGGCGGAAAACCACCAAAACTCGCCATCACTGCCGTCATGAGAAAGCTCATCGTCACCGCAAATGCCCTGCTCAAGGCAGATCGCATCTGGCGCAAATCACTCGCTTGACCATCACGGATACTCTAATACTTACTCCGTCATCCCCGCGAAGGCGGGGATCCATCTCTTGACCTCACGTCCAAAGGATAGGCTGGGAGATGGATTCCCGCCTTCGCGGGAATGACGAGGAAAATCAGAACTCGATCAAGGCCGTCTTGGTCTTGAGGTTCGCCATATAGGCTTCCCGCCCCAGATCCTTGCCGATCCCCGACTGCTTATACCCACCAGTCGGCAGGATGAAGTCATTGCTCCGTCCATAGCGGTTGACCCACACCGTCCCGGCCTCCAGCGACCGCGTGGCCCTGAGCGCCCGTGCCACATCGCCGGTATGCACGCCCGCCGCCAGCCCATAATCGCTGTCATTCGCCAGCGCATAAGCCTCTTCCTCATCGGCAAAGGTCTGGACCGTCAGCACCGGCCCGAAAATCTCGCCCTGCACGGCTTCGCTCTTCTGGTCGACACGCCCAAGCAGCGTCGGCGCGAAATAGCTGCCCTCCTGCGGCGCAGTCGCCCGTCCACCACCGACCAGCACTTCGGCCCCCTCGGATATGGCGCGCTTGACGATGCCGTCCATCCGGTCGAGCTGCCCTTCGGAAATGATCGGCCCCAAAGTCGTATCCGTGCGCCAGGTCGGCCCCGCCTTATGTGCGTTGAAGGCAGCGACCACCCGGTCGATCACCTGATCCGCCACCTTTTCCTGCACCAGCAGCCGCGAACCAGCCACGCAGACTTGCCCGGCATTGAGCGTGATCGCCCGCGCCACAATAGCCGCAGCCTTATCCAGCCCGGCATCGGCAAAGACGATCTGCGGGCTTTTCCCGCCCAGTTCCAGCGTGACCGGCTTGGGTCCGGTTTCCGCGCAGGCCGCCATGATCGCAGCCCCCGTCCGGGTGGATCCGGTAAAAGTCACCTTCGCAACTTCCGGCCGCCGCACCAGCGGATCGCCCACCGAGCGCCCATCGCCCTGCACGACATTGAACACGCCTGCGGGCAGACCAGCCTCGATCGCCAGTTCCGCCAGGCGCACGATGCTGAACGGCGTCATCTCCGAAGGCTTCAGGACGACGCTGTTCCCCGCCGCAATGGCCGGCGCGATCTTCCAGCCCGCCATCACCAGCGGCAGGTTCCATGGGCTTATCGCCGCCACCACGCCATAGGGTTCCGTGATGGTCAGCCCCAGCTTGTCCGGCGTCGTAGCCGCCACTTCGCCGCCGACCTTGTCCGTCCATTCCGCGAAGAAACGGATCGTTTCGGCGGTATAGCTCAAGTCCCAGGCGTTGATCTCGTTGATCGTACGGGTCGAACCCAGCGCTTCCAGCGGCGCCAGATTGGCCGCATCCGCCTCGATCAGATCGGCCCAGCACCGCAGCACTTTCATCCGGCCCCGCGGGTCGGTCTGCGCCCAGCCGCTTTTCTTGTAAGCGACCTGCGCATTTTCCACTGCCTCGGCCAACTGCCCTGCGTCCACGCTATCCAGTTCCGCCTGAACCCGCCCATCCGAAGGCCGCCGTACCGTGATCGTCTGGCCCCGCCCTTCGACCCGGCGGCCGCCGATGAAGTTGTTGGCCTTGGCCAGACTGATGAGATCGGGGTTGAAACCGTCCACGGCATAATCTCCTGCTACGCGCCTGCGCAGTAAAATAGGGTAGCGCGGCGGCATTTGTTGCAGTTGCGCCGGAAAGACTGCGCGATATTCTTCCAAAAAAAACGCGAAGGCGGCAGCCAATGCTTGGCAGCGTCCCCTAATGTCCGGATCACTGATTCATGACCAAAGGCGGTTTCCCTTCCCGCCAAGGAGCAAGACGCATGGCGACAGGCATAGAGGCGATGGTGGACCTGCGGCGCATGACCGCAGAGGATCTGGCCGCCGCCCACGACCTTTCCCACGAACAGAAATGGCCGCACCGGATCGAGGATTGGGAGATGCTGTTCCAGCTCGGCTTCGGCTATGTGGCGGAGCGGGACGGCCCGAACAACCAACGGGAAGTGATCGGCACCGCCATGGCCTGGCTCTATGGCGATGACGCCGCGACTCTGGGCATGGTGATCGTCTCGCCCAAGGCGCAAGGCCTGGGGATCGGCCGCCGTCTGATGGATGCGGTGCTGCACGATCTAGGCGATCGCACGGTGATGCTGAACGCCACCGACGAAGGCGCGCCGCTCTACCGCAAGCTCGGTTTCGAACCGGTCGGGCCGGTGTTCCAGCATCAAGGCGCGGCCTTCGCGGTCCCGATGGCCGAACTCATCCCCGACGAGCGCGTCCGTCCACTCGGAAGCAAGGACATGGATGTGCTGCGCGATCTCGCCCGGCAGGCGACCGGCATGAACCGCGACGCGCTGCTGGACGCGCTGGTCCCCGGTGCGCAGGGAGTGGTGCTGACGCGCAGCAATGAGCCGGTCGGCTTCGCCCTTTTCCGCCGCTTCGGGCGGGGCTATGTGGTCGGACCGACCGTCGCGCCCGACACGGGCGGGGCAAAAGCGCTGATCTCGCATTGGCTGGGATCGAACAGCGGCATGTTCTGCCGGCTCGACGTGCCGGAGGAAAGCGGATTGGGCGGCTGGCTCGATGAGCTGGGCCTGCCCTGCGTCGGCCGCGTCATGCGCATGGTGCGCGGCAAGCCCATCGATGCCAACGCCCCGGTCAAGACCTTCTCCCTCACGACACAGGCTCTCGGATGACACTCTCGCTCAACAACCCCTCGCTGCTGATCGAACGCGCCTTCATCGGGGGCGAATGGGTCGGTGCACAGACTGGCGCGACGCTGGATGTCGACAACCCGGCGACGGGCGCGATCATCGGCACAGTTCCCGATTGCGGCGAGGCGGATACGCAGGCTGCCGTCGATGCGGCGCATGCGGCATGGCCTGCGTGGCGCGCGAAAACTGCCGGCGAACGGGCGGCGGTGCTGGAGCGCTGGCATGCGCTGGTGATGGATAATTTGGCCGATCTCGGCCGGATCATGACCGCCGAACAGGGCAAGCCCACGGCCGAGGCGGAGGGCGAAATCCGCTATGCGGCAAGCTTCATCAAATGGTTCGCCGAGGAAGGCCGCCGCATCGATGGCAGCATCATCCCCGCGCCGGAAGCCAATCGCCGCATCCTGGTGATGAAGGAGCCGGTCGGCGTGTCGGCGGCGATCACCCCCTGGAACTTCCCGGCGGCGATGATCACCCGCAAATGCGCACCGGCGTTGGCGGCGGGATGCCCGGTGGTGGTGAAGCCTTCGGAGCTGACGCCCTTCACCGCACTGGCGCTGATCAAGCTGGCCGAGGAAGCGGGATTCCCCAAGGGCGTGATCAACATCGTCACCGGCCAGGCCGCCCCGATCGGCAAGATACTGACCGGCAGCGAGACCGTGCGCAAACTGTCCTTCACCGGATCGACGGCGGTCGGCGCATTGCTGATGCGGCAGAGTGCCGACACCATCAAGCGCCTGAGCCTGGAGCTGGGTGGCAATGCGCCGCTGATCGTGTTCGACGATGCCGACCTTGACCTCGCGGTCGCGGCGACCATGGCGAGCAAGTTCCGCAACGCCGGGCAGACCTGCGTCTGCGCGAACCGCATCCTGGTGCAGGACGGCGTGTACGAAGCTTTTGCCGAAAAGCTCGCCAAGGCCGTCTCCGCGCTGAAGGTTGCGCCGGGCGATCAGGACGGCAGCACCATCGGACCGCTGATCAACCGGGCCGCGGCCGAAAAGGTCGAGGCGCATGTCGAGGATGCACTGGCTCATGGAGCGACGATCTTCGCCCGCGCGCCCCAGGGCGCAAGTGGCGAACGCTTCGCCACGCCCGTCATCCTGACCGGCGCCACCCGCGACATGCGGCTGGCACGCGAGGAAACGTTCGGCCCCGTCGCCCCGCTGTTCCGCTTCGACGACGAGGAAGAGGGCATTGCCCTCGCCAACGACACCAGCTTCGGCCTTGCCAGCTATTTCTACACCGAAAACCTCCACCGCGCCTTCCGCGTGGGCGAACGGCTGGAGGCGGGCATGGTGGTGCTCAACACCGGTGGGATCGCGATGGAAATGGCGCCCTTCGGCGGCATCAAGCAATCGGGTCTGGGCCGCGAAGGCGCGCATGCAGGGATCGAGGAATATCTGGAGACCAAGGCGTTCCATATCGGGGGCCTGAAGCTCTGACACATAGGAGGCGCGAAACCCCAGATCCTGCATGCACGGGTCAGGGTTTCGCCTTCCTGACGCGGTTCATCCGCATTTCTCAGACGCAGGAAAGATCGCCATGACACGCAAATACAGCATCTCCGTCATCCCCGGCGACGGCATCGGCAAGGAAGTCATGCCGGAGGGCATCCGCGTCCTTGAACGCGCAGCCAGCCTCTATGGCTTCACCATCGATCAGAAGTGGCATGATTTCGCCTGCTGCGACTATTACGCCAAGCATGGCCAGATGATGCCGGACGATTGGAAGGCGCAGATCGGCAGTCCCGATGCGATCTTCTTCGGCGCGGTCGGCTGGCCCGATACTGTGCCGGATCATGTCTCGCTCTGGGGATCGCTGCTCCAGTTCCGGCGCGAATATGATCAATATGTGAACCTGCGCCCGGTGCGGCTGATGCCCGGCGTCCCCTGCCCGCTCGTGGGCCGTGAGCCGGGCGATATCGACTTCTGGGTCGTACGCGAGAATACGGAAGGCGAATATAGCTCGGTCGGCGGCAAGATGTTCCCCGGCACGGATCGCGAAGTCGTGATCCAGGAAACGGTGATGACCCGCCACGGCACCGACCGCGTGCTGCGCTACGCCTTCGAACTGGCGGCGACGCGGGAGCGCAAGCATGTCACCTCCGCCACCAAGTCCAACGGCATCGCCATCACCATGCCCTGGTGGGACGAGCGGGTGGAAGAGATGGCGAAAAATTATCCGACCGTCACCCATGACAAATATCATATCGACATATTGACGGCGCAGTTCGTGCTGAACCCGGACCGCTTCGATGTGGTGGTGGCGTCCAACCTGTTCGGGGATATTTTGTCGGACCTTGGCCCGGCCTGCACTGGCACCATTGGGGTTGCGCCTTCGGGCAATATCAACCCGGATCGGACCGCGCCCTCGCTGTTCGAGCCGGTGCACGGTTCCGCGCCGGATATTGCGGGCTTGGGGTTAGCCAATCCGGTCGGCCAGATCTGGTCGGCGGCGATGATGCTGGAGCATCTGGGCGAAGCCGAAGCCGCCGCCGGGATCATGCGCGCGGTGGAGACTGTGCTGGCGGAACCGGGGCTGCGGACCGGCGACCTCAAGGGCAAGGCCAACACCATCGAGTGCGGCAAGGCGATTGCTGACGCCCTTTCCTGAAGCCTTAAAGCGGCGCAGCAGAAAATGCTGCGCCGCTTCCTCAAAAAACCGCGTCCCTCCCATCCACCTCTGCAAATTGGCGCATCCGACCGCGGGCGCGGGATAGTCTGATCCCATAACCAACACCGCGAGTTTCCTGATGACGCTGACTCCCAACCGGTCCCTGATCGACATCGACCGCGATCACCTGATCCACCCCGTCACTTCCTTCCGCGGCCATGAAGCGCGCGGCGCGACACTGCTGCAAAGCGGCAAGGGCATGTGGCTGGCCGACATGGACGGCAATCAGTTGCTCGATGCCTTTGCGGGCCTGTGGTGCGTCAATGTCGGTTATGGCCAGGAAAGCATCGTCGAGGCCGCGGCGGAACAGATGCGCCGTCTGCCCTATGCGACGGGCTATTTCCACTTCGGGTCGGAACCGGCGGTGCGGCTGGCGGAAAAGCTGGTCGACCTCAGCCCGGAGGGGCTTGAGCATGTCTATTTCACCCTGGGCGGGTCCGATGCGGTGGACTCCGCGATCCGTTACATCGTGCATTATTACAACGCGACCGGCCGTCCCAACAAAAAGCAGTTCATCGCGCTGGAGCGCGGCTATCATGGTTCCAGCACAACGGGTTCCGGCCTGACGGCGCTCACGAATTTCCACCGCAATTTCGACCTGCCGCGCCCCTGGCAGCATCATATTCCCTCGCCCTATCCCTATCGCAGCGACCTGACCGACGATGCCGCGACTATTGCCCGCTCCGTCCAGCAACTGAAGGACAAGGTGACGGAACTGGGAGCCGACACTGTCGCCGCCTTCTTCTGCGAACCGATCCAGGGGTCCGGCGGCGTCATCGTGCCGCCCAAGGGCTGGCTCAAGGCGATGCGCGACACCTGCACCGAACTCGACATATTGTTCGTCGTCGATGAAGTCATCACCGGCTTCGGCCGTACCGGGCCGCTGTTCGCCTGCGAGACGGAAGATGTGTCGCCCGATCTCATGACGCTCGCCAAGGGTCTCACCTCCGGTTATGTGCCGATGGGCGCGCTTCTGATGTCGGATAAAATCTATCAGGGCATTGCGGACGGTGCGGCGCCCGAACTCGCCATCGGCCATGGCTTCACCTATTCGGGCCATCCGGTGAGCGCGGCCGTGGGTCTGGAAGTGCTGCGGCTCTATATCGACGGCGGCATCCTTGCCAACGGACAGAATGTGGGCAAACGCTTCGACGCGGGTCTGGCGGGCCTTGCCGACCATCCGATGGTGGGCGACACGCGCGGGCGCGGCCTGCTCGGCGCGATCGAACTGGTGGCGGACAAGGCGACCAAGGAACGCTTCGATCCCTCGCTCAAGATTCCCGACCGGCTGTTCGCGCAAGGCTATAGGAACGGCGTCATTTTCCGGTCTTTCCCCGACAATATCATCGGCCTTGCCCCGGCGCTCTGCGCGTCGGACGGGGAGATGGACGAGATTTTCGCACGCATTCGCAGGACACTGGACGATCTGCTTGAAGAAGCGGATATTCGTGCGGCGGTGGGATAAGAAAACGGGGGAGCAAGGCATATGTTGGGTGGCCCAAGACTGGACCGGATCGACCTCAAGATCCTGACGCAGCTTCAGCAATCCGGCCGCATCACCAATGTCGAGCTGGCCGATGCGGTGGGCCTGTCGCCCAGCCCCTGCCTGACGCGCGTGAAACGGCTGGAGAAGGCGGGCTACATCACCGGCTATGGCGCGCATATCAACCTGCACAAGCTGGGCGAGTTTCTGACCGTCTTCACCGAAGTCACCCTGACCGAGCATCGGGCGGGGGACTTTTCCCGTTTCGAAACCCGCATCCGCAAGCTGGACGAGATCGTCGAATGCCATCTGGTCAGCGGCGGATATGACTATCTGCTGAAATTCGTGACGCGCGGCGTGGCGCATTATCAGTCGATCATCGAGGGGATGCTGGAAAGCGACTATGGGATCGAGAAATATTTCAGCTATGTCGTGATCAAATCGCCGTTCATAAAGCATCATTATCCGATCCAGCATCTGTTCGGTGAGCAAAAATGATCGACGACCTGCTTGAGCCGCTGATTGCCTTTCGCCGCGATATTCACGCGCATCCGGAACTGGGTTTCTGCGAGCATCGGACGGCCGGGCGGATCGCGGAGCAGCTTCGGGCGCTGGGGCTGGAGGTGCATGAGGGGATCGGCGGCACCGGCGTCGTCGCGGTGCTGAAAAACGGTTCGTCAGGCCGCAGCATCGGCCTGCGCGCCGACATGGACGCGCTGCCGATCCATGAGCAGACCAACCTGCCCTATGCCAGCAAGACCGAGGGCAGCTTCCATGGCTGCGGCCATGACGGCCATGTCGCGATGCTGCTCGGCGCGGCGCAGCATCTGACGCGCAGCCGCCATTTCGACGGCACGGTGAATTTCTTCTTCCAGCCCGCCGAAGAGGGTCTCGGCGGCGCCCGCGAAATGGTGAAGGAGGGATTGTTCGACCGTTTCCCCTGCGACCGCGTATTCGGGCTGCACAACTGGCCGGACCTGCCCGCCGGGACCATCGCCACCCGCCCCGGCCCGATCATGGGCGCGGCGGACAAGTTCGAGATCACGCTGGAAGGACGTGGCGGCCATGCGGCGATCCCGCAGGATACGCCGGATGCGATCCTCGCCTCCGCCAGCCTGGTTTCGCAGTTGAACACCATCGTGGCGCGCCGCATTCCCGCGACCTCCTCGGCGGTACTTTCGGTCACGCAGATTCACGGCGGCCATGCGCATAATGTGATCCCGGCGACGGTGAAGGTCGTCGGCACGGTACGCACGTTCGATCCCAAGGTGCAGGACATCGTTGAGGACGCCATCCGCAAGATCACGGCGGGCGTCGCGCTTGCCAACGACGTCATGGCGAGCGTCGATTACGACCGCTATTACCCCGCCACCATCAACGATGAAGAGGCCGCGCAGGAAGCGCTGACCGCCGCCGCGACCGTGGGCAATGCGCAGTTGGCGCCGGAACCCGCCTTCACGTCGGAGGATTTCGCCTTCATGCTTCAGGCCTGCAAGGGCGCCTATATCTGGCTGGGTCAGGCGAAGTCCGAGGGATCAGTGCCGCTGCACAACCCGCATTACGACTTCAACGACGATGTGCTGGGCCTTGGTATCCGCCTGCATGTCGCACTGGTCGAGCAGCATCTCTCCAAGGCTTGAATCGTCATTCCAGCGGAGAAGGCTTAAAGACTGAACCCAAACCCTATCACCGCCACCGTCGACTTCACCGCCTCCCCCTGCGACCGCGCCAGCGCCCGCGTCTCGCCCAGCAGGCTCTCATGCACCACGCCGGCATAAGCGTTGATCTTGTCCGTCAGGCGATAGCGCAGGCGTACCGTCGCCTCCCCTTCGGTGAAGCCCGGCCGCAACGCTTCCGCATCGATGCTCTGCGCCGACCAGCCTGCGGCGATGCGCGGTTCCAGATAAAGCCGCTCCGTGATCGGCAGGGCATAAATGACCTGCGCTTCCCCCGTCAGCCGCCCCTTGTCGGACAGGAAGGCATAGCTTTCCCAGCTAAGCCGCGATCCGATCTGCCCTTGGATGCCGATGACGGCGTGGATATCGCGGGGATGGGGTTTGAAATCCTTGCGCGCGCCCACCAGCAGCACGATATTTTCTCCGATGGTGCGGCCATAGAAGAGCCGCGCCTGCACCTCATCGATCTGCCCGCCCAGCGCGCCGCCGCCCTGGACCACCAGCATCGCCTGATCGGTGGAATCGCCATAGGAGAAGCTGCCGTCCCAGAGGAAGGCGTCGCCCTGATCTCCCGTCCGCATCTCAATGAGGTCGAAGCCGCCGCTGAGGGACGCCGCATCGTCCTGCGCCATCGCAGGTTTGCCCGCCAACAAGGCGCAGGCACAAAAAAGGAAGCCTGATAAGGCGAAGCGCACGTATCTACCCTGAATATTGTGTCATTGTGGGGGGAGATTATGGGACGCCGGACGGCGCATGCGCACGAAGGAGCCTCATCACGCCGTCGATCATGACAAGTTGCTGCCGGATGGCAGCAGATCGTGCCGCAGCCACCCGCAAGCTGCCCCGTTAGGGCTTTTTCTAAGCAAATGCGTAAAATCAAAAAGCTAGAGCAGCCGAGCCGATGCAATCGGATCGGAATCTGCTCTAGAACCAGAAGCGCACGCCCATGACGAAGCTGGTGGCATCTATCCGCTCTCCCCCGGCACGGGCGAAGCGCGCCGTATCACCCAGCTTGCGTTCCCAATTGACGCCGACATAAGGCGCGAACTCGCGCGCGAATTCGTAGCGCAGCCGCAGCCCCAGTTCGACATCCGAAAGGCCCGAGCCGATGCCCAGTTCCGGCACATCCTGCGCGGCGATGTTCACCTCCGCCGCCGGTTGCAGGATCAGGCGCTGGGTGATGCGCTGGTCATAGCTGCCCTCCAGCCGCAGATGCGCGTCACCCTTGTTCGAGAGGAAAGCCTGCGCGCCCAGTTCGAACCAATAGGGCGCGAGTCCCTCGATCCCCACCACCGCATAGGTCCGCTGCGGATCGGGGCGAATGTCGTGGCGCACGCCGGCTTCGAGGTTGAACCAGGGGTCGATCGCCCGGCTGTAGAGCGCCTGCACCTCCGCGCGTTCCAGCGCGCCGCCGACTTCGCCCTCCCCCTCGGTCTTGAAGGCAAAGCGGTTGATGTCGCCGCCGATCCAGCCCTCACCTTCCCAATGATAGCCGTCCGCGCCCTTGCCCATGCGATATTCCAGCCGGTCGAGCATAAGCTGAGAGAAGGTCATGCCGCCGCTTTCCTTGAGCATGGCGGCGCGGGCGCGGTCCATTTCGGCGGGGCTGTAAAAGGCTTCGGCGGCGTGATCGGCAGGAACCGGGGGGGCTGTGCCCTCGGGGATGTCATCATCGGCGGCAGGCTGGCCATGACCGGCATGGGGATCTGCGGCGACCTCCTCGGCGGGCGGCTGATGGGTGGAGTGATCCATGCCCTCCATGGCGCCATGATCCATCTGGCTGTGGTCCATCTGTTCCTGCGCCAAAGCAGGGAGAGCAACAGAGGCCAGCAACAGCGCGGCGGCGGAAACGAGAGTCTTCATGCCGCCTCTCCCCCATGCCGCACGGTTACGACGCGCATCATCCCGGTGTGCATGTGCATCAGCATGTGGCAGTGGAACGCCCAATCCCCCAGCGCATCAGCGGTAAGGTCGAAGCTCACCTTCCCGCCGGGCAGCACATTCACCGTATGCTTGCGCGGATTATGCTCGCCAGCGCCCGTCACCAGCTCGAAGAAATGGCCGTGCAGATGGATCGGATGCGGCATCATCGTGTCGTTGATCAGGTTCACCCGCACCCGCTCCATATGGCGGAAGGGGATGGGCTCGGCTCCGTCGGACAGCTTCACCCCGTCGAAGGACCACATATAGCGTTCCATGTTCGCGGTCAGGTGGATGTCCAACGTTCGCGTCGGCGCGCGCGTGTCGCTGTTGGGCGTAAGCGACTTGAGGTCCGCATAGGTCAGCACCCGATGCTCGACATTCTCCAGCCCCGTAGGCCGGTCGGCGGTCCGGTCGGCGGGCATGGGCGAGAGGGTGGCGACGCCCGGCCCCATCTTCACCTGCGGCGCGACCGACTTGTCGCGCATCTTCATCTTATGGCCGGACATGCTTTCATTGGCCGGTTGGCTGAGGTCGATGACGCCGCCCTGCCCCATGTCCATGCCGGACATGTCCATGCCCATGTCCTTCATGCCCAACAGCGGCCGCTCGCGCACGGCAGGCACCTCCGCCGCCATGCCGACACGCGGTGCCAGCGTAGCCCGCACCAGCCCGGATCGGTCGATCGCCTCCGCGATCAGGCCATAGGGTTTCGCTTCCGCCGGCTGCACCACCACATCATAGGTTTCCGCGATGCCGATCTGGAACTCATCGGTCTCGACCGGCTGCACATGCTGGCCGTCGCACTGCACCACCGTCATCGGCAGTCCCGGCAGGCGCACGTTGAAATTGGTCATGGCCGACGCATTGATGATGCGCAGCCGCACCCGCTCGCCCGGCGTAAAGAGGCCGGTCCAATTCTCCGCCGTGCCATGGCCGTTCACCAGGAAGCTGTAGGTCGACCCGGTGACGTCGGAAATATCGGTCGGGTCCATCCGCATCGCGCCCCATTCCAGGCGATCTTTCGCGCTCTGATCCTTCCCCGCCAGCAACCCGCTCAGCGTCTGCTTGCGCATGTTGAAATAGCCGCCCATCTGCTTGAGGCGCTTCAGCAGCACATGCGGATGAACCGGGCTCCAGTCGGACAATATGATCACATGCTCGCGCGTGGCTTCCACCGGATCGACTCCGGCAGGATCGATCACGATCGGCCCATAATGGCCGACCGCCTCCTGCATCCCCGAATGGCTGTGATACCAGTAAGTCCCCGACTGGCGGATCGGGAATTCATAGGTGAAGGTCTCGCCCGGCCTGATGCCCGGAAAGCTGACCCCCGGCACCCCGTCCATCTGGAAAGGCACGATCAGCCCATGCCAGTGGATCGACGTATCTTCCTTGAGCCGGTTGGTGACGGACAGGCGGACATTCTGCCCTTCCTTCAGGCGGATGAGCGGCGCGGGCAGCGTGCCGTTGATCATCACCGCATGGGCCGAGCGCCCTCCGGTGGAGAAATGACTCTCCCCCACGGTCAGCGCGATCGTCTCGCCGCTCAGCACGCCGGTCGCCGGGGAAAGACCCGCCGTCCCGCTCTGCGCCCAGGAAGGAAAAGCCCGGCTCAGGGCCAGCGCGCCACCAAAGCCGCCCAGCCCCCGAATGAGGCTGCGGCGATCGACGTCAGGAAGGGAAAGGGGCATGGATGGCTCTGTAATAAGGACTGTTTCCCTCTATACGCGCCCCGCCGCGCCATCCCTCAACTGTTCGGCCAATTTGTTGCGCGCGCGATAGAGCCGCGTTTCCACGGCCTTCTCGCTGACTCCCAAAATCTGCGCCGCCTCCGCCTGACTTATGCCTTCGATCCCCCGCAACACCAGCACATCCTTGAGATTGCCCGGCAGTGCCGCAATCGCCGCATGGATCCGGGCCAATTCCGCCTGAGACTGAACCGCCTCCTCCGGCGTCAGCGCAGCGTCCGCCACGACCCCCGCTTCCTCGATCGGCCGGGCGAAGGTGAAGAAACGCCGCACCGCCCGCCGCCGCGCCCAGTCATGGCATTTGTTGATCGCGATCCGCGCTATCCACAGCCGGAAAGGCCGCGCCCCATCATAGCGAGCCAGCGCGGCAAAGGCGGAAATGAATGTCTCCTGCGTGATGTCCAGCGCCTCGGTCGCATCCCCCGCATGGCCCCGCGCCAGCCGGAAAACGCCATCGCGATGCCGCCGCATCAGTTCGCCATAGGCGCTCTGCTGCCCGGCGAGTGCCAGCGCGGCCAGTTCGGCGTCGCTGCGTTCGGTGAGCGAATGGCTCACCGCGCGGGCTGGGTCAGAGCCTTGACGATGGCGGCGTCGAACTGGGCCGCCTGATCCGGCCGCAACACGGCGCGCATCGCGAAGATATGCTTCAGCGTCTCCTTTTGCAGCATCCCCATGACATGATGCGAACGGTCGACAGCTTCCCCGACTTTCGGCCCATAGCCATGCTCCGCCGCGATCGCCTGCGCCAACCGGGCGTTGTCGGCGCGCATTTCCGCCTCCATCGCCTCCCGCCGCTTGGCAAAATTGGTCTCCAAAGCATGGATGCGGGCTTCCTGCGCGGCGTCGAGCTTCAGTTTCTGGTGGATAAGGGCGTGAACCTCGCTCTCGACCCGTGGTTCGGGCGCGATCCACACCCGCGCCACCAGCACCGCGGCCAGCGCCGCCGCAAAAGCGACCAGCGCGACCAGCCCATATCGCGCTGCTCCCTTCATGGCTTACTGCCCCAGCAAGCGCGAAGGCGCGTAATCGGACATGCCGATGATCACCGGCCGCGATGCCGCCTGCGCCGAACTGCCGGGCACCACGCTGCCGACCCCGCCGATGCCGATCGCGACGATTCCCGCCAGCGCCAGGCTGCGCCGGGCCACGGCCCTTTCCCGGCGAGAGGCGAGGCCCGCCATCACCGCCGCTTCCATCGTCTCCAGGCGCGGATCGGCCGGTAGGGCGCGAACATGGCCCAATAGCTGATCGAGGTCGCTCATCACTCACACTCCCATTGCTCACCCGGAGATACGCGTCGTATCGTCCAACCCCTCATGCAAAAATTTATGCACGCTAGTCGAGGGATCGGAAAGTTCGATGCGTAATATCCCTTAACCGCAACCCGTTTCGGAGATTAATTCCATGCGTCGCATCCTCTTCACTGCTGCCATTGCCCTTGCCGCCCTGCCCTCCGTGGCGATGGCGCATCCCAAGCTGCTTTCCTCCACCCCGGCGGCGGGCGCGACGGTCGCCAAGCCGACCAAGCTCACCCTCATCTTCTCCGAAAAGATGCTGGCTCCGCTGAGTGGCGTCGACCTCACCATGACCGGCATGCCGGGCATGGCCAACCACGCGCCGATGCCGATCAAGGGCTTCAAGACCGCGGTCGAGGGCGACGGCAAGACCATGACCGTCACCCTGCCCCGCGCCCTTCCGGCGGGCCATTATGACCTCGACTGGCACCTTGTCGGCGCAGACCAGCACAAGATCGCGGGCAAGGTCAGCTTCTCGGTCAAATAAGGACGATGGACGGGGTTCTCATCGCCGCCCGCTTCGCGCTCTACGCGGATCTCGCCGCGCTCGCCGGCCTGCCCCTCTTTTGGTGGAGCATGGGCGGAAGCGCGCGGCGCGGGGTGATCGGCGCGCTGGCGGTGGGAGGGTTTGCGCTCTCCGCCCTGTGGCTGCTCGCCAGCGCGGCAGGCATGGCGGGAACCCCGCTCTTTTCGCCCGACTGGAGCGTCGTGGAGATATTGCTCAAGGAAACGCCTGTCGGAACGGTTCTGGCGGTGCGGGCGGTGGCGCTGCTTTCGATCCTGCCGCTGCTGTTCCGGCGTGGCGGAGGATGGAATGCCGCCATCGCCCTGCCCGCCGCGATCGCCGCCGCGACACTGGCCTGGTCGGGCCATGCCGCCGCCAGCGAAGGCCTTGCCGGCAGCGCCCATCGCATTGCGGACGCACTGCATGTGCTGGCCGCCGCCGGATGGTTCGGCGCCTTGCTGGCCTTGCTGGGCGGGGTTCTGGCCGGGCGGGAGATCGGGCAAACCGCCGCTATGCTGGAGCGTTTCTCGCTGTTCGGCACGCTGTTCGTCGCCATGCTGATCGTGACCGGCGCGTTCAACGCCGTGATGATCGTAGGCCTCCCCAACCTGCCTGCTCTGCTGCACAGCCGTTATGGCTGGCTGCTGCTCGCCAAGCTGGCGCTGTTCGGGGCCATGCTGCTGCTCGCCGCCGCCAATCGCTGGCGATTGACGCCCAAGCTGGAAGCGGCGCTTGAGGGCGGAAACACTGGCGCGGCGCTTAGCCATTTGCTGCTGTCGCTGCTGATGGAAACCAGCCTCGCCATCATCATCCTGGGACTGGTCGCGGCGCTCGGAACGCTCGATCCGCTGGCCTGAAATGCGCCTGGCTGGTTGAACGGCTGCAATCGGCCAGGTCGGCCATCCCATCCACCACAAACAAAAAAGGGCGCCCCGAGAGGCGCCCTTTTGCTATCGTGCCCTTGAAGGCGCCGATTACTTCTTCAGCGTCAAACCGCCGAAACGCTTGTTGAAGCGCGCCACCTGGCCGCCCTGCTCAAGCTGGCGGGTGCCGCCGGTCCAGGCCGGATGCGACTTGGGATCGATGTCGAGCGCCAGCGTGTCGCCTTCCTTGCCCCAGGTCGAGCGGGTGCGGAAGGTGGTGCCGTCGGTCATCTGGACGGTGATGAAGTGGTAATCGGGATGCGTATCGGCCTTCATGTGTCTGCTCCGTCTATGGGCCGGTTTCCGACCGGCCATGGATGCGAAAAATTGCGAAGGCGCGCGGTTACATGGCTTTCGCCGCGAAAGCAAGGGGGAGAAGCCATCCTCCCCCTTCGCCGTCAATCCTTGGGCGGATCGGCTATCATCGCGACGAAATTGGCTTCGGCATGCAGCTTGCCGTCGATCAACGCCTTGCCGCTGAACTTGCAGACGGCGCCGCGCATCTGCACCACTTCGACATGCAGGTCGAGCAGGCAGCCCGGTTCGACCGGATTGCGGAACTTCACACCGTCTATGCTCATGAAATAGACGAGCTTGCCCGAACCGGCGAGATTGAGCGACTGTACCGTCAGCACCCCCGCCGCCTGCGCCATCGCTTCCACGATCAAGACGCCCGGCATGATCGGGCGGCCCGGGAAGTGCCCCTGGAAGAAGGGTTCGTTGATCGACACGGCCTTGATAGCGTGGATCGACCTGTTGGGCAGGATCGAAACCACGCGGTCAACCAGCAGCATCGGGTAACGGTGCGGCAGCGACGCCATGACCCCACGAATGTCGAGGGGACCGATGGCGTCGGAAACCGTATCAACCTGATCCGTCATCGAGCGATCAGCGCGACGTCGGCTGCTGCGACGGGTTGGCGGGCGCGGCGGCCGGGGCAACGCCCTGGCCCTGACGGCCCGGCTGCCAGCCGGCCGGCGGGGTGATGCCGACGCTGGGCACCAGCGCGTTGAGCTGGGTCACGACCGACTGGGTGATGTCGACGGTCGGCTGATAGGACACGGTCGCGTCGGGCGACAGGATCAGGTCGACCTTCGCCTGGGTCATGGCAGCCTTGAGCGCGTCCGACAGCTTGGCCGAAATCTGTTCTTCGACATAGGCGTTGGCGAGCGCGATCGGCTGGCCCAGGCGCTGCAGTTCGGCCTGACCGTCCTGACCGGCCTTCTGATAGGCCTCATACTGGGTCTGGATCGCCGGGGTCGGCTTGTTGCCGGCCGCCTTCATCGCGGCTTCCAGAGCCGTGCCCTTGGCCTTGAGATCGGCGTCGATGGCGTTCTTGCGCGCGGTGAAGCTGTCGATCTGCGCCTTGTAGGTGGTCTGGATCTGGGTGCGCGCGGTCGAATAGGCAGCGCTGGTGGCGACGGCGCGTTGCAGATCGACGACGGCGATGCCGGTCTTCGACTGGGCAGCGGCCGGAACGCTGGTCAGCGCCATGGCGGTCATCGGCGCCAGAACCAGCGCGGCAGCCTTGAAAATCGTCTTCATCAGAATTGAGTCCCTACGTTGAAGGTGATGAGTTTGGTGTCGTCCCCTGGTTCCTTGAGCAGAGCCTTGGCGATGTCGATGCGGAACGGGCCGAAGGGCGAGTTCCAGTTGACGCCAAAGCCGACGGACACGCGCGGTTTCAGCGTGTCGCCCAGATATTCTTCCTTAAAGCCGCTGCTAACGGTGTCATAGTTGGCGGGGCACAGGGGCGCCGCAACTGTTCCCGTTGCCTTGACCGTGGTCAGCGAAGAGTTCGTGCTCGATGAGCAATAGCCTGGGAAGCCATTGTTGACGCCGCCAGCCTCGCCAATCAATGCGGGATTTTTCAGGCCGCCAACGGCACCTGCATCAACGAACACAGACGGGCGCAGACCCATTTCACGGGCACCCGAACCAAGTGGAATTTCGACCTCCGCACGCGCCATGTAATAGATGCGACCGCCGAGCGCGTCATCCGTCCGGTTGTTGGTGCCAGTCGTCTCCGTGCCGGTAAACGTGCCGTCGCTATTCGTCGTCGTGGTATAATAACGGCGTACCACACGCGGGCCGATGCCGCGGATGTCGAAGCCGCGAATCTGCGGTTCGCCCAGGAAGAAGCGATCAGTCAAACGAACCGGATCGACCAGCGCGCCCGTGGAATCCCGGCGATCGCCTTCAAGGCTGTGGATATAGCCGCCCTCTGCCGAGAGCGAGAAGATGAAGCCCTTGCCCAGCGGCCAATATTTCGAACCGTTAAGCCGCATACGCGCATATTTGACGCTACCCCCAAGACCCGCAAAATCCTGGCTGAGTACGACGTTGTTGCCACGCGTAGGACGAATACGATTGTCTCGGGTATCGTAGATCAGGGAATAGCCGATGGAAGAGGTCGTCCGTTTACCGATGGCATCGCAAAGATAACGACCTGCCAGAATCGGGTCGCACTGCAACACGCCATTCGCATCGGCGGAATAATAAGTACCCTTGTCGAGCGTCACATCGTCCAGATTGAGCGTGTAACGCAGCGCCAACGACATATATTCAGTGATCGGCACGCCCGCCCTGAGCTGGAACCCGGTGGTCGTCTGCTGATAGGTCGTGTCGCGGTCGTTATTGTTCAGATAACGGAAGCTGTTGAGGTCGCGGCGATAGATGTCGCCGCCCAGCGCGATATTCTTGTCCATGAAATAGGGCTCGGTGAAGCCCACTTCCACTGACTTGGAATAAGCCGAATAATTGACGCTGGTGCGCAGTTCCTGGCCCTTGCCGCGGAAGTTGCGCTGGGTGATCGAGGCCGAAACGATGAACCGCTCCAGCGAGGAGAAACCGGCCGAAAGCGACAGCTCGCCGGTCGATTTTTCCTGCACATTGGTTTCCAGCACGATCCGATCAGGTGCCGAACCCGGCTTCTGTTCGATATCCAGCTTTTCCTGGAAGAAGCCGAGCGAATTGATGCGGTCCTTGGACCGCTTGACGAGGAAGCTGTTGAACGCATCGCCTTCAGCCAGACGGAATTCGCGGCGGACCACCTTGTCCTGCGTCAGCGTGTTGCCGTTGATGTCCACCCGCTCGACATAGACGCGCGGCGCATTGGCGATGCGGAAGTCGATCCCCATCGTCAGCGTGTCCTTGTCGCGGTTGAAGTCCGGCGACACGTCGGCAAAGGCATAGCCGAACAGGCCCGCCGTCTCGCTCAGCGTGTCGACGGTATCCTCGACCTGCTTGGCGTTGTACCAGTCGCCCTTCTTCATCGGCAGCATCTTGGTCAGCGAATCGCCCGACAGGTCGCGAATGTCGCTGTTGACCTTCACGTCACCGAATTTGTAGCGCTGCCCTTCCTCGACCACATAGGTGATGATGAAGTCCTGCTTGTCCGGGGTCAGTTCCGCCACCGCCGAGATCACGCGGAAGTCCGCATAGCCTTCGGTCAGGTAGAATTGGCGCAGCTTCTGCTGGTCATAGGCCAGCCGATCGGGATCATAGCTGGTGCCCGAGGAGAAGATGCGGAACCAGCGCGACTGTTTCGTCACCATCTGGCTGCGCAGTTCGCCGTCCTTGAACTTCTCATTGCCGATGATGTTGATCTGGCGGACCTTCGACTTGGGCCCTTCGGAGATTTCGAACACGATGTCGACGCGGTTCTGGTCGAGCTGCACCATCTTCGGCTCGACCGTGGCGGCGAAGCGGCCCTGGCGGCGGTACAGTTCGATGATGCGGGCAACGTCGGCGCGCACTTTGGAGCGCGTATAGATCTGGCGGGGAGCCAGTTTTATTTCAGGACGTATCTTGTCTTCCTTGAGGCGCTTATTACCTTCAAGGACGATGCGGTTGATGACCGGGTTTTCCTTCACCTCGACGGTCAAGGCGCCATTGTCGTTGCGGATCTGGACGTCGGCGAACAGCTCCGTCTCGTAAAGGTCGCGCAGCGCCTGGTCGAGCGATTCCTGGGTGAAGGTCTGACCGATGCGCAGCTTGGTGTAGGACAGCACCGTATCCGGCTCCAGGCGCTGCTGCCCGGTGACGGAAATGCTGCGGATCGTTCCGGCCGCAGGTGTTGCCGCCGGGACGGGCGCTGGGGCAGCCGGTGGGGCGTTCTGGGCCGTCGCCGGAACCGCAGACATGCCCGCGATCATCGTCGTCGCCAACAGGGCCACGACGACCGGGCGCTGCCTGTTGCTGCTCATCATCGCTGTCACCCGCTCCACCTTCTACAAAAAAGCAACATGTCGTTTACGCCGGGCCATTTCCGTTCACATCCGGAAAAGACGGCGCCAAATCGCGTCCTCCTGCCCGATACGGCTCAGCCGATCAAGCCGGACAGACGATCCCAGAGACCGAAAGAGGATAAATCGTTGAATGTTACCAGCACCATCATCGCCAGCAGGACAGCCAGGCCCGAGCGATAGGCCCATTCCTGCACCTGTGGGCTGACGGGCCGCCGCTGTATCGCCTCCACCCCGTAGAACAGCAGATGACCGCCATCCAGCATGGGGATTGGCAAGAGGTTGATGAACCCCAAATTAATCGAGATGAGGGCCATGAAGAAGATGAAGCTCTCAATTCCCAGCGTCGCCGCCTGACCCGAAACCTCCGCGATCTTGAGCGGGCCGCCCAGTTCCTTGACCGACCGGCCGCCGCCGACGATCTGGCCCAGCGTCTCGACCATGGTGCGGATGATCTGACCCGTCCGCTCGATCGCGACGACCGGCGCGCGGAACAGGCTGACCGGCTCGATCACCGGTTCGCCGGGCGCCAGCCCCAAGCGGCCGATGCGGAATTTATTGCCGAAACCGTCATCTTCCTGAACCGCGCCGACCTTGCCCTGCTTTTCGAACAGCTTGCCCTTGCGGTCGATCACGATGGCGACGGGCTCGCCGGGGCGGATCTGCGCGAACAGGCGGATGTCGTCGAAGGTCGCCATTTCCCGCCCGTTGAGCGAGACGATGCGGTCCCCCGCGAGGATGCCGGCCGCAGCGGCCGCGCTGCCCGGCTGCACCTGTCCGGCGACGGCGGGCGTGCGGCTTTCGCCATGGACGAAGGCGAAGGTGGCCAGGATCAGGATGGCGAAGAGGAAATTGATCGCCGGTCCCGCCGCGACGATCGCCGCGCGCTGCCACAGCGGCTTGGCGGGAAAGCTCTGCGCCCGCTCAGCGGCGGGCATTTCCAGCCAGCGCGGATCGGCCTGGCTGGCGGCGTTCATGTCGCCCTTGAAGCGCACATAGCCGCCCAGGGGCAGCGCGCCGATACGCCAGCGGGTGCCGCGCTTGTCGACCCATGCCGCGATTTCCGGACCGAAGCCGATGGAAAACGCCTCCGCCTTCACGCCGCACCAGCGACCCACCAGATAGTGGCCCAGCTCATGCACGAAGACGAGCGGTCCGATGACTGCGACAAAAGCGAATATGGTCAGCAGGAAACCGGGATTCTGGATCAAGCGGTCAATCTTTCCATCACTAGGCCCGCCATATTACGCGCCTGCGCATCCGCCGCCAGCACATCGTCGATCTGGCGGGGCACAGGCGCGCTATAGCGGTTCAGGACATCCTCTACAATCATGGCGATATCAAGGAAGCCGATGGCGCCTTTAAGGAAGGCCGCCACCGCGACCTCATTGGCCGCGTTCAATATGGCGGGGGCCGCGCCGCCCGCCTGCGCCGCCTGTCGGGTCAGGCGCAGCGCGGGGAAGCGCAGCTCATCGGGCGCCTCGAAATCCAGCCGCCCGATCCGCGTCAGGTCCAGCGGCTGGCAGGGCGTGGCGATCCGCTCCGGCCAGGCGAGCGCATGGGCGATCGGAATGCGCATGTCGGGCGACCCGAGTTGCGCCAGGGTGGAGCGGTCGCGAAATTCGACCAGGGAGTGAATGACCGACTGCGGATGGACGAGTATCTCGATCCGGTCGAGCCCGACAGGAAAGAGATGCGCCGCCTCGATCAGTTCCAGCCCCTTGTTCATCATCGTGGCGCTGTCGACGCTGATCTTCGCGCCCATCGACCAATTGGGATGGGCGACCGCCTGCGCCGGGGTGATGCCGCGCATCTCCTCCCGGCTGCGGGTGCGGAAGGGGCCGCCGCTGGCCGTCAATGTGATTTTTGACACATCTTCCCAACGGCTTCCGGCAAGACATTGGAATATCGCATTATGTTCGCTGTCGACCGGAAGCAGCGTCGCGCCCGACGCCGCGACCGCGTCCATCATCAGCGCGCCCGCCGACACCAGCGATTCCTTGTTCGCCAGCGCCACCGTGCCGCCCGCCTTCAGCGCCGCCATGGTCGGGCGCAGGCCCGCGCAGCCGACGATTGCGGCCATGCTCCAGTCCGCGCCCACTTGCGCGGCATCGACCAGCGCGCCCTCTCCCGCCGCCACTTCCACGCCGGAACCGCGCAGCGCGTCCTTCAACGCCTCATAATGGGCGTCATGGCCGATGACGGCGAGTTTGGCATTGCTCTGCCGCGCAGCCGCGGCCAGACCCGCCACGTCGCTATGCGCGGTCAGCGCGACGACCTGATAGGCGTCGGGGTCGCGCTGGACCAGATCCAGCGTCGACATGCCGACCGATCCGGTCGCGCCAAAGATCGAAATCGTCTTCATCAGGGCAGCACCAGCATCATATAGCAGATCGCCGCCAAAGGCGCCGCCGCGACCACGCCGTCCAGCCGGTCCATCACCCCGCCATGGCCGGGAAGCAGCGTACCGCTATCCTTCACCCCTGCGCGGCGCTTCATCCAGCTTTCCAGCAGGTCGCCCAACTGCGCCGCCACCGCCAGCAGGCCGCTGGCCGCCGCGAGCTGCACCGGCAACCCGGCAAAACGATAGAGCAGGAACCCGACGAGCAGCGCCGCCAGCACGCCGCCGCCCAGGCCCGACCAGGTCTTGGACGGGCTGATGCGCGGAGCCAGCTTTGGCCCGCCAATGGACCGGCCCGCGAAATAAGCCCCAATATCGGTCGCCCAGACCAACGCCAGCGCCCAAAGGGTCAGCAGCAGGCCCGAAGGGTTTGGCGGCACCTGAGCGCGGAGATACAGCAAGGCCATCACCGGCACGACGATATAGGGCACGCCTAGCGCCAGCTTCACCGACCGGCCGACCAGCGCGACGAAAAAAAAGGCCGCTGCCATCAGCCCGAAAGCCAACCAGGACACCCCTGCGGCGAGCGGACAGAGAATCGCCAGCGGCACCGATATGGCGAACATGGCGAGCTTGCGGTTTTCCGGCGTGGCGCCCGTCAGATCGCCCCACTCCCCCTGCATCAGCACGCCCGCCACGACCAGCAACAGCCAGAAGAGAAAACCGCCCGAAAACAGCGCGCCCAGCGCCACGAAAATGAGGATGGCGCCGACGATCGCGCGCGTCCGAAGCTCGCTCGACATGCGTGTCACAGCCCGCCGAAACGGCGGTCCCTCAAGCGGAAGGCATCCAGCGCGGCGGCCAAGGCCCGCCCGTCGAAATCCGGCCACAGCATGTCGGTGAAATAAAGCTCCGCATAGGCGGCCTGCCACAACATGAAATTGCTGAGCCGCTGCTCGCCCGAGGTCCGGATCATGAGGTCGAGCGGCGGCAGATCGGCGGTGTAGAGCGCGGCATCGACATCGCCGATGCCGATCTCCTCCGCCGCGATCTCACCAGCGGCCACGCGGCGCGCCAGACTCTGCGCCATCCGCACCAGTTCGTCCTGCGCTCCATAATTGAGCGCAATGGCAATAATCGGGCCACAGTTCCCGGCGGTGCGCGCCACCGCGCTTTCGATCAGGTCGACCAGCGATGGATCGAGCGCCTGATAATTACCGATGATCCGCAGCCGCACGCCATTGGCGTGGAATTCGTCCAGATCGGCCTGGATGAAATGCCGCAGCAGCCCCATCAGGTCCGCCACCTCGCTCGCCGGGCGTTTCCAGTTTTCGGAGGAAAAGGCGTAGAGCGTCAGGCATTCCAGCCCCAACTCCTGAGCCGCGCGGGCGACCCGGCGTACCGCCTCCACCCCGGCGCGATGGCCGGCGACGCGGGGCAGGAAGCGCTTCTTCGCCCAACGGCCATTGCCGTCCATGATGATGGCGACGTGGCGAGGTCCGGGAGAGCCCGCGCGCATGCCATCGACGTGGCGTGCGCCATGGGCTGGCGCGCCGCTGGTCAGATCGGGTTTGGCTTGGCTGGCCATCAGATGGTCGATCGCGCCATGAGGAAGGGCGGAAGATCCCGGCTCACTGACCGAGAATTTCCTTTTCCTTGGCCGCCGTCACCGCATCGATGTCCGCGATCGTGCTGTCGGTTAGCTTCTGGACCTCGGTTTCCAGGCGTTTGCGCTCGTCTTCGCTGATTTCGCCCTTCTTCTCGTCAGCCTTGAGGCTGTCCATGCCGTCGCGGCGTACATTGCGGACGGCGATGCGGGCGCCTTCGGCATATTTGCTGGCGAGCTTGGCCAGTTCCTTGCGGCGTTCCTCGGTCAGGTCCGGGATCGGCAGGCGCAGCGTCTGGCCATCGACGATCGGGTTGAGGCCAAGGCCCGCCGAGCGGATCGCCTTGTCGCAGGGGCCGACATTGGTCTTGTCCCACACCTGCACCGACAGCATGCGCGGTTCGGGCGCGGAAACGGTCGCCACCTGGTTGAGCGGCATGTGCGCGCCATAAACCTCGACCGTCACGGGATCGAGCAACTGGATATTGGCGCGACCGGTGCGCAGACCGGCAAGATCGCCCTTCAGCGATTCGACGGCGCCGTGCATGCGGCGTTCAAGGTCAGCCTTGTCATATTGAGCCATTTTATTTCAGCGCTCCTGATTTTGCACGATCGTCGCCACACCGTCGCCGGCCAGCACCTTGGCCAGATTGCCGGTTTCGCGGATATTGAACACGACGATGGGAATATTGTTTTCGCGGCAGAGCGCAATGGCGCTCGCATCCATGACCTTGAGATTATCGTTCAGCACGCGATCGAAGCTGATCTCTTCATAGCGCGCGGCGTCCGGTACATTTTTCGGATCGGCATTATAGATGCCATCGACGCTGGTGCCCTTGAACAGCGCGTCGCAGTTCATTTCCGCCGCACGCAGCGCCGCCGTGGTGTCGGTGGTGAAATAGGGACTGCCGGTGCCCGCCGCGAAGATGACGATCCGGCCCTTCTCCATATGCCGCACCGCCTTGCGCCGGATATAGGGTTCGCAGACCGAGGCCATCGGAATGGCGGACTGGACGCGGGTGTCATAGCCGATCTTTTCCAGTGCATTCTGCACCGCCAGCGCGTTCATGACGGTGGCAAGCATGCCCATATAGTCCGCGCTCGCCCGGTCGAAGCCCTTGGCCGCCCCCGCCAGACCGCGGAAGATATTGCCACCGCCGACGACCACGCACAGTTCGAAACCGGCATCCTTGGCCGCCGCGATCTCCCGCGCGACCCGATCCACGGTCTCCGGCTCGATGCCGAACTGCCCCTGCCCCATCAGCACTTCGCCCGAGAGTTTCAACAAGATGCGCTTGAAGGCGGGTCGGGTCATGCCGGACAATATTCCATTCATAGTCAGGCCCATTTTACCGGGCAAGGAAATGGCGCGCACCTTAGGCAGTGCGCGCCATGATGTGAAGCAGGCTTTTGGACCGCCTCTCGCTTCCTTAGCGTCCCCTCCGGGCTTGTCGAGAAACCTCAGCCTCTCAACGTCGCCCGGAACGAACGGCTTGTCAGATCAAGCTCAAGAAATCAGGCCCAGGAAATCAGGCGACGCCAGCGGCAGCAGCCACTTCAGCGGCAAAGTCGCTCGTTTCCTTCTCAATGCCTTCACCAAGCTGGAAGCGGACATAGTTCTTCAGCGTGATCGACGCGCCGGCTTCCTTCGCCGCCTTGGCGACGACATCAGCGACCGGGGTCTTGTTGTCCATCACGAAGAGCTGGCTGAGCAGCGCGTTTTCCTTGGCATATTTGGCGACCGCGCCGTCGACCATCTTGGCGACGATTTCGGCAGGCTTGCCCGATTCGGCAGCCTTTTCAGCGGCGATGGCGCGCTCACGCTCCAGCAGGGCCGGATCGATGTCGGCAGCCGACAGCGCCAGCGGGAAGGCCGCGGCGATGTGCATCGCGATCTGCTTGCCCAGCGGCTCCAGAACGTCAGCCGACGCATCGCCTTCCAGCGCGACCAGCACGCCGATCTTGCCCAGGCCCGGAGCAGCCGCGTTGTGGACATAGGGCACGACCACGCCCTGGCTCACTTCGACCTGGCCGATGCGGCGCAGGGTCTGGTTTTCACCGATGGTGGCGATGTTCGCGACCAGCTTTTCCGAGATGGTGCCGCCAGCCGGGTGCGCCTGCGCGCCCAGCGCTTCGGCATCGGCAACGCCGCTGTTCAGCGCGACTTCGGCAGTGGTGCGGACGAAATCCTGGAACTGGTCGTTCTTGGCGACGAAGTCGGTTTCGCTGTTCACTTCGACGGCGACGCCCTTGGTGCCGGCGACGGCAACGCCGACCAGACCTTCGGCGGCGGTGCGGCTCGACTTCTTCTGCGCGGCGGCCAGACCCTTGGCGCGCAGCCAGTCGGTTGCGGCCTCGATGTCGCCATTGGCTTCGGTGAGCGCCTTCTTGCAATCCATCATGCCCGCGCCCGAACGGTCGCGCAGTTCCTTGACGGCGGCAGCGGTAATCTCGGCCATGTTTCGGCTCCTAAAGTTTAATGGTTCAAATAAGCGCTAGGGCGCGTTCCATTCGGAGCGCGCCCTAGCCTGTCAATCTTGCAGTTCGAAGACCGCGTCTCAGGCCTGAGCGACGACCTCTTCGACCTCAGGCTCGTCCAGAGCGCCCAGATCGACGCCCGAAGCCTGCTGCGCACCACGGTTGCCCTTGGTGGCGGCGGTAGCGATGGCGTCGCAATAGAGGCGGATGGCGCGGCTGGCGTCATCGTTCGCCGGAACCGGGAAGGCGATGCCGTCGGGCGAGACGTTCGAATCGAGGATCGCGACGACCGGGATGCCCAGCGTGTTGGCTTCCTTGATCGCCAGTTCTTCCTTGTTGGCGTCGATCACGAACATGACATCAGGGATGCCGTTCATGTCGCGGATGCCGCCCAGCGACAGCTCGAGCTTCTCGCGCTCGCGGGTCATCTGAAGGACTTCCTTCTTGGTGAAGCCGTGGGTGTCGCCCGACAGCTTCTCTTCCAGGGTCTTCAGACGCTTGATCGAACCGGAGATCGTCTTCCAGTTGGTGAGCATGCCGCCCAGCCAGCGGTGGTTGACGAAATGCTGGCCCGACTTGCGGGCGGCTTCAGCGATCGGATCCTGCGCCTGGCGCTTGGTGCCGACGAACAGCACCTTGCCACCCGCGGCGACGGTCGCCGACACGAAGTCCAGCGCGCGGCCGAACAGCGGCACGGTCTGCGACAGGTCAAGGATGTGGATGCCGTTGCGCTCACCGAAGATGTACGGCTTCATGCGCGGGTTCCAGCGGTGGGTCTGGTGGCCGAAATGGGCGCCAGCCTCGATCAATTGGTGCATGGTGACGACAGGGGCCGCCATAATAGTTCTCCTTCCGGTTACACCTCTGGGAATCAGGAACTGAGCGTCACGCCGCAGCACCGGATATGTCGATTCCCATGTGGAATGGGCGCGCCTTTAGCCCCGCAAGAAAGCCAATGCAAGGGGGTTGACTCTCCATTTCGGATGGAACATAAGGAGAACATCGGGAACAAACAGCGGATTTTCGCGGTTTGCGCCGGTATAGTGAACCAAGCCGTGAAAATGGCAAGACAGAAAGTGATCTGCTTATGTTCGCACTGGTCGCAGCACTTGTTTTCATCGGATCGTTCCTGCTCGCCGCAGGCACCATCATCGGCATGTTCCTGGCTTATCACGACAAGATGGTCGCCGCGCTGACCTTCGAGCCAATCCCGCAGGAAGTGCCGGTTTATCGCCTGCGGATCAGCCGCCGCCGCGCCACTCCTTCGACGCGACAGGCAGCCCCGGCCTTCACCGCAGCCGCCTTAGCCGCCTAAAGGCTATTGTCCCTCGCTCAACCGCTGGCTGCGCACCTTGGCATAGGACATCATGCCGAAGGGGATGAGCGAGAGATAGAGGGCGCACAGGACGAGCAGCGTCAGCCAGGGATCAGTGATCAGCAGCGCCGCCAGCAGACCGGCGAGCGCGATCGCCTCCAGCCTGATCCGCTTGCGCAGGCGAAGCGCCGACCAGCTATAGGTCGCGATGTTGGAGATCATCAGGAAAGCGGTGAAAGCGGTCCAGGGCGCCACCACATACCACTCACGGAACAGCGGCTCGCCCGTCACCAGCCAGATATAGAGCGGCACAAAGGCCAACCCCGCCCCCGCCGGAGCCGGAACGCCGGTCAGGAAACCGGCCGATTTATGCGGCTGCACGTCGGCATCGATATTGGCGTTGAAGCGTGCCAGCCGCAGCGCGCAGGAGAGCGCATGGGCGAGCGCGAAGATCCAGCCGAATTTCGGCATGGCATAGAGCGACCAGAGATAGAGGACCAATGCGGGCGCCACGCCGAAAGCGATGGAATCCGACAGCGAGTCCAGCTCCGCGCCAAAACGGCTTTCACCCCGCAACAGCCGGGCGATGCGGCCATCCAGCCCGTCCAATACCCCGGCGATGAGGATCGAGAGTACCGCCCTCTCCCACTCCCCCGAAATGCCGTAGCGCACGCCGGTCAGGCCGAAGCATAGCGCCATCGCCGTCACGGCATTGGGCGCCACCATCCGCAGGGTGATCCCCCGGCGCAGGCCGCGCGGGATGGTTCGGCGCTGTCGCATTATTGTTGAATCCCGGAAATCACGCGCATGTCGCCCATCTGGCCAAGGATCGTCTCGCCCGCCACGGTGCGCTGCCCCAGCACCACGCGCGGCGCGGTTCCGGCGGGCAGATAGACGTCGACCCGGCTACCGAAGCGGATCAGGCCGATGCGCTGTCCGGCGGCGACCATGTCGCCAGGCTTCACGAACGGCACGATCCGCCGCGCCACAAGGCCCGCAATCTGCGTGAAACCGATGCGCACGCCGTCATGCCGCTCGACCAATATATGCTGGCGCTCATTATCCTCGCTCGCCTTGTCAAGATCGGCGTTCAGGAACTTGCCCGAAATATAGACCACGGACTTCACCGTGCCGCCGATCGGCGTGCGGTTGATGTGCACGTCGAACACGCTCATGAAGATCGACACGCGGATCATCGGCTGATCGCCCAGCCCGTCCGGCCCCGCCATCTCGCGCGGAGGCGGCACGCGCTGGATCAGCGTCACCAGCCCATCGGCCGGGGCGACGATGGCGCGCTCGTCCTGCGGCACGGCGCGGACCGGATCGCGGAAAAAGGCCAGCACCCAGATCGTCACCATCACCATCAGCCAGCCGGGAATCTCCCAGCCGACCAGGAACAGCAGCGCCGTGATAGCCGCCGCGATCAGGCCGAATTTGACGCCTTCGGGATGAATCGAGGGAAATCGCCATTTCACATTGCCGCCCAGCGCGACGGTCAGTTCGTCATTTTCCATGGGCACCGTCTTTAGGCACAGTCACTTGCAGTGACAACGTCCGATACCGTCCCAGGACAATGAAATGATCCTGCCTCGCAAACGCCATTGTCCAATGCACTGGACAGTTGAACATTGCCGCCGCTTTCCCTAGGGCGTTTCGCAAATTCCACCCGAACGAAGAAGGCGAACAGGCGCTATGGCAAAGATCAAGGTGAAAAACCCCGTCGTGGAAATCGACGGCGACGAAATGACCCGGATCATCTGGGAATGGATTCGTGAGCGCCTGATCCTCCCCTATCTCGACATCGACCTGAAATATTACGATCTGGGCGTCGAGAAGCGCGACGAAACCAACGACCAGATCACCATCGATTCCGCCAACGCGATCAAGGAACATGGCGTCGGCGTGAAGTGCGCCACCATCACCCCTGACGAAGCCCGTGTCGAAGAATTCGGCCTCAAGGAAATGTGGAAGTCGCCCAACGGCACCATCCGCAACATCCTGGGCGGCGTCGTGTTCCGCGAACCGATCGTCATCCGCAACGTGCCCCGCCTGGTGCCCGGCTGGACCGACCCGATCGTCATCGGCCGCCACGCCTTTGGCGACCAGTATCGCGCCACCGATTTCCTCGTCCCCGGCCCCGGCAAGCTGCGCATGGTGTGGGACGGCGAAAATGGCGAGAAGATCGAGAAGGACGTCTTCAACTTCCCCAGCTCCGGCGTCGCCATGGGCATGTACAATCTGGACGATTCGATCCGCGATTTCGCCCGCGCCAGCATGAACTATGCGCTTGGCCGCGGCTGGCCGCTCTACCTGTCGACCAAGAACACCATCCTCAAGGCCTATGACGGCCGCTTCAAGGATCTGTTCCAGGAAGTGTTCGACAAGGAGTTCGCCGACCAGTTCAAGGCGGTGGGCGCCGTTTACGAACACCGCCTGATCGACGACATGGTCGCCTCCGCCCTCAAGTGGAGCGGCAAGTTCGTCTGGGCGTGCAAGAATTATGACGGCGACGTCCAGTCGGATACCGTGGCGCAGGGCTTCGGTTCGCTCGGCCTCATGACCTCCGTGCTGCTCTCGCCCGACGGCAAGACCGTCGAGGCCGAAGCCGCGCACGGCACCGTCACCCGCCACTATCGCCAGCATCAGCAGGGCAAGGCGACCTCGACCAACCCGATCGCGTCGATCTTCGCCTGGACCCAGGGCTTGGCCTATCGCGGCAAGTTCGACGAGACGCCGGAAGTCACCAAATTTGCCGAAACGCTGGAAAAGGTCTGCATCGAAACCGTCGAAAACGGCGCGATGACCAAGGATCTGGCCCTGCTGATCGGTCCGGAGCAGGCATGGATGACCACCGAGCAGTTCTTCGAGGCGATCCGCGTGAACCTCGAAACCGCCATGGGCCAGTGGAAATAATCTGGCGGAACTGATCCGCCTTTCCGCGGTTCAATACGGTAACGGAACGAGGCGGCGCCGCAGCACGGCGTCGCCTTTTCCATGAGGCCGGGAGATGCTTGATGACGACGACAGCCAAGAAACGACTGGAAGTTCGGGCTGCGGTTCCGGCGGACGTGCGCGGCATCCACCGGCTGATCGCCCGCGTCTATCCGGGCCTCCCCAATTATTCGCTGGCCACCCTGCGCGGCCAGATCAACAATTTCCCGACCGGCTGCTTCGTCGCGCTCTACGACAATAAGGTCGTGGGCTATTGCGCGACCATGCGCGTCAGCAAGGCGATGGCCTTTTCCCCTCATGATTGGGAGGAGATCACCGCCAACGGCTTCGGCACGCGGCACAGCGCGGCGGGCGAGTGGCTCTACGGCTATGAAATGGCCGTTGACCCCAAGCTGCGTGGCCTGCGCATCGGCCAGCGCCTCTATGACGAGCGCAAGGAACTGGCCGAGGAACTGGACCTGCACGGCATCGTCATCGCTGGTCGCATGCCCGGCTATGCCCGCGCGAAACGGCGCGTCCAAGGTCCGGCCGACTATTTCGACAAGGTCGTGCATGGCAAGATCCGCGATCAGGTGATCAGCTTCCAGCTCAAGAACCAGTTCGAACCGCTGGGCGTGCTGGAAAATTATCTGCCGGAGGACAAGCCGTCGGACGGCCATGCCGCCCATCTGGTCTGGCGTAATCCCTATGTCGACCCTGACGAAGCGCCCGAAATGCGGGTGCCGCGCGGCGTCGAAAGCGTCCGCCTCGCCACCTGCCAGTTGCAGGCCCGCGCCGTGAAGGATTTTGACGAGTTCATCCGCAACATCGAATATTTCGTCGACGTCGCGGCGGACTACCGCTCCGACTTCATCGTCTTCCCAGAACTGTTCACCCTGCCGCTGCTCTCCTACGAAACGAAAAAGCTCTCTCCCATCGAGGCGATCGACAAGCTCACCAGCTACACCCCGCGCCTGACCAAAGAACTGGAGCGGATGGCGCTGGAATATAATATCAACATCATCGGCGGCTCCCATCCGACGCGCGCCGACGATGGCGACATTCAGAACATCGCCTATGTCGCCCTGCGCGACGGGTCGCTCCATACGCAGGAGAAGATCCACCCTACGCCGAACGAAGCCTTTTGGTGGAACATCAAGGGCGGGGATTCGCTGGACGTGATCCAGACGGACTGCGGGCCGATCGGCGTGCTCATCTGCTATGATAGCGAATTTCCGGAACTGGCGCGGCGGCTGGTGGACCAGGGCGCGCGGATCATCTTCGTGCCCTTCTGCACCGACTCGCGTCTGGGTTACATGCGCGTGCGCTATTGCGCGCAGGCCCGGGCGATCGAGAACCAATGCTATGTCGTCATGTCGGGCAATGTCGGCAATCTGCCCAATGTCGACAATATGGACATCCAATATGCCCAAAGCGCGATCCTGACGCCTTGCGACCTGCCCTTTGCGCGGGACGGGATAGCGGCGGAATCGACCGAGAATGTCGAGACGCTGACCATGGCGGACGTGAATCTGGCCGACCTGAGCTGGGCGCGGGCGGAAGGCACGGTGCGCAACCTGCGCGACCGGCGGTTCGACCTCTATCATATCGACTGGGACAACAATCCCGACCACGCCCATGCGCCGAGCGGCGGGCCGGTGCCGGCAGGCGGCCATAATGCGCCGGGCGGCGGGTGACCTGGACCCGCTTCGGCCGCTTCTATGCGGACGATCTTTCCAACATGACGGCGGTCCGCCCTTTGTACACCGCTTGGCCAAACGGTTCGTAGCCCAGCTTGCCCGCGAGGCTGAGCGAAGGCTGGTTGGCCGGATCGATCAGGCAGACGGTCCGCGCAGCGCCCATGCGCTCGGTGAACCAGTCATGGGCGGCCTGGGCAGCCTCGAGCGCATAGCCGCGTCCATGCACGTCCGATACAAAAATCCATGCGGCTTCACCGGCCCCGTCGAAATCCTCGCCAAGGCCGCGATGAAAATCGGCCAGCCCGGTCTCTCCGATATAGCGGCCGGATGTCTTTTCGATCACCGCGAAAATCCCGTAGCCCAGCAAGGTCCAATGGCCTGCATAACGCAAAAGGCGGTTCCATGCATCTTCCCGCGACAGGGGCTGTCCGCCTATGTGCCGCACATTTTCCGGGTCGGACCACATGGCGAGATAGGGTGTAAAATCAGCGAGCGTGTAGGGGCGCAGGCTCAATCGTTCCGTTTCGATCATTGCGGGAGGATAGGGCAGCCTGTTCCAGCCCGCAACGAGAGGGCAACAGGCTCTCCGGGACGCGACGAGCGGCATTCTCCGGCGGCAGGAAACATCGCGCGCCGCCGCGCATTGATCCGCCATGCCCTCGACCGCCATCGCCCGCTTCGACTATGACGCCGCCCAGCGCCGGCTGGACGTGCAGTTCGTCAGCGGGAGGCGCTACAGCTATCATGACGTGCCGGCGGAGATCGCGGAAGGCATGCGTGCGGCCAGCTCCAAGGGCGGCTATTTCAACCGCCGCATCCGGGACCGCTATCGCTTCACTCGACGGTAACGCTCTTGGCGAGGTTCCTTGGCTGATCGACGTCCGTGCCCTTCGCCACCGCTACATGATAGGCGAGCAACTGCACCGGCACCGCATAAACCATCGGCGCGATCAGCGGATGGACTTTCGGCATGGTGATGGTCGCGATGCAGCCCTCGCCCGCAGCCTGCACCCCGTCATAGTCGGAGATCAGCACCACCTTGCCGCCGCGCGCCTGCACTTCCTGCATGTTGCTGACGGTCTTTTCGAACAAAGGCCCGCTGGGCGCCAGCACGATCACCGGCACCTTGTCGTCGATGAGCGCGATCGGGCCATGCTTCATCTCGCCCGCGGCATAGCCTTCGGCATGGATATAGCTGATTTCCTTGAGCTTGAGCGCGCCCTCCAGCGCCAGCGGATAGTCCGGCCCGCGCCCCAGATAGAGCACGTCGCGCGCGCCAGCGATCAGATGGGCCATCGCTTCGATCGACTCATCATAAGCCAGCGCCCCGTTGAGCGCGGCGGGCGCTTCGGCAAGGTGGCGGACCAGTTCCTTCTCGGCCTTCGCGTCCAGCCGCCCCTTGGCGCGGGCGAGATTGGCGGCGAAGGCGGCCAGCACGGCCAGTTGGCAGGTAAAGGCCTTGGTCGACGCCACGCCGATTTCCGGCCCCGCATGGGTCGGCAGCAGCAGGTCGGCCTCCCGCGCCATGGTGCTGGTCGGCACATTGACGACGGCGGCGATCTTCTGCCCCTCGGCCCGGGCATGGCGCAGCGCCGCCAGCGTATCGGCGGTTTCGCCCGACTGGCTGATGACGATCATCAGTCCCCCATCCTCCATCACCGGCGAGCGGTAACGGAACTCGCTTGCCACATCGATGTCGACAGGCACGCGGGCAAATTGTTCGATCCAATATTTGGCGACCATGCCCGCGTAGAAACTGGTTCCGCAGGCGACGATGGTGACGCGGCGGATCGACCCCAGGTCGAAATCCGGGATCGGCAACGACACCCGGTCCTCCATCCGTTGCAAATAGGACCGCAGCGTCTGCGCGACGACCACCGGCTGCTCATAAATCTCCTTGAGCATATAGTGGCGGTGATTGCCCTTGGAGATCAGCTCGCCGGTCACGCCGGAAATGGTGATGGGGCGTTCGACGGGATTGTTGTCCTTGTCGAAAATTTCCGCCCCGTCCCTGGTGATGACGACCCAGTCGCCCTCCTCCAGATAGGCGATGCGCTGCGTCAGCGGGGCCAGCGCCAGCGCATCCGAGCCAAGATAGGTCTCCCCCTCGCCATAACCGACCACCAGCGGCGAACCCAGGCGCGCGCCGATCAGCATGTCAGGATGGCTGCGGAACAGGATCGCCAGCGCGAAGGCGCCATGCAGGCGCGGCAATATCTGCGCCACCGCGTCCTTGGGTGAAGCGCCCTGCTCGACCAGCTCGCTCACCAGATGGGCGACGACCTCCGTATCGGTCTGGCTGTGGAAGGTTCGGCCACGCGCCATCAGCTCCTCGCGCAGCGGCTTGAAATTCTCGATGATGCCATTGTGCACCAGCGCCACTTCCTTCGTGGCGTGGGGATGGGCATTGCTGGTCGTCGGCGCGCCATGGGTCGCCCAGCGGGTATGGGCGATGCCGGTCGTGCCGGGCAAGGGTGCGGCTTCCAGCTCCTTCACCAGATTGGCGAGCTTGCCCTCGGCGCGGCGGCGGTCGATCATCTCGTCATGAACGGTCGCAACGCCCGCGCTGTCATAGCCGCGATATTCGAGGCGCTTCAGTCCTTCGACCAGCCGTTCCGCCACGTCGTCCTTGCCGATGATTCCGATGATACCGCACATGGATAGTCAGTCCCAAAGCCGTGAAAACTATATGCTTGCGCCGCCTATGCCACGTTCGCGCCGCCGGTGACAGGGGCCAGCGTCATCGTGGATGAATTGTAATCAGCCAGACATCCGGGGCGGCAAGCATCCGGATCGGCAGGCCGCTGGTGCCAAGGCCCGCCGAAACGACCATGGTCCGCATACCCTCCCGATAGACGCCGCAGGCATAGCGCAAACCATAGCGCGAGGGCACATAGACGATCCCCGCAAAGGGCAGCGCGACTTGTCCGCAATGGGTATGCCCCACGAGCGTCAGCATCGGCTGGTCGGGCAGCAGCGGAAAGGCGTCCGGCCCATGGGACAGCATAACGGGCGCGCCTCCCACTGCCTGCATCGCGTCCAGCGTCTTGGGGATGTCGGGCCGGCCGGTATAGATGTCGCGCAATCCGCCGATCGCCAGCGGCCCCCGGCGCACCGCCTGATTGTCGAGCAGGCGAATGCCGATCCGGGCGAACAGAACGCCCCACTGGCGGCGGCTGATCAGCGCATGCTTGCGGGCGTCATGATTGCCCAGCACGGCCACCACGCCCAGCGGCGCGCGCAAGGCGGCGAAAGGCGCGATGCTTTGCACGGGACCATAGATGGCCCCACCCTTGGCATCCCCGATATAGTCGCCACCCAACACGATCAGGTCGGGCTTGAGGCCATTCACCTGCGCGACGATCCGCGCCATGCGTTCCGGGCTGTTGTCCGGTCCCGACAAATGGCTGTCGGTCATCAGCGCCACCGTCACCGGGCGCCGCGGCGCGTCCGCCGGAAAGGGCAGCGTAACATCCAGCCGCCGCACGACCGGCATGGCCCGCGCATTGGCGACGAGCCAGAATAGCGTTCCCACCGGCAGCAGCAACAGGAACAGCAGCGCCATAAGCCAGCGCCGCTTTCGAAAAAGCGCCGTCACTTGGAGGCTTTGCGCGCCTGCATCTTCGCCCGGAAGCGCGCCGCCCAGCCCGGCTTCGCTTCCTGCTTGGGCCGGACGAGACAGAGCGCATCGGCATCCACCGCCTGCGTCACGACGCTGCCCGCAGCAACGATCGCGCCGGCCCCGATCTTCACCGGCGCCACCAGCGCGCTGTTGGAACCGATGAAGGCGCCCGCCCCGATCTCCGTCTTATATTTGAAGAAGCCGTCATAGTTGCAGGTGATGGTGCCCGCGCCGATATTGGCGCCCGCCCCCACGCTGGCGTCACCGATATAGGACAGGTGGTTGACCTTCGCGCCCTCGCCCAGTTCGGCCTTCTTCACCTCGACGAAATTGCCGACCTTGGCCTTTATGCCGATCTTCGCGCCCGGACGCAGGCGGGCATAGGGGCCGATTTCCGCGCCCTTCCCGATCGTCGCGCCTTCCAGATGGGAGAAAGCGTGGATCGTGACATCATCCGCCACGCTGACGCCGGGGCCGAAGACGACATTGGGCTCGATCACCACATCGCGGCCCAAAACCGTGTCATGGGCGAAGAACACGGTTTCCGGCGCGATCAGCGTTGCGCCCTCGCGCATCGCCTCGGCACGGCGGCGGTCCTGCCAGACAGCTTCCACCCCCGCCAGTTCGGCGCGGCTGTTGACGCCCGCCACTTCCCAGGCCTCCGCCTCGATCACCGCACTTTGCGCGCCGGGCAACATGACGATGTCGGGCAGATAATATTCGCCCGCCGCATTGTTATTACCAATCTGGTCGAGCAGCACGAACAGATCGGTCGAGCGCACCGCCATCAGCCCCGAATTGCACAGCGTCACCGCCCGCTCCTCCGCGTCGGCGTCTTTAAATTCGACCATCTTCTCGATCACGCCCTGCTCCCGGACGATGATCCGGCCGTAAGCGGCGGCATCTTCCGGACGGAAGCCCAGCACCACGGCGCGCGGCTCATCGCCCCAATTCAAGCGCTCCAGCATGGTCCGCATGGTTTCGGTCCGCACCAACGGCACATCGCCATAGAGGATCAATATGTCGCCCGCGAACCCGGCCAGCGCATCATGCGCCTGCGCCACGGCGTGGCCGGTGCCATGCTGCTGTTCCTGCACGGCGATGACGGCGCCGCTGCCCTCGACCGCCTTTTCCACCTGATCCCGGCCCGCGCCGACCACCACGACCTGCCGTTCGGGCTGCAATTCGGCTATGCTGGCGAGCAGATGCAGCAGCATCGGCCGCCCCGCTATGGGGTGCAGCACCTTATGCTTGGCGGACTTCATGCGTGTGCCCTGCCCGGCGGCAAGGATGATCACGGCGAGGGGGCGGCTGGCAGTCACGAGGGGCATCCTTCACAAAAAGAGGCCAAGAATCTGAGCGCTCTCTGACACGTTTGACTTGCCTTTGCCACCGCTGAGGCGGCATGAGCCGGGCATGGCATCTATCCCCTTCGACATTGTCGGCTTCGACCTCGACGGCACCCTGCTCGATACCAGCGGCGACCTGGCCGCCGCCGTCAACTACGCCATCGCCACCGACGGCCGCCCGCCCTTCCCGGTCGAGGCGATCCACCCCTTCGTCGGCAAGGGCGCGAAGGTGATGCTCCAGCGGGCGCTTGACGCATCGGGCGGCTATGACGAGGCCATGCTGGCGAAGATGCTGCCGATCCTGCTCGATTATTATGAGCAGAATCTGGCCATCCATTCCCTTCCCTATCCCGGCCTGATCGCGGCGATGGACGCGCTGGAGGCGGCGGGCGTGAAGCTCGCCATCTGCACCAACAAGGCGGAGCGCTTCACCATTCCGCTGCTGCACCAGATCGGCCTGTCGGAGCGCTTCGCCAGCGTCGTCGGCGGCGACACGGTCGGCATCGCGAAGCCCGATCCGGCGCCGATCCACGCCATGATCGAGCGTGCAGGCGGCGGGCGGACGATCTTCCTGGGCGACACGATCAACGACATTGCCGGGGCGCGCAATGCGGGCGTCCCCAGCATCGCCGTCAGCTTCGGCTTCCTGGACGGCCCGGTGGAGGATCTGGAGGCGGACGCCATCATCCACCATTATGACGAGTTGCTGCCGCTGCTGGGACGCTGGCCGGCATGACGCGCCCGGGGGGATTGGGGCTGGAGCGCGACGGCGCGATCGCCACGCTGCTGATCGACCGGCCCCGGCAGCATAATGCGATGAACCAGGCGATGTGGGAGCGATTTCCGCAACTGGTGCAGCAGGCGATGGCCGACGACGCGATCCGCGTGCTGATTCTGACATCCGCGGCTCCCGGCCTGTTCTGCGCGGGGGCGGATATTCACGAATTCGCGCTCCATTCAGGCGAGGAAAGCTGGCGCATCGCCAATCAGGCCGCGATCCGCGCCACCCAATATGCCCTGGCCCACGCTGAAAAGCCGGTCATCGCGGCCATAGACGGCGATGCGATCGGCGGCGGGTGCGGGCTTGCCATCGCCTGCGATCTGCGGATCGCCAGCCCCGCCGCGCGTCTGGGCATCACCCCGGCCAAGCTCGGCATCGTCTATTCGCTGTTCGACACGAAGCTGCTGGTCGATCTGGTCGGACCGGCACGGGCCAAGCGCATCCTGTTCACCGCCGCGCTGCACGATGCGCAGGAAGCGCTCGCCATCGGCCTCATTGACCAGATCGCGCCTGCCCCGCTGGAGACGGCGATGGAACTGGCCCGTGTGATGGCGGGCAACGCCCAGCATTCGATCCGCTCGTCCAAGGCGATCATCCGCCGCATCCTGGATGGGCAGGCCGATGACGATGCCGTCACATTGGCCATGTTCCGCGACGCCTTCACCCTCCCCGATTTCAGCGAAGGGGTAACGGCCTTCCGCGAAAAGCGGCGTCCTGATTTCTGACCTAACTACCGCAAATTTCATCCAAATCGGACTAACATCTCATCCGATCCGGAAATATTTGTTAAGGATCAGCTTATACCGCTTGCCCGGCGTGTAAGTCAGGCTGAAGCGCGCACGACCTTCGACGATAAAAGGAACAGGCCCAACAGAGTGGGAGAGAATTTCGCCTTCTTCCTGCCCGTCATGATGGCAAGCTTCGGCGTGGTTTTCGGCTTTGTCTGGAGCCTGCGCGTGCGCGCCGCCGGATATTGGAGCGGCGCCTATATCTGCGTGGCGGGCGGTTTTGCGGTGCCGGCGGGATTCGCGCTGGTTCCCACGCCCGTCTGGGGTTTCGTGGCGGACCTGCTGTTCGCCAGCGGCTTCCTGCTGTTCAGCCAGGCTCTGCTGGAGCGATGGCGGCCGAACTGGCTGCTGCGGGCGCGGATCGCGATCTGGGCTTTGTCGTTGCTGCTCTGTGCGGTCGCTCTTGCGCTGGGCAATCTGCCCCTCGAACTGGTTGCGTCCGATTTCGGCTGCTTCCTGCTGATCGGCCTGCCGCTGGTCGCGGGCAAGGATCATCTCGGCAACTGGTCCGACCGCATCCTGTTCAGCGCGACGGCGCTGGTTGCTCTGGATAATCTGGCGCGGGGCAGCACTGTGCCGCTCACCTTGTCTGGCGGCAGCTTCCAGAGCAGCGACTATGCCTTTCTGATGCAGGCGCTGGCCTGCATTTTCGGCCTTTTCCTCGCTCTGGCCGCGCTCGCGGCGAACATGCTCGATCTGCTCACCCGCTATCAGCGCGACGCGCTGCACGATCCGCTTTCCGGCCTGCTCAACCGGCGGGGTTTTGACGATGCCATCAACCAACGGATACGCAAGCAGCCGACGCAGGGCAGCCTCATCGTCTGCGACATCGATCATTTCAAGACGATCAACGATGCCTATGGCCATGCCCTGGGCGATCGCGTGATCGTCGCGCTGGCCAGGATATTGGCCCGGTTTGCGCCTGTCGGCGCCGTCACGGCCCGCTTCGGCGGCGAGGAATTCGTGCTGTTCCTGCCCGATACCCATGCAGCCCGAGCAGCCGGGATCGCCAACGACATTCGCGAGAGCATCGCGCAAGAAGTCGCTGATCAGTTCGGTCTGTCGCGTCCTCTCACCGCCAGCTTCGGCCTGTCGACCGCCCAGCGCGGGGATGCCTCGATTCATGACGCCATCGCGCGGGCCGACGCGGCGCTCTATCAGGCCAAGACGCGCGGCCGCAACCGGGTTTGCGTACGGCGGGCGCTATCGGCACCGGACACAGCCATGGTCGATCCGCAATCCCGGGCTTGCAACGCTTAAAGCGCTGGCCTCACCTGGCTCCAAAATGAAAAAGGCCGCCCCAAAAGGGCAGCCTCCTCATTCCCGCGCGAAGTAGGCGCCGATCAAATATGGATCGGCTTGCCGGTCACGGCCATGGCCGCTTCCTTGATCGCCTCGCTGTGCGTCGGATGCGCATGGCAGGTATAGGCAATGTCTTCGCTCGACGCGCCGAATTCCATCGCCTGCGCCGCCTGCGCGATCATCGTGCCCGCGACCGAAGCGATGATCCAAACGCCCAACACCTTGTCGGTCTCGGCATCGGCGATGATCTTCACGAAGCCGTCCGGCTCATGATTGGTCTTGGCGCGGCTGTTCGCCATCATCGGGAACTTGCCGACCTTGACCGCGCCCTTTTCCTTGGCGGCTTCTTCGGTGAGGCCCACGCCGGCGATTTCCGGCTTGGTGTAAACCACCGACGGGATCACCTCATGGTTCACGATGCCGGTCAGACCCGCAATATTCTCGGCCACGGCAATGCCTTCATCCTCGGCCTTGTGCGCGAGCATCGGCCCCGGAATGACGTCACCGATCGCCCAGACGCCCGGAACCTTGGTCGCGAACTCATGATCGGTTTCGATCTGACCACGCGCATTGAGTTCCAGACCGATCTTGTCGAGGCCCAGGCCTTCCGTGTTCGGACGGCGACCGATCGACACCAGCACGACATCGGCCTCGATCTTCTCGGCCGCGCCACCTGCAGCGGGTTCGACGGTCAGCGTCACGCCCTTCTTGCCGACCTCAGCGCCCGTGACCTTGGTGCCGAGCTTATACTCGAAGCCCTGCTTCTTGAAGATCTTGTTCGCTTCCTTGCGGACTTCGCCGTCCATGCCGGGCAGGATCTGGTCGAGATATTCGACAACGGTCACCTTCGCGCCGACGCGACGCCACACCGAACCCAGCTCCAGCCCAATGACGCCGCCGCCGACGACGACCAGATGACCCGGAACCTTATCCAGTTCCAGCGCGCCGGTCGAATCGACGATCTTGCCGCCCTTGTTATCGACCGCGACTCCGGCAAGCGGCGTGACCGACGAGCCGGTGGCGATGACGATGTTCTTCGCCGTCACCTTCTTGCCCGCGACTTCCACCGTGTTGGCGCCGGTGAAGGTCGCCAGACCCTTCAGCCAGTCGACCTTGTTCTTCTTGAACAGATATTCGATGCCGCCGGTCAGGCCCTTCACCGCTTCCTTGCGCTGGCCCTGCATGGTGTCGAGGTCCAGGCTCATCTTGTCGATCTTCACGCCCAGCTTGGCGAGCGCGCCGTTCGCGGCTTCCTCGTAGAGTTCCGAAGCGTGCAGCAGCGCCTTGGACGGGATGCAGCCGACATTGAGGCATGTGCCGCCCAGCGTCTCGCGGCTTTCGGCGCAGGCGGTCTTGAGGCCAAGCTGCGCCGCGCGGATTGCGGCGACATAGCCGCCCGGACCCGCGCCGATTATAAGGACGTCATAGTCGAAGTCAGCCATAACAATCTCCGTTCGCCCTTGGACCGAGTCACTTGCCTCGGTCCAACCTGTCAAAGGGCATTACTTCTTTCGTCCCATAAAAAGGACGGGGCTTCGACAGGCGCAGCCCGAACGGGATGAATGGACAAACCTTACAGGTCGATCAACAGGCGGGTCGGATCTTCGATCGCATTCTTCACCGCGACGAGGAAGGTCACCGCTTCGCGACCGTCGATCAGGCGATGATCATAGCTGAGCGCCAGATACATCATCGGACGGATGACGATCTGGCCATCGCGGACGACCGGACGGTCCTCGATGCGGTGGAGGCCCAGCACCGCCGACTGCGGCGGGTTGATGATCGGGCTGGACAGCAGCGAACCGAAGACCCCGCCATTGGAGATGGTGAAGGTGCCGCCCTTCATATCGTCCATGGTGAGCGTGCCATCCTTGGCCTTCTTGCCGAAGCTGCCGATGGTCTTCTCGATCTCGGCAACGCTCAGGCTCTCTGCATTGCGGATCACGGGCACGACCAGACCGTTCGGCGCCGACACCGCCACCGAGATATCGGCAAAGTCGTTATAGACGATCTCGTCGCCCTCGATCTGCGCATTGACGCCAGGGATGTCCCGCAGCGCCATGCAGACGGCCTTGGTGAAGAAGCCCATGAAGCCCAGGCGGACGCCATGCTTCTTCTCGAACAGATCCTTATATTTGGCGCGCGCCTCGATGACGTTGGTCATATCGACGTCGTTGTAGGTGGTGAGCAACGCGGCGTTGTTCTGCGCTTCCTTCAGCCGCTTGGCGACCGTCTGGCGCAGGCGGGTCATCTTGACGCGTTCCTGCGCACGGCTCGGACCGGCGGCGGGAGCGGCGGCGGCAGGCGCTGCGGCAGGGGCCGAAGCGGCAGCCTTGGCGGTGCCCGCAGCGGCAGCAGCGACGACATCGTCCTTGGTCAGGCGGCCATCCTTGCCGGTGCCCTTGATCTTGCTCGGGTCAAGGCCATGTTCCAGCACCAGACGGCGAACCGCCGGCGACAGGGTCAGATTGCCGCCTTCGTCCTCATCGGAAGCGACAGGCGCCGCAACCGAAGCCGCTGGCGCCGTTGCAGCAGCCTCTGCCTTGGCGGCGGGCGCTGCGGCAGGAGCAGCCGCAGCGCCCGCGCCCGCATTCACATAGGCCAGCAGCGCGCCGACCTGAACCGTGTCGCCTTCCTTGGCAACGATGTCGCCCAGCACGCCCGCAACCGGCGCGGGCACGTCGACCGCGACCTTGTCGGTTTCCAGGGACACGATGGGCTCGTCGGCCTTCACGGCCTCACCGGGCTTCTTGAGCCACTGACCAACGGTTGCTTCGGTAACGGATTCGCCCAGCGTGGGGACTTTGACTTCGGTGGCCATGAGCTTGTTCAGCCTTTCTTCTGGCGACGGATTTCTTCACGGACGCTGTGACCCAGCGCATCGGCAACAAGGGCGCCCTGTTCGGCCACATGGCGCTTGGCGAGGCCCGTTGCGGGCGACGCCGAGGCCTTGCGACCGGCATAGCGAGCGCGCATCGGCGCCTTGCCGGCCTGGGCCAGCGCTTCCTCGATATAGGGCTCCACGAAGAACCAGGCGCCGTTGTTGCGCGGTTCCTCCTGACACCAGACGACATGCTCCAGCTTCGTCATGCGCTCGATGCGCTTTGCAAGAGCCTCGGTCGCGAACGGGTAGATCTGTTCGATGCGAACGATCTGCACGTCCGTGTCGCCAGCGGCGTCCCGGGCTTCCATCAGGTCGTAGAAGACCTTGCCGGAACATAGAACCAGCCGCCTGGTATCCTGGTCGGGCGCCGCATTGGGGTCCGACAGGATGCGCTTGAAGTGCGTTTCGCCCAGGAAGTCCTCAGCCTTGCTGACCGCCGACTTGTGACGCAGCAGCGACTTGGGCGCCATAATGATGAGCGGCTTGCGGAAAGGCCGCAGCATCTGACGGCGCAGGACGTGGAAATAATTGGCCGGGGTCGTGATGTTCGCGACCTGGATATTTCCTTCCGCGCAAAGCTGGAGATAACGCTCCAGACGGGCCGAGCTATGTTCCGGACCCTGCCCTTCATAGCCATGCGGCAGCAGGCAGACCAGGCCGTTGGACCGCAGCCACTTGGTCTCCGACGAAGCGATATACTGGTCGAAGATGATCTGCGCGCCGTTGGCGAAATCACCGAACTGCGCTTCCCAAAGCACCAGGCTCTTCGGGTCCGCCAGCGCGAAGCCATATTCGAAGCCGAGCACGCCATATTCGGAGAGCGGCGAGTCCAGCACCTCGAAACGGCCATGCGGCACGGTCGAGAGCGGGATGTACTTGTTCTCCGTATCCTGGTCGGTCCAGACGGCGTGACGCTGGCTGAAAGTGCCGCGCCCGGAGTCCTGACCCGACAGGCGGACGCCATAGCCTTCCGACAGCAGCGAACCGAAAGCCAAGGCCTCGCCGGTCGCCCAGTCGAAATTCTCGCCGGTCTTGAACATCTCCGCCTTGGCGTCGATCACGCGCTTCAACGTCTTGTGGACGTTATGGCCTTCCGGGATCGTCGTCAGCGTCTTGCCCAGGCTGTCGAACAGCTTCTGGCTGATCGCGGACTCGACGCTCTGGCGGGTGGTTTCGGCGTCGGCGGGCTTGTGCAGGCCCGACCAGCGACCGGCGAACCAGTCGGCCTTGTTGGGCTTGTAGCTTTTCGCCGCCTCGAACTCTTCCTCCAGATGGTTGACGAAATCGCCCGTCACCTGGCTGACGAAATCGTCGTCGACCACGCCTTCAGCCTTCAATCGCGCCGAATAGACGTCGCTGACCGGCGGATGCTGGCGGATCTTCGCGTACATCTGCGGCTGGGTGAAGGAAGGCTCGTCGCCCTCATTGTGACCGAAGCGGCGATAGCACCACATGTCGATCACGATGTCGCGGTGGAAGGTCTGGCGATATTCCATCGCCAGCTTGCACGCGAAGGTAACCGCTTCCGGATCGTCGCCATTGATGTGCAGGATCGGCGCCTGAACGCCCTTCGCGACATCGCTGGGATAGGGCGACCCGCGCGAGAATTGCGGCGAGGTCGTGAAACCGATCTGGTTGTTGACGATGAAGTGGATGCAACCGCCGGTATTGTAACCGGAAACGCCCGAGAAGCCGAGGCATTCCCAAACGATGCCCTGGCCGGCAAATGCCGCGTCGCCATGGATCAGCACGGGCAGAACCTGCTCATGCTTGGTCAGGTCGTCGCGGAAAGTCTGCTGCGCGCGGACCTTGCCCAGCACCACCGGATCGACGGTTTCCAGGTGCGAGGGGTTGGGAACCAGCGACATGTGAACCTTGACGCCGTCAAATTCCCGGTCGGTCGAAGTGCCGAGGTGATATTTCACGTCGCCCGAACCGCCGACATCTTCGGGATTGGCGGTACCGCCCGAAAATTCGTGGAAGATGACGCGAAAGCCCTTGGCCATCACATTGGCGAGCACGTTCAGGCGGCCACGATGGGCCATGCCGTAAACGATCTCCCGCACGCCCTGCGCGCCGCCATATTTGATGATGGCTTCCAGCGCCGGGATCATCGATTCGCCGCCGTCCAGGCCGAAGCGCTTGGTGCCGACATATTTGCGGCCCAGGAACTTCTCATATTGTTCGGCGTGGATCACCTTGGACAGGATCGCCTTCTTGCCTTCCGGCGTGAAGTGGATTTCCTTGTCCTTGCCCTCCAGGCGATCCTGCAGGAAGCGACGCTCCTCCACATCAGCGATGTGCATATATTCCAGGCCGACATTGCCGCAATAATTGGTGCGCAGGATCGCCACGATCTCGCGAACGGTCGCATATTGCACGCCCAGCGTACCGCCCAGATAGACCTTCTTATCCAGATCGGTCAGGCCGTGATATTCCGGCGTCAGGTCCGCCGGCAGGTCACGTTGGGTCAGGCCCAGCGGATCGAGATTAGCGGCCAGATGTCCGCGGACGCGATAGGTGCGGATCAGCATCTGCGCGCGGATTGCATCGTCGGCCGCACTGACGGCATCCGTATCCGAAACCGCCTTGCCCGCAGCCTTGGCGGCGGCCTTCACGGCCACCTGCATCTGCGTGGGGTCAAGCGCCCCGGTCAGGTCGTCGGTATCGATCGGCGGCCAGTTGGTGCGCGCCCAGCTTGGCCCGCGCTCGATTTCGAAATCCTGGTTCTCGTAGCCCATTTCTCACGTCCCATGCCGACCGCGTGCAGTCGCGGAGCGGGGTAACAGATGGCCGGGGTGCAGCCCGGCCATCTCACATGGCTTGATCAGCCCTTCAACACTTCCAGCAGGGTCGTGCCGAGTTCCGACGGGCTGGCGGCAACCTTGATGCCGGCCGCTTCCATCGCCGCGATCTTGCTCTCGGCGTCGCCCTTGCCGCCCGACACGATCGCGCCGGCATGGCCCATGCGACGGCCCGGAGGCGCCGTGCGGCCCGCGATGAAGCCAGCCATCGGCTTCTTGCGGCCCTTCTTGGCTTCGTCGATCAGGAACTGGGCAGCCTGTTCTTCCGCGTCGCCGCCGATTTCACCGATCATGATGATCGATTCGGTGGCGTCGTCGGCCAGGAACAGTTCCAGCACGTCGATGAAGTTGGTGCCGTTGACCGGGTCGCCGCCGATGCCGACCGCGGTGGTCTGGCCCAGGCCCGCATTGGTGGTCTGGAACACGGCTTCATAGGTGAGCGTGCCCGAGCGCGACACGACGCCGACCGAACCCTTGGAGAAGATGTTGCCGGGCATGATGCCGATCTTGCATTCGCCGGGCGTCAGCAGGCCGGGGCAGTTCGGGCCGATCAGGCGCGACTTGCTGCCCGACAAGGAGCGCTTCACCTTCACCATGTCCAGCACCGGAATGCCTTCGGTGATGCAGACGATCAGCGGGATTTCGGCGTCGATCGCTTCCAGGATCGAGTCGGCCGCGAACGGCGGCGGAACATAGATGACCGAAGCGTCGGCGCCAGTCTTCGACTTGGCTTCGGCAACGGTGTCAAACATGGGCAGACCGATATGGGTCGTGCCGCCCTTGCCCGGCGTGACGCCGCCGACCATCTGCGTGCCATAGGCAAGCGCGGTTTCAGTGTGAAAGGTACCGGTGGCACCGGTCATACCCTGGGTGATGACCTTGGTGTTCTTGTTCACCAGAATGGACATGTCAGTCCCTTTATCTTCTGTGGACGTGGCACTTTGGGTCTAAAAGCAGCCCGCCCCAGGCTGCGCACTTACCTGGAGCGGGCTGGTGCAGCTCTTAAAAAGGCTCAGGCGAGCGAGGGGTCGATGCCCTTGCAGGCTTCCAGCAGTTCCTTGACGGCGTCGACGGACACCTGAAGGTTCGCCTTGGCCTCGTCGTCCAGCGCGATCTCGACGACCTGCTCGACGCCGTCCTTGCCGATGATCACGGGAACGCCGACATAGAGATCGTTGACGCCATATTGGCCGGTCAGGTTCGCGGCGCAGGGCAGCAGGCGCTTCTTGTCGCCCAGATAGGCTTCAGCCATGGCGATCGCGCTGGTGGCGGGCGCATAGAAGGCCGAGCCGGTCTTGAGCAGCGCGACGATCTCGCCGCCGCCCGAACGGGTGCGCTGAACGATGGCGTCGATACGCTCCTTGGTGGAACGGCCCTGCTTGATGAGGTCGGGAACCGGGATGCCCGCGACGGTCGAATATTCGATCACCGGGACCATCGTGTCGCCGTGACCGCCGAGCACGAAGCTGGTGACGTCCTTGGCCGACACATTGAATTCTTCCGCCAGGAAATGGTTGAAGCGCGACGAGTCGAGCACGCCCGCCATGCCGACGACCTTGTTGTGCGGCAGGCCGGAAAATTCGCGCAGCGCCCACACCATAGCATCGAGCGGGTTGGTGATGCAGATGACGAAAGCGTTGGGCGCGTTGGCGGCGATGCCCTCGCCCACGGCCTTCATGACCTTGAGGTTGATGCCCAGCAGATCGTCGCGGCTCATGCCCGGCTTGCGGGCGACACCGGCGGTGACGATGATGACATCGGCGTCCTTGATGTCGGCATAGTCGTTCGATCCGGTGATCTTGGCGTCGAAGCCTTCGACCGAAGCGCATTGCGACAGATCGAGCGCCTTGCCCTGCGGCACGCCTTCCACGACGTCGAAGAGGACGATGTCACCAAGCCCCTTGAGGGCCGCGAGATGCGCGAGGGTACCACCGATATTACCAGCGCCGATAAGCGCGATCTTCTTACGGGCCATATGTAATCATCCTCCAAGCCATGAAAACCGGAATTGCCGAAGCGCTTAAGCCTATCTGCCCGACGTTTCAACCGCGCAAAAGCGCTGATTCCAAATTATCTTTGCAATTTATTCGCAATTGCATTAGTGGGGCTTTTGCCTCTGTCATCCAAGCGCTCCTACCCTGGCGCATGGCCCTTCCCCACAGCGGCCACCTGCCGCACGCCTCCCTTTAAGGGAGCGTGCGGGCTCTTTTTCCTGATAATAGATTGTTACGAGATGAACGGACGTGCGGCAGGCCGAGATTATTTCTCGCCCTGGCCATTCTCTCCGTGACCCAGGGCCAGATAGTCGTCCGACTGCATTTCCATGAGGCGCGATACGGTGCGCTCAAATTCAAACGCGCCGTCGCCTTCCGGATAAAGCCGCGCAGGCTCCGCATCCGCCGAAGCGAGCAGTTTCACCTTATATTCGTACAGCGCGTCGATCAGCGTCACGAAGCGCGCCGCCTCATTGCGCTTTTCCGGCCCCAGCACCGGGATGCCCACGATGATGACGCTGTGATATTTGCGCGCGATCGCCAGATAATCGGGCGCGCCGCGCGCCTCGGCGCAGAGGCGCTTGAAGGAAAAGACGGCCACGCCCTTCAGGCTCTTGGGCACATGCAGCGTGCGTCCGCCCTGCACCTTTATGTCTTCGGCCGGAACCTTGGCGCGATCCTCGACCGGATAGTCGGTCAGGCGGAAAAAGGCTTCGGACAGCGCCTTGGTCGCCGCCGGACCATTGGGCGCATGCCAAAGCTCGGCATCGCCCAGGCGATCGCGCCGGTAGTCGGTCGGCCCGTTCAGCGTCATGACGTCCAGCTTCAACTTGATCAGATCGATGAAAGGCAGGAAAAGCTGGCGGTTGAGACCGTTTTTGTAGAGTTCGTCCGGCTCGCGGTTGGAGGTGGTGACGATCGTCACCCGCTTTTCCAGCAAACCCGTAAACAGCCGCGACATGATGGCGGCGTCGGCCATATTGTTGACGACCATCTCGTCAAAGCAAAGCAGTCGCGCTTCCTCCGCCAGCGACTCGACCACCGGCGGGATAGGATCGCCCGTCTCCGACTTGCGCGCCTCTGCCAGCCGGGCATGCACGTCGAGCATGAATTCGTGGAAATGCGCGCGCTTCTTGCGCTGGACATGAACCGTGTCGAAGAACAGGTCCATCAGCATCGATTTGCCCCGCCCGACGCCGCCCCACATATAAAGGCCGCGCGGCGGTTCCGGCGCTTTGCGGAGCAGTTTCCACAGCGTCGAACCGCGCGGGGGCGTCGCTTCCAGTTCGTGCTGCAGCCGGTCGAGTCTCTCCGCCGCCGCCCGCTGATCAGGATCGCGCCGCAATTCGCCTGCCGCGACGAGCGCGTCATATCGGGCGATGACGCTGGTCACTTCGCGACAGACGCCTTGCGCACGGTCGCGGTCGATGCCGCGATCAGTTCATCATCCTGTGAAATGGTCAGGCGCAGGAACATCAACCGCCCCGTCTCGCGCAGCAATTCGATTTCCGCGCACAGATGCGGCCCTATCTTGCCTGAACCACAATATTGCATGGAAAGGTCAACGGTCACCGCAGCCGCCTGTTCCGGCCGGCCCATAGCCGCCAGCGCGGCAAAATAGGCATGATCGGCAAAACCGGCGAGAAAGCCGCCGTGCAGCGCGCCCAGCCGGTTGGCGTGCGACGGCCGGCTTTCCAGCATGACCGTCGCCTTGCCCGCCGCATCGCTGCGCGAATAGCTGGTGCCGATGGCCGAGTCGAGGAACGTTCCCGGCACCGTGTCGGTCCAGGACAGCCAGCCAGCCCATGGCCCATCGGCCACGGGGCTCAGATGACCCGCTCCGTCGCTCACCCTATCAGAGCTGCCGCTCGACCATCATCTTCTTGGTTTCCGCGATCGCCTTGGCCGGGCTCAGACCCTTGGGGCAGACATTCGCGCAGTTCATGATGGTGTGGCAGCGATAGAGACGGAAGGGATCTTCCAGCTCATCCAGACGCTCGCCGGTATATTCGTCGCGGCTGTCGGCCAGCCAGCGATAGGCCTGCAACAAGATCGCCGGGCCCAGGAACTTGTCGCTGTTCCACCAGTAGCTGGGACAGCTCGTCGAGCAGCACGCGCACAGAATGCACTCGTAAAGCCCGTCCAGCTTTTCGCGGTCGGCGGGCGACTGGAGCCGCTCCTTGCCGCTCGGCGGCGGGCTGACGGTTTGCAGCCAGGGCTTGATCGAATTGTACTGCGCGTAGAAATGCGTGAAATCGGGCACCAGATCCTTGATCACGTCCATGTGCGGCAGCGGCGTGACGCGCACTTCCTTGCCCGAACATTCCTCGATGGAGGTGGTGCAGGCCAGGCCATTGCGGCCGTTCATGTTCATGGAACAGGAGCCGCAAATGCCCTCCCGGCAGGAGCGGCGGAAGGTCAGCGTCGGATCATATTCATTCTTGATCTTCAGCAGCGCGTCCAGAACCATCGGGCCGCAATTGTCGAGATCGATCTCGAACGTGTCGTAGCGCGGGTTCTGGCCGGAGTCGGGGTCGTAGCGATAGACCTTGAAGCTCTTGACGTTGGTGGCGCCGTCAGGCGCCTTGTGGGTTACGCCCTTGGCGCTGATCTTGCTGTTCTTGGGCAACGCAAATTCGGCCATTGCTCGTCACGCCTCTTCGGATGATCCTTCAGTCGGCGTTGCGCATAACAAAAAATCTGCAAAGGTCCAGCACTGACGCAATGCAAAAACGGGCTTGCTTGATTTGAAGCCGTTTCTGTCGTTACGGCGCAGCACATCCTGGAGAGCCCGCCTTTGCCGACCGACATAGCCTTTCTGGCCATTGCCGAAGCCCATCAAATCTACCACTGGCTGCCGGCAGCCCTTGCGCTGTCGCGCCGGGCGGGGGTCAAGGTGCATGTGCTTTCGCCATCCGCCAGCATTCTCGACCTGGCGGCGAGCTACGATCCTGACGGGGCGCTCCACCTCGTGCGCCTGCGCCGTCCGCCCTTCCCGCCCGACTCGCTGTTCCGGCAGCCTTCGCGGCTTTTGACGCTGGCGCTCAACTATTCGACCATCCGCCGCTATCCCTTGCTGGTCACGACCGAGATATCGAGCGGCTGGTTGCGCAAGGTGCCGGGTTTTTCCTCGCGCATGGCGCTCATCAAGCATGGCGCGGGCGACCGCGAGGGCGGCTACAAGGCGCGCCATGCCGCCTTCGACCTGACCCTGGTGGGTGGAGAAAAGGACCGGCGGCGCATGATCAGCCGGGGTCTTTGCACGCCGGAGAATTGCGCCGTCGGCGGCTATGCCAAGTTCGAGCTGAAGGCGCAGCGACAGCGTTTCTTCGACAATGATCTGCCGGTGCTGCTCTACAATCCCCATTTCGATGCAAAGCTTTCGTCATGGGTGCGGCATGGACAGGAGGTGCTCGCCACGCTGGAGGCGCTGGAGGGCTGGAACGTCATCATCGCCCCGCATACCAAGCTCGCCGCACGCGCCGCTCCCATCCGGACCACAGCCTCGCATATCCGCGTCGACATGGGCAGCCGCCATTCGATCGACATGAGCTACACCATGAGTGCGGATGTCTATCTGGGTGACGTATCGAGCCAGGTCTACGAGTTCCTTCTCGAACCTCGCCCATGCATCTTCCTGAACCTCGAACGGTGCGACTGGCGCGGCGATGAGACCTTCGCGCACTGGCGGCTGGGGCCGGTGATCGAGGATATGGCGGCATTGCCCCAGGCGCTGGAGCGCGCCGCGGGCTTGCAAGCGGCGTTCGTTGATGCTCAGGAAGCGGCCATGTCCGATTCCATCGACCGATCCCCCACCCCCGCCTCGGAGCGGCAGGCCGACCTCATCCTGGATTTTGCCCGGAAATCCGAAAGGACGGCCGCCCTATGACGCAGACGATCACGACCGCTTTGGGGCCGGTGCGGCTGCTGGGCGACAATGCGACCCGCATCTGGGGCATGTCCAATGCCGAACGCTGCCGCCGCATGGCCGAAAGCGCCGCGCAGAACGGCAGCCTGTTGGCGGAGGGCCATGAGCTTCTGTTCAACCTCGGCTATGCCTTCGACCCCATGCTGCTGCGGCTGGTGCTGGAGGAGCCGGGGACGGTCTTCGTCTGGGGCGCCGCGCCGGTCGTCGGACAGGTGCCTGCGGGCAGCGATCCGCTGAAGGCTGCGCATGTCGTAGACCTGTCCGACGGGCGGAAGCTCTACAACCGGCAACTGCGCAAGCTGGAACAGCCCTTCGTCAAGGAACTGACCCCCACGACCCGGCGGGAGATTGAGCGGCGCAGCTATTTCGGCGCCTATAAGGGCGTCACGGACCTCCTCACCAAATATCTCTGGCCCGAACTGGCGCTATGGCTGACGCGGCTGGCGGCTTCGATCGGCATGACGCCCAATATGGTGACGGCAATCGGCGCGACGCTCTGCGTGGCGGCGACCTGGTTCTTCGCGCAGGGGCTTTATTGGACGGGCATGCTTGCCGGGTTCGTCTTCATGGTGCTCGACACGGTGGACGGAAAGCTTGCCCGCTGCACCATCACCTCGTCCAAATGGGGCAATGTGGCTGACCATGGCGTCGACCTCGTCCATCCGCCCTTCTGGTGGTATTTCTGGGGCGTGGGACTGTCGGCCTGGGGGCTGGCGCTGTCGACGCAGAGCTTCGCGCTGGTCATGGCGGCGGTGATCGCGGGCTATGTGCTGCAACGGTTGATCGAGGGCATGTTCATCAAGGATTTCGGGATGGACATTCATGTCTGGGGCCGGTTCGATAGCTGGTTCCGCCTGATCACCGCGCGGCGTAATCCGAATATGGTGATCCTGTTCGTCGCGCTGTTGGCCGGGCGACCGGATATCGGGCTGATCGCGCTCGCCTGGTGGACGATCATCTCGCTGGTCGTCCATGCCGTGCGGCTGATGCAGGCCTATGGCGCGAAGCGCTCCGGGCAGCCCATAGTCAGTTGGATGGAGGCAAGGGCATGAACGCGACCATCGAGAAATTCGGCTTTCCCGCCACCCTGATCGCGGAGTTCGCGCATTGGGTGGTGTTGCTGCGCCCCGCCCAACCGACGCTGGGGTCGCTGGTGCTTGCGGCGAAGTCCGACGCCACCGCCTTTGGCGACCTGCCGCCGGAAGCTCATGCCGAACTGGCAACCGTGACCAAGGCGATCGAAAGCGCGCTCGGACAGGCGGTAGGCTATGCCAGGATCAATTATCTGATGCTGATGATGGTGGACCCACACGTCCATTTCCATGTGCTGCCCCGCCATGAGGGCAGCCGCAATCATGCAGGTCTTGAGATCACCGACGCCGGATGGCCAGGGCAGCCCGACCTCGGCATTGCGGTGAAGCTCAGCGCTGAGCAGATCGCCGCGCTGACCGGCTGGCTCAAGCCTTATTTCGCGTAGCGGTCCTCGGTCAGCCAGCGGGCGGTGAGCGCCTTCGCCGCCTCGACATCCTGCGGGAAGTCGACTTCCTGCCAGTCCAGCCCCTCGATCGAGACGGTGCCGACGCGGTTGCCCTTGGCGATGATGTCGATGGCGCGCAGATACCAGCGCTCCACGCCTTCGGGCGTGCGCATCATCTGGTCGATCTGGTTGCGGAAAATCGCCGGCCCTTCGCCCCGGAAAGCCAGCATGCCGATGGATTCGGCGTTGGTGTCATGTGGCAGCAACCGTTTGCCGATCGCATGCAGGCGGCCCGTCTTGTCCCGGTTCACCTTCATGTCGTCATCGTCATAGTCGCCATGCTTGACGTCCACGGTGACGGTGATGGCGTCTTCAGCCCCATCGATCAGCTTGCCCACAATCTCGTCCGAGACGATGGTGTCGCCGTTCAGGATGATGAAGTCGCGGTCCATCTCCTCCCGCACGATCCAGCAGGTGCCCAGATTGTCGGCCACCTGAAAAAAGGGGTTGAACACGGTGCGGATGCGCGCGCCGGTTTCGCGATAGAGTTGCAGCGCATGGTCCTCCACCCGTTCCGTGCGGAAGCCGGTGACGACGACGATATCGGTCACGCCATTGGCCACCAGCGCGGCGACCTGCCAACTGATGAGGGTGCGGCCGTTGAAGTCGATCATGCATTTGGGCACGTCGCGGGTCAGCGGAAGCAGACGCGAACCCTGGCCTGCGGAAAGGATGATGGCTTTGGAAATCGTCATGGGGCGCCCCCTTAACGCAAATGGAACGCCAGGAACAGCGTGTGTTGCATCGCACCCTGGCCGATCCTAGATAGGCGCGCGCCGGTCGGTCGGCGCGCCAGGGAAAGGCCGGAACTCAAGTGACGAGCAAGCGCGGATCGGGTGGCGCTCAGGAAGGCTTCGCCCGCATTCTGGCGAACACCGGCTGGCTGCTGGGCGGCAAGGGCGTGGGCGCGGTGCTCAGCCTTGCCTATCTGGCCATCGTCACGCGCACCTTGGGCGTCGCGGATTTCGGTCGGTTCGCGCTGGTGCTGAGCGCCGCCAACGTCATCAAGACGCTGGTCAGCTTCGATAGCTGGCAGATCGTCGTGCGCTACGGCCAGCCGCATCTGGCCGCAGGCAATGGCGATGCGCTGAACCGGGTGCTGCGCTTCTGCATCCTGATCGACCTGGCCTCGGCCGTCGCGGGCGGGCTGATCGCGGCCTTCATCATCCTCGCCTTCGGATCGCTGATGGAATTGTCGTCCGCCCTGGGGTGGCAGGCCTGGATCTTCTGCATGGTGATGATGATCACCATCCGGTCCAGTCCGACCGGCGTGCTGCGGCTGTTCGACCGCTTCGATTCCGGCGCCTTTGCCGAAACGATGATCCCGGTCGGACGCATGATCGGCGCGGGGCTGGCCTGGGTGCTGATGCCCGACGTGACCGGCTTCCTGATCGCCTGGGGCGCGGCGGAATTGCTGTGCGCGGTCAGCTATTGGTGGCTGGCGCTGCGGGCCGGGGGGGAGAAACTGGGGAACTGGCGGGCGGGCCGGGCACTGGACGCGCGGGCGGAAAATCCCGGCATCGTCGGCTTTCTCACGGCGACCAATTTGCAGACGACACTGTCTTCGGTCGGCCAGCAGGTGGCCGTGCTGGTGGTCGGCCTGTTCGTCGGTCCGGCCGGAGCGGGGTTGTACCGGCTTGCCAACCAGCTCGCCAATTCCCTGACCAAGATTTCCAGCCTGCTGTCGCGCAGCATCTTCGTGGAGTTGAGCCGCACGCATTCGAGCCATGGCCATGAAGCGCTAGGCACGTTATTCCGGCGGACGAACAGGCTGGCGCTGATCGCAGGCGCGGTCATCATCGCCCTGATCCTGACCATCGGGCATCCTCTGCTGGGGTTGATCGCGGGCAAGGAATTTCTGCCCGCCTATCCCCTGCTGCTGCTGCTGGGCGTCGCGGCCTGCATCGATCTGGTCGGCGTGAGCTACCGCCCGCTGCTGATGGCGACCGACCGGGCCAGCCTGTCGCTGCGCATCACGTTGATTTCGACGGCGCTGCTGTTGGGAATGCAGGCGGCGTTACTGCCGATCTATGGAACGATCGGAGCGGCAAGCGCGAATATCATCGCCTCGATCGTGGGCTTCGCGATGATGGGATTGGCGAGCCGGCAGGCCGTGGGACGGCGTGCCGACAACGCCGAATAATGGAGTATCCGAAACCTTATTCCGCTTCTTCAACCGCCGCGCCGGGGCCGTTTTTCAAGATGGATTCGATAGCATTCTTCGCCCCAGCCTTGTTGGTGTAGCCTTCGGTCCAGAAGATCGTTTCACTATTATATTTGAACTTGGCGACGAACTCGCCAGCCTTGTTCTTCTCGATCACGAACTTGTGCGCCATGGTCCATCCTCCGGGCTTGTTGCGTTACCGAAACCGGGCCGGAGAATAGGGCGCCGCATCGATGCTGGCAACTGCCTGTGACGGCGCTTCGCTTCTGAGCAGGTCAGCAGCCAGCAAGGCGGCGGCGGGAGAAGTCTGGATACCGAATCCGCCCTGTCCCGCGAACCAGAAAAAGCCCCGCGCCGCCGGATCGAAACCATAGACTGGCGCCCGATCGCGGGAGAAGCTGCGCAGTCCCGCCCATTTGCGCTCCACCGCCTCCACCGGCCAATCCACCACCGCCTCGAACCGCGCAATCGCCTCAGCCACGGCCAGTTCCTCAGGCGCGGCATCGCAAGGCAGTGAGGGTTCCTCATCATGAGGAGTCAACCAGACGCGCCCCTCCCCCTCCGGCTTGAAATAGAATTGCGAGGCGAGGTCCATGACCAGCGGCAGATCGGCGGAGGGCATGGCTGGCACGCGCAGTTGCACCACCGTCCGCCGTAGCGGTGCGATCCCAATCGGCGCCACCCCGCAGGCTCTGGCCACATCGTCCGCCCAGGCGCCCGCCGCGTTGACGATAACACCGCAGTCGATCGCGCCCTCATCCGTTTCGATCCGCCAGCCATCGTCCAACGCCTCGGCCCGCCGCAACGCCGTCGCCAGCCGAACCTCTCCGCCCAGGCGCCGGAACCGCCGCAGCCAGGCCTGATGCAGCGCCGCCACGTCGATGTCGCACACCCCCGGCTCCAGCACGCCTAGCGTCCATTCCGGCCGCAGTCCCGGCACCAGCGCGGCAGGATCGACCATGTGCAAGGCCACCTTGCCACCAAATTCCTCCAGCAGCCGATCCCGCGCCGCCGCATCGCCCACCCTTCCGACATGCAGTGTCCGGCGCGGCGTCAGAAAGGAAGCGTCGGAAAATTCCGGATCGGGCGCGGCCAGCATTGGCCCCGACGCGGTGGTCAGCGGCTGCACCGCCAGCCCGCCATAGGTTTCCTCCCAGAAGGAAACCGCCCGCCCAGTGGCGTGATAGCCCGCGCTCGGCTCCATCTCCAGCAGCAGCACGCGCGCGCGCCCGGCCAGTGTCGCGCCAAGGCTCGCCCCGGCGATCCCGCCGCCGACGATGACGATATCGGGCCTGTTCATCGGGGTGCGACTTCATCCAGAAAGCCGTCGATCCGCGCCAGCGCATCCAGCCGCACCGGGTCCAGCTCCCGCAATATTTCATGCGCCGCCTCACGCCCATAGACGTGCAACCGCGCGCCCGGAATCCGGGCCGCGATCCGCCTGATGGCAGGTGTCGAAACGAGCTGGTCGGTCTGCGCGGCCAGAATCAGCAAGGGCACCGCAATCCCCTCAATCCCTCGCCCCTGCTCCAGCGCATGGGTCGAATGCAACGCCTGCTCCACCCATTTCCAGCTCGGCGGCCCCAGCGCCACGTCCCGGCTATGGTCGCGCCACCACAGCTCATCGGCATAGCGCTCCGGATCATGGGTCAGACGCTTTTGCCGCATGTGCCGCTGGCGCTCCGACTCCTCCTTCTGCGTCCAGGCCTGCTTCCGGTCAAAGCCCAAAGCGCACATCGTCTCGGCAATCGCCACCGCCAGCCAGCGTGGCAAGGGCGCGCTATGCACCCCCATCATCGGCGCGACCGTCACGGCGGCATCGGGCGACGCCATCCCCTCGGCCAGGGCGCGCAGCAGCAGATGCCCGCCCATGCTGTGCGCGACGATCACTGTTGGCCCGTCTCCTTCCGCGCGCCAGTCGGCGGCGAAGGCGTCGAGATCAGCGATCCACTGACCGAAATCCCCGATATGCCCGCAAAGCGGATCGTCGGTCAGTCGCCCGGAACCACCCTGCCCACGCCAGTCGAAGCTGGTGACGGCCCATCCGCGTCCGGCCCAATGGTGGATCACTTCGAGATATTTCTCGATCATGTCGCCCCGGCCGCCCAGCACCAGCATCCGGCCGCGCGCGCCATCGCCCAGCCGATAGCGACGCAGCGGCCAGCCGTCGGGGGCAGTCCAGTAATCGAGCCGCCCGTCCATCGGCCAGGCGCGGCGATCAAACAGGGCGGGAACGGAGCGGGGCGAATCCATCGGCGGCATGGTTACGCTTTGGTAAGCCATCGGGTCTACTGTTTCGAATCCATGACGGGGGATATTTTCAGAATGGCGCTGATCGGCGCCCTGGCACTGCTGCTGATCGTGGCGTCTGTCACGGATTTGCGGTCACGCATCATCTCCAACCGGCTGAACCTGACGGTGGCCGCGCTGGCGCCGCTCTGGTGGCTGGCCTGCGGTTTGCCGCTGTGGCCGGGCATAGCGGTGCAACTGCTGGCAGCCCTGATCGTGTTCATCGCCTTTGCCGTGCTGTTCTCTCTTGGCTGCATGGGCGGCGGCGACGTCAAGCTGCTGGGCGCGCTGGCGCTCTGGTTCCCGTGGCAGGCGACCTTGTCGATGCTGATGCTGATGGCGGTGCTGGGGGGCGTCGTCACCATCGTGACTGTCGTGCACCATCGCATGACCCGGCGGCTGGGTCAGCCGCAAATCCCCTATGGCATTGCGATCTCGTTCGCCGCGCTTTGGCTGCTTGGCGAACGATATATTAACCAATTTGCGTGAATATCCGGGGGCTCGGACGCAACTCGTCTGATTGAGGGAGGCGAATTTCATCATGGATGCCAAGAAGATCGTGCTGCTGGTGGGGGCGCTTATCATAGCGATCACTACAGCCTTGCTCGCACGCAACATGCTGAGTTCGTCAGGCACGCCTCAGGCCGGCGCATCATCCATGCCCGTCGAAGCGGACCAGCCCCATGTGCTGGTCGCGACCAAGGCATTGCCGGTGGGCACCATATTGGACGCGGAAAGCTTCCGCTTCCAGCCCTGGCCCAAGGACCTTGTCGAACAGGCCTATTATATCAAGGGCCAGTCCGATCCGCAGAAACTGGTGGGCAGCGTCATCCGCACCGCCATTTCCGCCGGCCAGCCGATGACGCTGGGTTCGGTGATCAAGCCGGGTGAGCGCGGCTTCCTGGCCGCAGCGCTCGGGCCGGGCATGCGCGCCGTGACCGTGCCGGTGTCGGCGCAGAATTCGGTCGCGGGCTTCGTCTTTCCGGGCGATCGCGTCGACCTGATGCTGACGCAGAGCGTTAGCGGCGGTGGCGATGGCGAACCGCTCAAAGTGTCCGAAACCATCCTGCGCAATCTGCGCGTGCTTGCCACCGACCAGCGCATGGACGCGCTGGGCGCCGACGGCAAGCCCGTCGTCCAGACCTATTCCAACGTCACCATCGAAGTGACGCCCAAGATTGCCGAGAAGATCGCGGTGGCGCAGACCATCGGCTCCCTTTCGCTCACGCTGCGTTCGCTGGCCGACAATTCGTCGGAACTGGACGCCGCCATTGCGGGCAGCGATGTCGACCTGTCCGCTGCCAGCAATCCCAATGCCGAAAAGAAGCTGCTCGCCAGCCTTTCGGCCCGCCCGGTCGACAAGGGCAGCACCTATTCCACCGGCGCCGACGTTTCGCGCTACCAGCGCAGCAGCGTCCCCGCCAAGCCTTTGCAAGCCATGCCCGCAGGCGGCGTTCCCATGGGCGGCGCGCCCTCCATGGCTGCCGTGGGCCAAGGCCCGGTGATCCGCATCGCCCGCGGCACCAGTGTGACCGTCGTTCCGGTCGGGGGGAAGTAAGATGAAGGGGTTCACTGTCCATACCGGCGCGGCCAGGCCGCTGCTCGGCCCGGCCATCGCGATCGGTCTGGCGGTTGCCGCCGCCGCGGCGCCGACCACCGCGCTCAACGCTGCGCCTGCCGCCATGCAGGACAATGCGATCCTGCTATCCGTAGGCGGAAGCAAGGTCATCAACCTGCCGTCCAAGATGTCGGACGTGGTGATCGGAGATCCCAATGTCGTCGACGTCCATGTCCGGTCGCAGAACCAGCTTTACCTGATCGCGAAAGCGGCCGGCGAAACCACGGTCTTCGTCACGGCCACCAACGGCAAGGTGCTGTTTTCCGGCACGGTGCGCGTCGGCAACAACCTGACCAGCCTCGATCAGATGCTGAAGCTGGCGATGCCGAACGCCGATATCGCGGTCAACAAGATGAACGGCATGGTCCTGCTGACCGGCACCATCGCCGCGCCGGAAGATGCGGCGGAGGCCGAACGGCTGACCCAGGCCTTTGTCGGCAAGGATGTGACGGTGGTCAGCCGCCTGCGCACCGCGACGCCGCTGCAGGTCAACCTGCAGGTCAAGATTGCCGAAGTGTCCCGCGATATCGGGCACAAGATCGGCATGAACTGGAAATCGCAAGACGTCAGCGGAGGCAAGTGGGCGGGCGGCATCGGCGGCGGCACGCGCGATGCCCTCACCTTCAACGCAGGCGGTGGGGGAACATTCAACTTCACCGCGGATGGCGGTTACAGCCTTGGCGGTGTCGCGCGCGTGCTGGGCCTGGATATTGGCGCCGTGCTGGACCTCGCGGAATCGAGCGGCCTTGCGACCACCCTCGCCCAACCCAATCTGACATCGCTGTCGGGTGAAACCGCCAGCTTCCTGGCAGGCGGCGAATATCCCTATACGGTCAGCAACGGCACGCAGGGCAACAGCATCGAATTCAAGCAATATGGCGTGCAGTTGGCGTTCACGCCGACCGTGCTGGCCGATGGCCGCATCTCGCTGCGTGTCCGCCCGACGGTGTCGAGCCTCGACTTTTCGGTCGACTCCAGCGTACCGGCACTCAAGAGCCGGACCGCCGAAACAACGGTGGAACTGGGTTCGGGCCAGGCCTTCATGATCGCCGGCCTGCTCAACAACGATACGGCAAACAATATCAACAAGGTTCCCGGCATCGGCAACCTGCCGATCCTGGGCAGCCTGTTCAAGTCGCGCAGTTTCCAGCGCCACGAGACGGAACTGGTCATCGTCGTCACCCCCTATCTGGTGAAGCCGATCAACGCATCCGACGTGCGCCTGCCGACCGATGGGTTCCGCAACGCCAATGAGGGCCAGGGTCTGTTCCTGGAGCAGATGCATGACGGCATCAGCGGCGCCCGCGCCCCGATGCCGAGTCGCGCGCCTAACGGCCCCGTCCCGGCACCCGGCCCGCAGACATCGGCCGCCCTGCCGCCCATCGCCGCCCGAGACTCCGGAAAGCGTTCGAAGGACGCCGCACCGGGCTTCAGCTTCTGATCCGAAGGACGAAAGACATGACTTTCCAGTCTCGCAAAACCCCCGTCCGCTTCGGTGTCCGCCTCGGCGCTCTGGCCCTGATGGCATTGCCGCTGGCCGCTTGCCAGACCGACCAGGCCGCCAATCGCGGCGTGGAATCAGTGCGCCAGCCGGTCGTCAGCCACAACGCCTTCACCTATGACGTGCAGGCCGGCCCCGACGGCGGCCTGACCGTTTCGGAGGCCCGCCGCCTGGACGACTGGTTCGTTTCCATCGGTCTTGGCTATGGCGACCAGGTCGCCGTGGCGACGGACGCAGCCTATTACAGCCCTGCCCTGCGCGAAGGCATAGCCGATGTCGTCGCCCGCCACGGCATGCTGGTGGGAGAGGACAGCTCTGCCGTCGCCGGCACCGCGCCGCAGGGCGCCGTCCGCCTGATCGTGCGCCGCGCCACCGCCAGCGTGCCGGGCTGCCCCAACTGGTCGGACAAGCCGGAAACCGACATCCAATTGGGCGCATCGACCAATTTCGGCTGCGGCGTGAACGGCAATCTGGCGGCGATGATCGCCAATCCGGAGGATCTGGTTCGCGGCCAGACCACCGACAGCGACCTGCGCACCGCCACGTCCAACCGGGCGATTTCCACCTATCGCGAAAAGGCGCCGACCGGCTCTGGCGACCTCAAGACCCTGTCGGGAGGCAAGTGATATGAACGCACCCTGGAAACCCGGCGCGTCCGGCCAGCGTGACCCCTTCCACGCCTTCGTCTGCGACGATCACAGCTTCGATCTGCTGCGCGTGGTCGCAGCCGAAATGGGTTGGGCGCCGGAAAAAGTGAACAAGGGCGGCATGCGCAACGCAGTGCAGAGCCTGTCGATCACCGCTTCGCCGCAGATATTGTTCATCGACATGTCGGAAAGCGGCGATCCGCTCAATGACATCAACAGCCTGGCGGAAGTGTGCGAACCCGGCACGGTCGTCATCGCGGCGGGTCAGGTCAATGACGTGCGCCTCTATCGCGACCTGCTGGCGAGCGGCATTCAGGACTATCTGCTCAAGCCCTTCGGCGCCGATCAGTTGCGCGACGCGCTGGCGCAGGCGCAGGCGGTGTTCTTCGCACCCCGTGACGCTGGGCCTGAACGCCCGCACATGACCACGGCGGTCATCGGCACGCGTGGCGGCGTGGGCGCGTCCAGCCTCGCCACCTCGCTCGCCTGGCTGCTGAGCGACAAGAAGAAGCGACCGACCGCGCTGCTCGACCTCGACGTCCATTTCGGCACCAATGCGCTGGCGATGGACCTGGAGCCGGGTCGTGGCCTGACCGACGCGATCGAAAATCCCAGCCGCATCGACGGGCTGTTCATCGAACGCGCCATGGTCCGCGCCAGCGACACGCTGGCCATCCTGTCAGCCGAAGCGCCGATCAGCCAGCCGCTGCTGACCGATGGCGGCGCCTTCTACCAATTGCTGGAGGAGTTCCGCGCCGCCTTCGAATGCAGCGTCATCGACCTGCCGCGCGCCATGCTGATTCAGCATCCGCACCTGATGAGCGACGTGAACGTCACCGTGGTCGTCACCGAACTGACGCTGGCGGCGGCACGCGATTCGATCCGCATCCTGTCCTGGCTCAAGACCAATGCGCCGCAGTCCCGCGTGCTGGTGGTTGCCAACCGCGTCCATCCCGGCTCGCCGGAAATCAGCCGCAAGGATTTCGAACAGTCGATCGAACGCAAGGTCGACATCCTCATCCCGTTCGACATCAAGGTCGCGTCGCAGGCGGCCAAGCTCGGCAAGACGCTGGCGGAAACCGCGAAGGGCAGCAAGGTCGGCGCCGCCTGCACCATGCTGCTCGACAGCGTATTGGGCGCGGCGGAGGAAGGCGAAGCGGCGGAAAACGGCGCTCCCCCGGCCAAGAAGGGGGATTCCCTGCTCGGCAAGATCACCGATCTCAAGAGCATGATCCCCTCGCGCCGCAAGGACAAGGCTTCGGCCTGAGCATGACGGGTCACGCCGCTTGAACGCGGCATGACTCCTTTGACGGAACCGGATTTGGAACGGGCAGGCACATGAACGGCAATTTCATCCTGATCGCGGTGCTGCTCGCAACCTTGCTGGGTCTGGTCGCCATGGCCTTTGGCGGCCCCTCGCCCGACAAGGCCCGCAAACGCCGCATGGAGCTGATCCGTGGACGGCACAGCGATTCCACCGACGCGATTCTGGAAGCGCGCATGCGCAAGGCGATTTCCAACCGCCCCGTCGGCACCGAATCGACGATGCTGGTGTCGCTGGTGCCCAATCCGGAAAATCTGGCCAAGCGCATCCGCATGACCGGCAAGAAATGGACGGTCAGCCAATATATGACCTCTTGCGCGGTCATATTCCTGGTCCTGTGCGCCCTGCTGATGCTGCGCGGCTTCCCGCCGCTGTTCGCGGTGATGCTGGGCCTCGCCGCCGGACTGGGCCTGCCGCATATGTGGGTCAGCCGGCTGATCAAGGGTCGGGTGCAGAAGTTCAACGCCAAATTCCCGGACGCGCTGGAACTGCTGACTCGCGGTCTGCGCTCGGGCCTTCCCATCGCGGAAACCCTGAACGTGGTGTCGACCGAAGTTCCCGGCCCGGTGGGCGAGGAATTCAAGATGATCACGGAGCGGATCAGGATCGGCAAGACCATGGACCAGGCGCTTCAGGAAACCGCCGACCGGCTGGGCACGCCGGAATTCCAGTTCTTCGTGATCAGCCTGGCTATCCAGCGCGAGACGGGCGGCAACCTGGCCGAAACCCTGTCGAACCTGGCCACCGTGCTGCGCCAGCGTTCTCAGATGAAACTCAAGATCCGCGCCATGTCCTCGGAATCCAAGGCATCCGCCTATATTATCGGCGTGCTGCCGTTCCTGGTCTTCGGCCTGATCTGCTATATCAACTACAACTATATGTCGCCCTTCTTCACGCCCGATCCGGCGGGAGTATTCGGCCTTTCGACCATGCAGGTCATCGGCATCGGCGGCATGTGCTGGATGGCGATCGGCGCCTTCATCATGGCACAGATGATCAACTTCGAGATCTGACGAGGAAGCCGACCAGATGGAAAATGTTCCCGTCCCCGCCGGCACACTGTTCGGTCTGACCGCCACCGATTTCGGCACGCTGCTGGCCGCGCTGGCGACGCTGGCGACCCTCTTCGCGCTCTATGCGGTGATGACCGTGCGCGACCCGATGGCGAAGCGCGTCAAGGCATTGAACGAACGGCGCGAACAGTTGAAGGCCGGCATCACCGCCTCCACCGCCCGCCGCCGCGCCAAGCTGGTGAAGAAGAATCAGGCGACCGATCAGATGCGGTCGCTCCTCTCCAGCCTGAAGGTTTTGCAGGACGATCAGCTTAAGGACGCGCAGATCAAGCTGGCGCAGGCGGGCATCCGGTCGAAGGACTGGGCCGTCGCGGTGATCTTCAGCCGCATGATCCTGCCGATCGTGATCGGCGGCATGGCCGCGCTGCTGCTTTATGCCGTCGGCATCTTCCCGGAATGGGGCGGGGCCAAGCGCTTCATGGCCTTCGCCGCCGCGCTGCTGCTGTCCTACAAGGCGCCCGACATCTTCATCGACAACAAGATCGCCAAGCGCTCCGCCGCGATCCGCAAGGGGCTGCCCGACGCGCTCGACCTGCTGGTGATCTGCGCCGAGGCGGGCCTGACCGTCGACGCCGCCTTCAGCCGCGTCGCCCGCGAATTGGGCAAGGCCTATCCGGAACTGGGCGACGAGTTTCACCTGACGGCGATCGAACTCAGCTTTCTCACCGAACGGCGCATGGCGTTCGAAAACCTTGCCAACCGCGTCAAGTTGGATGCGGTGAAGGGCGTGGTGACGACCATGATCCAGACCGAGAAATATGGCACGCCGCTGGCGTCCGCACTTCGAGTGCTGTCCGCCGAGTTCCGCCATGAGCGCATGATGCGCGCCGAGGAAAAGGCCGCGCGCCTGCCCGCGATCATGACCGTGCCGCTGATTCTCTTCATCCTGCCGACCCTGTTCGTCGTCATTCTGGGCCCGGCCGCCTGCTCGATCAGCAAGGCCTTCTAAAAATAAGAGGGGGCGAAGGGGCGCTGCCGTAGCGTCCCTTCGAAATCCACGGAAAGCCGTTGATTTTCGGCCTTGGCGAAGCGTCCGATCCTGTCTTATCCCCTTCCGCAAAGACGCAAATCCGGAGAGGTCCATGGTCGCCATCACCCGCATCGCCGCCCGCGCCGCGCTGCTCATCCTGCCCCTGGTCACGGCTCTGCCCGCCAAGGCGGCGCAGCCCATCACCGGCCGCTGGGCCACAGTGGACGGCAAGGCCATCGTCCAGATCGCCCCTTGCGGAAAGACGCTGTGCGGCAGGATCGAGAAAATCGTGAAGCCCACCCCCGGGCGTCCGCAGACCGACATCAAGAACCCCGATCCCGCCCTGCGCAGCAAGCCACTGGCGGGCCTAGCGCTGCTCACCGGGTTTAAAGATGCGGGCGATCTCTGGAAGGGTTCGATCTACGATCCGGAAAGCGGCAAGACCTATAACAGCAAGGTCAGCCGCAATGGCGACGGCACGCTGAAGGTGCAGGGCTGCATCATGTTCTTCTGCAAAACCCAGACCTGGACGCCGATGCGTTGAGTTGGTGTTCGGTTTGGCTGGATTCCCGCCCTTGCCATGATCGTCATTCCCGGAAAATCGGGAATGACGGAGGCAAACGCACTCAATCCCTGGTCGGAACGAAGGCGCCCTTGACGCGATCCTTCACGACCTTGCCGGCGTTAAAGACGGACCCGCTCATGGTGATGTAGACGCCGGGCGCCGCGACCTGGACCGTGGCGAAGGCCATACCGAGATTGAAGCTGGCGTCACTCTCCCCGAAGCGCGCCGGGGCAAGCGCACCGACCAGAACCACCGTCTTGCCGGGGATGGCGGAGAGAAATTTCGCCGTTTCCGTCATCGTATCGGTGCCGTGGGTGATGATGACATGGCTTTCCGGCGCGGCGGCGACGCGATCGCGGATCAGCGCCCGGTCGGCATCGTCCAGTTCCAGACTATCCTTGCGCACCACTTCCTCGATGCGGAAGGGCCGCTTGACCCGAGCGATGTCGAGCAGCTTCGCCATCACCGTCTCCCCGACCTGATAATCGGACAGCGCATCGAAATAAATCTTGTCGATCGTCCCGCCGGTGGTGAGGACAAGAATGGGCGTTTCGGGCGACAGCATTGCAGGACTCCAGAGGGGGAAGGCCGCCCCCTTAAAGCATTTCCGTAGTGACGTGAACCGCCGCGGCCTTATTGACCCCTGGCCATTTCCTCGCCCCGGTCGCGGGCGGCGACCAACGTATCGGTAAGCAGCTTCAGCAACCGATCATCGGCGTCGAGCACGTTCAGCCCCTGCCGCGTCATGCCGCCGGGGCTGGCTACGCGGTCGGCCAGCACGGCGGGGCTTTCGCTGGCCATGGCCGCCATGCTGGCCGAACCGCGCACCGTGGCGAGCGCCATGCGGGCGGCCTGATCGGCGGGCAGGCCAAGCGCTTCACCGGCACGCGCAAAAGCGTCGATAAAGCGGAACAGAAAGGCGGGGCCGCATCCGGACAGCGCGGTGACTTCGTTGAACTGGCCCTCATCCGCGATCCATTCGGCAAGGCCGAGCGGGGCGATGAACGCCTCCACCGCCGCTCGCGACGGCGCCGCGATGCCAGCATCCGCATGGAGCGCGGTCACACCCTCCCCTATGCCCACCGGAAGATTGGGCATGGCGCGGACGATCTCGCCCGCCGCCGGAAAGGCGGAGCGCAGATCGGCCAGCGGCGTTCCCGCCAGAATCGAGATGATCCGCACATCGGCACCGCAAAGCGGCGCGAGAAAGGCCGCGACATCGCCAAGCTGATAGGGCTTCATGCCAAGCAATATCGTGGTGCCGGCGGGCAGCGATGCCGGATAGTCCGTGACCACGGCCACCCCGTCCGCCACCGCCTTGCCGCTCGGGCGCAGCACGGTGACTTTTGCCGGATCGAGGCCGCAGGCGAGCCACCGCCGCAGCATCTGTCCCGCCATATTGCCGCAGCCGACAAGGAAAAGATGGTCGGGCCAAATATCGGTCATGGGGAATGTCTCAGGCTTCACCGCGGGTTTCGATGAGGCTGGCGGAAATGGCTTCGGCCGGGGTCTTGCCGCCCCACAGCACGAACTGGAACACCGGGTAGAAGCGCTCGCATTCGTCGATGGCGGTTTCGACGAGTATCTGCGCCTGGTCGAGCGTCAGCACGCCGCCTGCGCCTAGCAGCGCACCGTGACGGAAGAGGACGATGCCGCTCGACGACCAGAGTTCGAAATGGCCAAGCCAGAGCTGTTCGTTGATCAGACCCAGCGTTTCATAGATGGCGGAGCGCTTGTCCTCGTTCACCCGGATGTCGGGCAGGGCGAGCAATTGCAGCACCTGATCCTCGTCGCGCCAGATGCCGCGCAACTCATATTGCGCCCACGACCCCTGCGTGCTGGCGACGATTTCATCCTCACCGACCTGATCGTAGCTCCAGCCATGCGCCTCGAAATAGGCGGCCAGCATGTCGATCGGCGCAGCCTCCTGGCCGCCATTTTCATATTCGTCGCTGTCCATCATTTGCGCGCCTTAAAGCATTTTTACCGCCGGAGGAAACCGGGGCGAGGTGGAAAATGCGTGGACAACTTCGCTTCTGCCGTGGAAACCGGCAGTTATTCCCCATCCTTGGGCTTGGCGCGTACCGTCTTCTTGACCGGTTCGGGCGCCTTGCCCTCCAGCGCGTCGAGGCGGGCCTTCAGCAACTCCACCTCCTCGCGGGCGGCGGCGGCCAGCGCCTTGACCGCGTCGAATTCGTCGCGGCTGACGAAATCCATGCCGCCGATCCATTGTTTGGCCTTTTCGCGGGCGTTGGTCTCAAATTCCCGGCTCATGCCCGCAACCGTTCCGGCCGCGCCGTTCACCAGCTTGGCAAGGTCGTCGAAAAAGCGGTTTTCGCTCTGCATGATGCTTCGTCCTTCCGTGCGGCGCCATTCTGTCCGGCGCCAAAAATCATATCTGGGTCTGGAATGCGGGTTTGCCAAGGCTTTCCGCATCCGGATTGAGGCGGCCGATCTCATAGTTGAGGTAGGAGGCGAAGGCCAGCCAGCACAGATAGGGCAGCAACAAAAGGCCCGCGACGCGGCGGACGCGCCAAAAAAGCACGGTCGTGACAGCGACCAGCACGGCCAGCGCGACGATCAGGACCAGAGCCTGATCCACCTGATGCGCGCGGAAGAAAAGAGGAGACCAGAGGAGGTTGAGGATGAATTGCGCGACGAAGGCGACGATGGCCGTCCCCCTCCCCCTTGCGCCACGCGCATGCAGGACGATGGCGAAGGCCAGGGCCATCAATATGTAGAGAACCGTCCAGGCCACGCCGAAGGCCCAGCCGGGCGGGATCAGATCCGGCTTGGCCAGCGCCGCGAACCAGCGATTGCCATAACCACTATTGGCGAGCTTGCCGGAAAGAAAGCCAAGGAAAACAATGGCGGGCACAGTAATCAATGCCCAGCGCGCATAGGCAAGACGTAATTGACCCGGAGACGCAATCTCGTTCATCGGCAACGAAGCTCCACCTTTTACTCAGCGGCTTCGGGCGAATCCTTCAAGGCCGAGTCAAGCCGCCGACTGACGGTTTGCGGTGAAACGGTTCGTCCTGCAACCCGCGAATAGAGGATGGGGATCAGGAACAGCGTGATCAGCGTCGCCAGGCTGACGCCGGACACCACCACCACGCCGATCGAATGGCGCGCCGCAGCCCCCGCCCCGCCGCGAATGACCAGCGGAACCGCGCCGATGACCGTGGCGATGGACGTCATCAGGATCGGACGCAGGCGGCGGGCGGCGGCCTGACGGATGGCCGCGCCGATCTCCAGCCCCTCGTCGCGTAGCTGGTTGGCGAATTCGACGATCAGAATGCCGTTCTTCGCCGCCAGCCCCACCAGCATGACGATGCCGATCTGGCTGTAGAGATTGACCGACCCACCCGTCAGCGCAAGGCCCAGCACGCCGCCCGCGACCGCCAGCGGGACGGTGGCGATGATGATGCCGGGATGGATGAAGCTTTCGAACTGCGCGGCCAGCAGCAGATAGACGATCAATATGGTGAGCCCGAAGACCAGCCAGATCGACCCGCCGGTTTCGCGCAGCGACTGGCTCTCCCCGCGATAGCCGATGGCAAGGATCTCCGGCGATTGGCGGGCCTGGTCTTCCAGGAAGTTCAGCGCCTCGCCCAGCGAATAGCCGGGCGCCAGCGCGGCGGTCAGGGTGATAGCGCGCAGCTTGTTATAGCGGTTGAGCTGGCGCGGGCCGGCGACTTCGCGGACGGTGACGACGGCGGACAAGGGCACCAGGGCGCCTGTGCGGCTGCGCACATTGATGCGTTCCAGGTCCGCCTGGGTCTGACGCCCCTCCCGCTCGGCCTGCACCAGCACGCGATATTCCTCGCCCCGGTCGACATAGGTGGTGACGCGGCGGGAGCCGAGCAGGGTCTGCAACGCCTGGCTGATGTCGTTGGCCGACACGCCCAGATCGCCCGCCCGCTGCTGATCCACCTCGATCCGCATCTGGGGCTTGGTTTCCTTGTAATCGGAATCGAGGTTGATGAAGCCCGGATTGGTCGCGGCGGCGGCCATGATGCGGTCGCGCGCGGCGACCAGCCCCTCATAGGTCGATCCGGCCAGCACCAGATTGACCGGCAGGCCACGCCCCCGGCCAAGCCCCGAACGCGGCGCGACATTACCGCGCACGCCCGGCTGGTTGGCGATCACCTTGTTGATCGTGTCGGCCACCTGCGCCGTGGTGATCGTGCGATTCTCCCACGGACGCAGGAAGGCGATGATGTTGCCGCCGTTGAAATCGTCGCTGCTGCTGAAACCGGCGGGCGCGCGGATGTTCAGCACCTGAAGCGTCCCCTGGTCGCGCAGCGGCTGAAGATCGGCTTCAATCTTTTGCATATAGGTCTTCATGCGGTCGAAGCCGGTGCCTTCGGGCGCCGTCACCTGTCCATCGACGACGCCGGTATCCTCCGCCGGGGCGAGTTCGGTCGGCAGCATGGTGAACAGGGCGCCCGCGGCGGCGAGGAACAGCAGCACAGGGACGATGGCCAGAACAGGCCGTTGAAGCACGCGGTCGAGCAGGCGCGCATAGGCCGCCTCCAACCGCTGGAACCGGGCATCCACCCAATGCGACAGGCGGGATCTTTCGGAATGCCGCAGCAGCTTCGAACAGAGCATCGGCGCGAGGCTCAAGGAGATGAAGCCCGAAAAGGCGATGGCGGCGATCATCGCAATGGCCAGTTCACGGAACAAAAGGCCGGTCTGCCCGGCCAGGAACATCACCGGCACGAACACCGCGCAGACCACCAGCGTCGTCGAAATGATCGCAAAACCCACCTGCCGCGTGCCAAGATAGGAGGCGACCAGCGGGTCTTCCCCCTGTTCGATGCGGTGATAGACATTTTCGAGCACGACGATGGCGTCGTCCACCACCAGCCCGATCGCCAGCACGAAGGCGAGCAGGGTCAGCAGGTTGATCGACAGGCCCAGCAACCACATGACCGCGCAGGTCGCCAGCAGGCAGATCGGCACCGTGATCGACGGGATGATCGTCGCCCGCAACGAGCCGAGGAAGAGAAAGATGACGAGGACCACCAGTAAGGCCGCTTCGCCCAGCGTGTCATAGACATTGTCGATGGCGCGGCTGATGAACAGCGATTCGTCCGATCCGATGGTGACCTTCATGCCCGCCGGAAGCGTGGGACGCAGTTCAGCGATCAGCGCCTTCGCCTTTTCCGCGACGTCCAGCGTGTTGGCGCCCGACTGGCGGATGATGCCCACGCCGACGCCGGTCGCGGCATTGGAGCGGAAGGAGGTGTAGGGATTTTCCGCGCCCTGCTCGATCCGCGCCACATCGCCCAGCTTCACCTGATAGCCGTCCGCGCCGCGCCCGACGACCAGCCCGGCAAATTGTTCTGGGGTGGAAAAGGCGCGCTCGACACGCAGCGTCTGGTTCTGGTCCTTCGATTCGAAGCGTCCGGCCGGCAGCTCCACATTCTGGGCGCGCAGGGCGGCTTCGACGTCACCGGGCGTGATGCCGAAGGCGGCGAGCTTCTCGGCATTCAGCCAGATGCGGGTGGAGGGCCGCTCGTCGCCGCCGCCGGTAACGCGGGCGACGCCGTCAATGGCCGAAAAGCGGTCCAGCACGTTGCGGTCGAGATAGTCGGCAATCTGCGTGGGGGTCCAGCCATCCCTGGTGAAGACGATGAACAATATCGCCCGCGCATCGGCATCGACCTTCCGGATTTCCGGGGCCAGCGCATCCTCGGGCAAATCCTCCACGACGCCGCCGACGCGATCGCGCACGTCATTGGCGGCGGAATCGATGTCCCGCGACGGATCGAATTCGATGCTGACCGATGAAACGCCGTCCCGCGAGGTCGAGGTGATGTTCTGAATGCCCTGGACGCCCGCGACGCCATCCTCGATAATCTGGGTGATGCGGGTTTCCACCACCGAAGCCGCCGCGCCGGTATAGCTGGTCTCGACCGAAACGATCGGCGGGTCGGTATCGGGATATTCGCGGATGGAAAGGCTGAGATAGCCGACCGCCCCGACGATACAGAGCAGCACCGCGATGACCGCCGCGAAGACCGGACGACGGACGGACAGGTCCGAAAGCTGCATGGCCCTGCCTCCCTAACCGGCCGCCCGGTCGGCGCTCGCGCTTTTCGCTTCCGGCTTGTCGCCCGGCAGGCGCACCGGCACGCCATCGGTCAGCTTGACGACACCATCGGTGACGACGGTCTGGCCCGGCTTCACCCCGCCCAATATCTCCACCAGGCCGTTTTGGCGGATGCCGGTATCGACCTTGGTCCGCTTGGCCTTGCCTTCCTCCACCACGAAGACGAAGCGATCCTCGCCGTCGCCCACCACCGCCAGTTCGGGGACGGCCAGCGACTGGCGCTGCTTTGCGATCACGTTGACGGTCAGCAGCATGCCGGGTTTCAGGGCGCGGTCGGGATTGGGCAGGATGGCGCGTATCCTGACAGCGCGGGTGGCGGGATCGATCACCGGGTCGATGGTCGCGATCGTGCCGGTGAAGGGCCGGTCGGGCCAGGCGGCGGAGACCGCCTTGATCGCCTGCCCTTCCCGGATCATCGACAGGCGGGTTTCGGGAATGGTGAAGTCCAGCTTGATCCGCGAAATATCGCTGACCGTCGCAATCGGCGTGCCGGCGGTGACGATGGCGCCGGGCGATACGGTGCGCAGGCTGACCCAGCCGGGGAAAGGCGAGCGGATCACCCGGTCACTGATGGAAGCGCGGGCCTGTTGCGCGCTGGCGCGGGCGGCATTGGCCAGCGCGACCTGTTGGTCGAGGCTGGCGGCGGTCGCGAAGCCACGCGCTTTCAACGCCTGGATGCGGTCCAGTTGCTGCTGGGCTGCAAGCGCCTGGGCCTGGGCGGCGGCGAGTTCGGCCTGTTCCTGCCCCACGGCCAGAGTGGCGATCACCTGCCCCTTGCTGACAAAGCCCCCGTCGCTGAAATGGATAGAGGTTATACGCTCCGTCACCGGGGCGGACAGCACCACCTGTTCGTTGGCGAAGGCGGTGCCGACGGCGTCCAGATTGTCGGTGAAGCTTTCGGACGCGATCGGCGCGGCTTCGACCAACGCTGGCGGACGCGCCTTCTTTTCCTTTTGACCGCCACAGGCGGAAAGGGTCAGCGCGATCAGGAAGATAGGCAGGATGGTGCGCATGGGATCGGGCTAATCGGCCTTTGCAAGCGACTCAAATGGGCATTTGTCGCGAATGGTAACTATAGCGACGAAACGAATAGGGCGGGATTATCCACCAAATATTGCGGAGAGAAGAAATTCGACATTGCCCTGCGGTCCGGTGATCGGGCTGGCGGTGATGCCTTCGACCCGCCATCCTTTGGAAAGCGCCCAGTCCCGGACTTCGTTGCACACCCGTTCATGGATGGCAGGGTCGCGCACCACGCCGCCCTTGCCGACTTCCTCCCGCCCCGCTTCGAACTGCGGCTTGATCAGGGCGACGAGGCGCGCGCCGGGGCGGGCGAAGCTCAACGGGCGGTCCAGCACTTTGGCGAGCGAGATGAAGCTGGCGTCGCAGACGATGATATCCACCGGCTCCGGGATATGATCGGCGGTCAGGATGCGGGCGCTGGTCTGTTCATGGACGATGACGCGGGGGTCGGAGCGCAGCTTCCATGCAAGCTGGTTGGTGCCGCTGTCGACCGCATAGACCCGCGCCGCGCCATGGGTGAGCAGGACATCGGTGAAGCCGCCGGTCGAGCTGCCCACATCGATGGCGACGGCGCCGGTCACGTCGATATGAAAATGCTCCAGCGCATGGGCGAGCTTGATGCCGCCGCGCGATACCCAGGGATGATCGCGGCCCTTCACCTCCAGCTCGGCGTCGGCGGCGACCTGCTGGCCCGCCTTTTCGATCTTTCTATCGCCCAAGAAGACGAGGCCGGCGAGGATGAGCGCCTGTGCGCGGGCGCGGCTTTCGGCCAGGCCGTTGTCGACAAGCAACTGATCGGCGCGGATCTTGGCCATCAGGGCACCAAAGCCGTCAGGGTGGCGGGGGTCAGGAGTTGGGGCAATGTCTGCGCCTCCCTGCCGGGGGCGTACCACAGATAGAGCGGGACGCCGGAACGCCCCTGCCCTTCCAGAAACCGGGTGATGGCGGGGTCCGCATTGGTCCAGTCGCCCACCATCACGGTGACGCCTGCCTTCCCGAAAGCGGCGCGGGTTTCGCTGCGGTCGATGGCGGCGGCTTCATTGGCCTTGCAGGTAAGGCACCAGTCGGCGGTGAAATAGAGGAAGACCGGCTTCCTGGCGGCGCGCAAGCTGGCGAGACGGGCTTCGTCGAAGGGCACGCCCCTTGCCGATGCCGCAGCGGCAGGCGCGTGGGTGGGGAGCATCGCTGCGGCTCCGGCGAACAGGATGAACGCGGCGCAGACCACCGCCAGCCCGCCGCGCAGGCCGTGCCGCTGCCTGCGCCCCAGCCACCAGAGGAAGACCGCAAGCATCAGCGCCGCGCCAAGACCGAGAAGGATGGCCGGAACGCCCCTTTGCTGGCCGAGCAGCCACAGCAGGCCAAGCGCGGTCAGCGCCATTGGGATCGCCAATATCTTCTGAAGGCGCCCCATCCACGGACCGGGCTTGGGCAGGCGGGTGCGGAGCGCGGGGACATAGGCCAGCGCCAGAAAGGGCAGCGCCAGTCCAAGGCCAAGGCCCGCGAAGATCGCCAGCGCCGCGGCCAACGGCAGGATGAGGGCCGCCCCCATGGCCGCGCCCATGAACGGCCCAGCGCAGGGCGTCGCGACGAAGGCGACCAGCGCGCCGGTCCAGAAGGCGCCGGAAGCCCCACCCTTCCCCGCCAGCCTGTCGCCGCCGCCAAAAGCGCTGAGTTCGAACAGTCCGGCAAGGTTGAGCGTGATCGCCGTCACCAGCAGCAGCAGCAGCAGGATGATGCGCGGATCCTGCAACTGGAAGGCCCAGCCCACCGCCGTACCTGCGGCGCGCAGGCCAAGGAGCAGGCCACCCAGAGCGAGGCAGGTAAGGATGATGCCGAGACTATAGGCCAATGCTTCGTGCCGAACGATGCGCTCATCGCCGCCCGCGCGGGCAAGCTTCATCGCCTTGAGTCCGAGAATCGGAAAGACGCAGGGCATGATGTTGAGCAGCAGACCGCCCAGCAGCGCTCCACCCAGCGCGATCAGGACGGTGTGGAGCGTGGCGGACCGGACGGCGGGAACGGCGCCGGGCTGGGCCGTCAACAGGAAGCCCACATGATCGCCGGTGCGCAGGACGGCCTGGACCGGACCGGATTTCAAGCCCTGCCCGGCTTCGGTTTCGATCAGCAGCCGGTCGCCCTGGCGCGTGACCTTTTGCGGGGCGGCATAGCGGGTCAGGCCATCGGCAAGCGCGAACAGATGGACGTCGCGGGCGCTCGCCGCCGCCGGGAAGGGCACGGACAGGCGCAGGCGGCCATCGACAACCGCATAGCTCGCCTCGCTGCCCAGGGGGCGTGGAAGGTGACTGCGCCAGCCGTCGAACTGCGCCCTGTTGCCGGGCAGGATCGCGCCGTCGCCTGCGGTCAGGTCCAGCGTCAGTTCGGCGCCTTCGGGCACGCAGACCTTGTCCGTGCAGGCTAGCCAGTCGGCGCGGACCCGGATCGGCAGCTTTGTGCCCACGAGCACGTCCTGCGCGATAGTCAGGTTCGCCAGCACGCCATAGGAGCCTTCATAGACATGGTTCATCAGGCCCGAGATCAGCAGCGTCTCCGGCACCGGATAACGCAGCGCGCCGACGGTCACGCCCTTGGGCAACGTCCATTTGACCGTCATGCCCAGGCCCGCATCGCCCGGATTTTCCCAATAGCCGTGCCAGCCCGGCTCGGGCGTCATGGAAAAGGCGATGGCCGTGCCTTTCCCCGGCTGCGGCGTCGCGCTTTCGGTGGTCAGTTCCGCCGCGATATGGGGCGTGCCCTGACCAAAGGCGCCCTGCGCCCGCGCCGCAGTCGGCGCGAGCAGCAAAAAGACTGTCATCAGAAGGACATGAAAAAACCGCATCGGGCCTCTGTTCCGGTAGACGCAAGGGGGCTAGGTCCCGATGCATCCGCCGTCAAGGCATCAGAAGGTATCCCATAATGTTGAAAAATATCGTGGCCGCCCTGCTTCTGGCCAGTTCGCTGCCGGCCCTGGCCCAGACCCCGGCGGCGCCTCCCGCCCCGGCAACCGCTCCCGTCACTCCGCCCAAGCTGATCGTCGCCATCTCCGTCGACCAGTTTTCCGCTGATCTGTTCAGCGAATACCGGCAATATTACAGCGGCGGCCTCAAGCGGCTGACCGAACAGGGCATCGTCTTCCCTCGCGGTTATCAGAGCCACGCCGCGACCGAAACCTGCCCCGGCCACAGCACCATCCTGACCGGCAGCCGCCCTTCGCGCACCGGCATCATCGCCAATAGCTGGTTCGACCTTGGCGCCGCCCGCGCCGACAAGTCGGTCTATTGCGCGGAAGATGAGACGCAGCCGGGAACAAGCAGCGACAATTATCAGGCCTCTCCGGTGCATCTGAAGGTGCCGACGCTGGGCGGACGGATGAAGATCGCCAATCCGGCCACCCGCGTCGTATCGGTCGCGGGCAAGGACCGCGCCGCCATCATGATGGGCGGGCCGACCGCCGATCAGGTCTGGTGGCTTGGCGGACCGAAAGGCTATGTCAGCTACAAGGGCGTGGCGACGCCGCCACTGGTGGCCAAGGTCAACGACGTCATGGCCCAGCGGCTGGCAGAGCCCAATCCCGGCTTCGAGCTGCCGCCGCAATGCATGGCCAAGGATTTCCCGGTGAAGGCTGGGGACCGCACCGTCGGCACTGGCCGTTTCGCGCGGGAAGCGGGCGATTACAAGGGTTTCCGCATCTCGCCCGAGCAGGACGCGATGACCCTGGCCTTCGCGGCGGCGGCGATCGAGAATATGGCGCTGGGCAAGCAGGCGCAGACCGACATCATCTCCATCGGCCTGTCAGCCACCGATTATATCGGCCACACCTACGGCACAGAAGGCACGGAAAGCTGCATCCAGGTCGACCGGCTCGACCGCGAACTGGGAGCCTTTTTCGACCGGCTGGACAAGGATGGGCTGGACTATGTGGTGGTGCTGACCGCCGATCATGGCGGCCATGACCTGCCCGAACGGCATCGGCTGAACGCCATGCCGATGGAGCAGCGCGTCGACAAGGCGCTGACGCCCAAGGCTCTGTCGGCGGCCATCGCGGAAAAGACCGGCATCTTGGGCAAGACCTTGATCTGGGGCGACGGCCCGGCGGGCGATCTTTATTTCGACCGTAGCCTGACGGCGGCGCAGCGGACCAAGGTGGAGGCCGCAACGCTCGCCCTGCTGCGCGCCCATCCCCAGGTGCAAACCGTGTTCACCAAGGCGGAGATCGCCGCCACGCCTTCACCTTCCGGCCCGCCGGAAAGCTGGTTGCTGATCCAGGAGGCGCGGGCCAGCTTCGACCCGCGGCGTTCGGGCGATCTGCTTCTGCTACTGAAGCCGCGAGTCATGTCGATCCCCGAACAGGCGGTGATGGGATCGGTCGCGACCCATGGCTCGCCCTGGGATACCGACCGCCGCGTGCCGATCCTGTTCTGGCGCAAGAGGCTGACTCATTTCGAACAGCCGCTGGGTATCGAGACGGTCGACATCATGCCGACGCTGGCCGCGCTGATCAAATTGCCTGTGCAGAAGGATGAGATCGACGGTCGCTGCCTGGACCTGATCGCGGGGGATGGGGATAGCTGCGCCAATTAATATCAAGCACCGTGCTCCTGCGCAGGCAGGAGCCCAGTTCAAACCTGGCCTCATCGGATCAACTGTGGAACTGGGCTCCTGCCTGCGCAGGAGCACGAGGCGCTTAGCGCTGCCTAAATATTCTCCGCTATCCCTTCGCGTCCTTCCTCCACCAGCGCGTGAACGCGATGGGGGGCGGAGACTTCCACCCGGCTGGTCACTTCATAATGCGCCTTGGCCTGGCGGACATTGCTGTCGGCGGGCACGCTGTCGGTCAGCCAGACATTGCCGCCAATCACTGACCGGCTGCCAATGATGATGCGGCCCAATATCGTCGCGCCGGCATAGATCACCACATCATCCTCGATGATCGGATGGCGCGGCAGAGCCTTTTCCAGCGCGCCCTTCTCATCCGCCGGAAAGCTGCGCGCGCCGAGCGTCACGCCCTGATAGATGCGCACCCGGTCCCCCACGATCGCCGTCTCCCCGATCACCACGCCGGTGCCATGGTCGATGAAGAAGCTGCGGCCGATCGTCGCGCCCGGATGAATGTCGATCCCTGTGCTGCCATGCGCGATTTCGGAGATGATCCGCGCCACCAGCGGCGCACCCAATTGATAGAGCCGATGCGCCAGGCGATGATGGGTGATCGCCATCATCGATGGGTAGCAGATCAGCACCTCGTCCACGCTGCGCGCTGCCGGATCGCCCAGAAAGGCCGCCTCCACATCGCTGTCGAGCAGTTCGCGCAGGGCCGCCAGACTTTCCGCGAAGGCGCCGATGATGCGCATCGCTTCCCGGTCCACGGTTTCGATCGGATCGTCCTTCATCGCGTAGATGAGTTCGAGCCGGATTTGCCCGTAAAGGCGGCTCAGCACCGTCTGCAACGTCTGGGCGACATAGGCGTCCTCATTATGCAGGCGCACGAAGCTGGGGCCGAGACGCAGCGGAAACAGCGCGCCGCACAGCGCCGCCATGATCTTGGTCAGCGTGGCGCGGGAGGGAAATCCCTCCGCGCCATATTCGGCATGATGATCCTGCGCCTGCCGCCAGCGCCGCCGCACCGCGCCCAATTCGGCCGCCAGCCGGTCTATATCCCAATAACCCTGGGCGATTTCCTTTTCGCCTTCTGCCGTCATATGCGCCTCTTTTGATACAGGTGCCCGGCATAGCGCGGCATCTCGCTCCGCGGTAAATGAGTTTTGCTTGGGGGTGGGCAGATTCTCTTTGTCAGCGTTTCTGGACATCGGCCGGAAGATGCAGACAGATTTCCACCCTCAATCCGCCCTCCGGCCGATTGGCGAGGGTCAGATCGCCCCCCTCCAGCTCCACCGCCCGCGCAACGATAGCGAGACCCAGGCCAAGCCCCCGCGTGTTGCGCTGCCGCGCCTCGTCCAGCCGGGCGAAGGGCTTCAACACCTCATCCAGCTTGTCGCGGGGGATGCCGGGACCGTCATCATCGACGCGGATCAGGACTTCCCGGTCTTGACGCGCCAGCGTGACGCGTGCGCGACTGCCATAATGCAGGGCGTTTTCGATGAGGTTGACGATCGCCCGGCGCAGGGTGAGCGAGCGCACCACCATTTCCAGATGGACGGGCCCGGCATAGTCCACATCCCTGCCCTGATCCTGAAAAGCGTCGACCACCGTCGCCACCAGCACCGCCAGATCGGTACGCACCGGCGGCTCGCCATTTTTCTCGCCCCCCAGGAATGCGAGCAGCGAGTCGATCATCTCGCCCATTTCCGTGAGGTCGCCCTCGATCGCCTCCCGCGCTTCATTGTCGGGAAGGCTTTCCAGCCGCAGCCGCAACCGGGCAAGCGGCGTGCGCATGTCGTGCCCGACGGCGGCGAGCGTCTCGGTCCGCTCGGTGATCAGGCGATGGATGCGCGTCTGCATCGCGTTGAAGGCGCGGATGAGGTTGCGGACATCGTTGGAGCCGCCCTCCTCCACCACGACTTCGTCGCTGAGGCCGATGCGCTCCGTCGCCCTGGTCAGGTCGCGCAGCGGCGCCAGCGTGCGGCGGATCAGGATGCCGCCAACGATCAGCAGCGCCAGCACCGGGATCAGCGCCAATCCCATGCGCCCGATGGTGAAGGTCCATTTGCCGCCGCTATGCCGCATACCGAAATAGAGCCAGCTTCCGTCCGCCAGCCTGAGGCCGCCATTGATCTCAGACACGCGCCCCGGCGAAGCGAGCCTCAGCCAGAGACCCGATTGCTCCAGCGACGGTTCCCAGGTGATGATCTGGCGCCGCATCCGCTCCAGCCCCGGCGCCAGCGGCGGCGGCGGCGGTGAGGATGGGGTCCAGTGCACGTCGTAACGGTCGGTGGTCAGTTGCAGCGCCAGCGCGTGACGCTCGTCCGGCGGTTGCTCGATCAGCAGCTTGCGGGCGATGACCAGATGCTCGGCCAGGCGCCGGGCCTCGTCATCCTGCAACGAAAGATGGTTGGCCCGCTCATAGACCAGCGTGCCGACGGCAAATTCCAGCATGAGGGTCAGCAGCAGGATCGCGAAAATCTGCCCGACCAGGCTGACATGCCGTCTCAAGCGCGGCTGACCTCCGCATTGAACATATAGCCGACGCCCCGGACGGTGGTGATCGGCGCCGACCGATCATCCGTCGTCAGCTTGCGGCGCAGGCGGCTGACCAGCACATCGATGCTGCGGTCGCTGCTGTCGCCCATGCGGGTGCGGGACAGTTCGATCAGCCGCTCGCGGGCGATGACGCGCTGCGGGTGGCTGAGGAAGCTGCCCAGCAGGTCGAACTCCGCGCCGGTCAGGTCGACGACCGCGCCAGTGGGCGAGCGCAGTTCGCGGCGGGGGAAGTTGACGGTCCAGCCGTCGAAGCGCGCTTCATTTTCGCGATGCTCGTCCGGGCCGCGCTCCACGCCGACGCGGCGCAATATGGCGCGGATACGGGCGATCAGCTCGCGGGTGCCGAAGGGCTTGGGCAGATAATCGTCCGCGCCCAGTTCCAGCCCGACGATGCGGTCGGTCTCGCTGCCCTTGGCGCTGATGAAGATGATGGGGACGTCGCTCTTGCGCCGGATCTGGCGGCATAGGTCGATGCCGTTGGTCCCCGGCAACATGACGTCCAGCACGACCAGATCGACCGGGCCCGCATCGAAAGCCACCCACATTTCAGGGCCGGAAGAAGCCGGACGGACCTGATAGCCATGTTCCTGCAACGCCCGCGCGGTCAGGGTACGCAGCGGCGGGTCGTCCTCTACCAGGATGATGGTCGGGGCGGTCATGCCGGAAGGCAGTGAAATTTGCACATGGGGAGCGAGATAGGTGCCACCGGGCGGAGGGTCAACCGGACGTTGCCGCAGCAACAGGGCGAAGGAACCCTAGCAACAATTTGTCACGCTCGAGACAATCATCTGTTCTGCCGCAGCAATTTTTGTCATGCCGGGCCTCGCATGGAGGCCCGGCATGCATCGCGTCAGAAGGCGGCCGAAAGGGAGAAGACCAGCTGGCTGCGCGCGATCGACTTGCCGAAATTATCGGCGTCCTGAACCATGAAGTTCGGGCGGAGATAATTTTCCTCGACCCGCGCGATGTCCGTGTCGACATAGGCGATGCCCAGCGTCAGCGGCGTGCCGGGAATGGCGACGTCCGCGCCCACCAGCCAGTCGAGATATTTGCCGGTCGGCGCGACCGAGGTGCCGTTGGGACCAAGACCGGAGTTGCCGTTCGACCAGCCCAGATGCGCCTTCAGCGTGACCGGCGTATTCGGCACGGCGCCGCTGATGTCGCCCCAGACATAGAGATTGTCTTCCTTGTCGCCCGGATCGAAGACGGTGCAGGCGGCATCGCTGCACCATTTGCCCAGCGCCTCCTGCTTAGGCGCATAGGCGACGCCGATCAGACCCTTGACCGGACCCAATTGGCTCGACAGCTTCACATAGGGTTCGGCGAAGTCGGTGATGTCCGCGCCCGAGGGATACATGTACCAGGTGAGGCCAACGTCCAGCGTCGCGCCGCCCAGCGGAATCGCATACCCGGCGAACAGGTCGAGTTCCATATTGGCGCCGCCGAACTGGCCCCAGCCGGCCAGGCTCGATCCCCAGGTGCCGACATAGACGCCGCTTTCATGCGTGGCGGTGACGCCGCCCTGAACGGCCATGGCCTTGTCGGACTGCGACACGCCGCGGAAGCGGTAGTCGGACACCAGCGCGACGCTGCCGGAAACGGTGACAGGGCCTGCGGGCTCTTCCTGAGCGAAAGCCGGAGCGCTGAAAAGCAGCGCAAGCGCGGCACAGGCAATCTGATACTTCATGAACATTCCCCTTTTAGGCAAGAATGTTCCGTCCTGCGTCCGCTCCGTCCGAAGATCTGTTGTTTGTTCGTCTTCGATACCGGCGGATCGAAAGCAGATTACGGAGATATGAAGGGTTGGGGAAACAGCTTTTTCGCAGATGCGAAAGGGAAGGGCCGCACTGTGCTATAGGCAACACGATTATTTTCTTGGACCATTCCGAATGTTTCTATTTCATTTCTGTTCGACAACATAAAACCGCCGCATCACTGGGAGATGATGCGGCGGTTCGTTCATCGCCTGACGAGGGGGATGGGTGTCAGGCGACGAGGTGACGCATGCGGCCGGTGGCGCCGAACAGTTCGACCTCAGCCCCCGTACCCCGGCGGCGATCGACCCATTCGCGGACCATTTCCGCGCACGTATGGTCGATATGGCCAAGGCGCTCGACATTCAGGATGACAAGGCGGCCGGCGGGTACGGATTCCAGCATGGCCGACAGCTTCGGCAGGCTGAGGAAGGTGGCGGTGCCATGCAACGCCACTTCATGCGCGTCGTCGCGCGCTTCTTCGTCCATGCCCAGGCGCAGGCGGCGAGCATGGGGCAGAAGCTCGATCAGCGACAGGCCGATGCCAACCAATACGCCGGTCAGCAGATCGGTCGCCACGACACAGATCAGCGTCGCCGCCCACACCACGGCCGGGAGCGGGCCGTAGCGGTGGAGGAGATGCTTCACATGGTCGACGCTGACCAGACGGATGCCGGTGACGACGAGGATGCCCGCCAGCGCCGCCATCGGAATTTCCCGCAGCAGCCAGGGCAGCAGGGCAACGAAGCCCAAAATCCAGACGCCATGCAAAATGGTCGACAGCCGCGTCTTGGCCCCGGCCTGGACGTTGGCGGAACTGCGGACGATCACGCCGGTCATCGGCAGCGCGCCCGCCACGCCGCAGAGCAGATTGCCGACCCCCTGCGCGCTCAGTTCGCGGTTGTAATTGGTGCGGACGCCGTCATGCATCCGGTCGACCGCCGCCGCCGACAGCAGCGTTTCGGCGCTGGCGATGAAGGCGATGGCGATGGCCGTGGTGATGACGGCCGGGTTCATGAGCTGCTGGAGCAGCCCCTGTTCCGGCAGCGAGATCGCAGCGACGATCGATTCAGGCACGACCACGCGCGCAACCGGCAGGCCCAGGAAAAAGGCGACCAATGTCGCCAGCACCACGCCGACCAGCGCGCCCGGCAGCAGCTTCATCGAGGCGGGGCGCAGCTTTTCCCAACCCAGCATGCCGCCGATGGTGACCAGGCCGACCGCGAAGGCGGTGGCCGCGTCCTGGTTGGAGAGGCCGAAAAGCTGACCCGGCATAGCGACCAGATTGGCAAGGCCGCTGGACAGCGGCTTGTCGTCGAACAGCACATGGAACTGGCCGACGACGATCAGCACGCCGATGCCCGCCAGCATGCCGTGCACCACGGCGGGCGAGATGGCGCGGAACCAGCCGCCGACGCGCAGCAGCCCCGCAACCACCTGAATGGCGCCGGCGAGGATCAGGATCGGGCCAAGGGCGGACAGCCCCTGTTTCTGCACGATTTCGAAGACGATGACAGCCAGACCCGCCGCCGGGCCGCTCACCTGCAGGGGCGATCCCGCGAACAGGCCGACGATCAGGCCGCCGATCATGCCGGTGATCAGACCCTTTTCCGGCGGCACGCCGGAGGCGATGGCGATGCCCATGCAGAGCGGCATCGCCACCAGAAAGACGACGATGGAGGCCGTGAAGTCGCGGCTGAAAGTGCCGCCGGAAAATGCCTTGAGCATGGACTTACTCCGCAGCCTCGGCATAAGCGACATCGGCCGCCAGACGCCGGGCATGCGGCAGCGCGACGGGCAGCGGCTGGCCTTCGCGCAGGGGCAGGAAGCGGCCGGTCTCGCCGTCCAGACCCAGAACCTGACCCGCATGAATGTCGACATACCAGCCGTGCAGCGCGATCTCGCCGCGAGCGATGCCCGACGCGACCGAGGGATGGGTGCGCAGATGGGCGAGCTGGACCACGACATTTTCCAGCGCCATGTTGCACAGCTTCTCCGCGTCGCTCAGATCGGCGGGATAGCTTTCGCGGCAGACCTTCTGCGCGGCATGGCTGTGGCGCAGCCAGGCGGCGACATTGGGCATGGCCGTCAGATCGGCGTCGGTGGACAGCGCCTTCATCGCGCCGCAATCGCTATGGCCGCACACGATGATGTCGCGCACGCCCAGCACCATGATGGCATATTCGACGGTCGAGGTGACGCCGCCATTCTGGGTGGCATGGGGCGGCACGATGTTGCCGGCGTTGCGGCAGACGAACAGGTCGCCGGGATCGGCCTGCATGATATGTTCGGGCACGATACGCGAATCCGCGCAGGAGATCATCAGCGCCTTGGGGTTCTGCCCGTCGCTGGCGAGGCGGTTGTAGAGCGCGCTCTGGTTCGGAAAGACATGGCTTTCGAAGCTGAAGACGCGACCGATCAGATCGTTCATGTCATTGCATCCTTCTTGTCTGATGGCCGGTCAGGGGGAAGACCGGCCTTGACGATGAAAGATAGGGAAGCGTTTTTGCTGCGGCGCAGCGGCTTTGTTAAATAATATGTCTGAGCGATCGAAAGCGCGATCGGTGCGGCAGCTCGTCAGATTTCTCCGGATAAATCAATGCAATGAATGGGAAATATTCGGCCATTCCAAAGCGACTCAGCGCCGGTCGACCACGGCGCTGAACATATATCCGCCGCCCCGCACCGTAACGATCGGCGCCGTCCGCCCGCCATGACTGAGCTTGCGCCGCAAGCGGCTGACCAGCACATCGACGCTGCGGTCGGAGGATGGCGTGTCGCGCACTCCGGCCAGTTCCATCAGGCGGGAACGGGCGATCACCACCTGCGGATGATCGAGCAACACAAGCAGAAGCGAAAATTCGGCGGCGGTGAGGTCGACCTGCGCGCCGTCGGGGTCGAGAACCTCGCGCCGGGAGGAATCGACCACCCAGCCATCGAAGCGCGCCTCGGTCGGGCGCCGCTGGCCCAGGGCGCGCTCATTGCGGCCTCGGCGCAGCACAGCGCGCAGCCGGGCGGCCAGTTCGCGGGTCGAATAGGGTTTCGCCATATAATCGTCGGCGCCCAGCTCCAGCCCGACGACCCGGTCGACTTCGCTGCTGTTGGCGCCGACCAGGATGATCGGCACGTCGCTGCGTTCGCGGACGTCACGGCACAAATCCATGCCGTCCGGCCCGCGCAGCGCGGCGTCCAGCACGACCGCACCCACGGCCATGCTGTCCATCGCATTCCAAATGTCGCTCGCGGAGGCGGCGGAGAGGGCGCGAAAACCGCTCTCCTCCAGCGACTGGCGCACCTCATGGCGCGCCTCCCGCTGAGCCTCCGCGATCAATATCAGCGGTGGGCTCATCCGCCTGTCACGGCGCCTTTCACGGACAGCGCGTGAATGCCGTCCAGTTCATTGACCAGAACGGCGCGGTCCTGCCGGGCCACGGTGACGGCTTCAACCGAACGGGCGCCGTTATGGCGGGCGACTTCCGCCTCGATCTGGCCACGGGCGGCAGTGCAGTTGCCGGCGTGGCTGCCCGACAACGGGGCGAAACGGTGGATCGGCTTGGCGACGGCAGCGAGCGTGCGGCCCTGCACCGCGACGTCGCGGTTCACCACCAGCTCAGCCTGCCAGCGACACACCGGCACCGACGGGCGGTTGGCGAAACGGGATTCGACCTGGCGCAAGCGAACGGTCGATTCCGTCTTGTAGCTCGCCGTATAGGCGTTGGACGCATGGCTGATTTCAGCGCTGTGGATCTGGGTCGCAACGGCAAGGGCAGCCGCGCTGGACGCGAGAATGAGAAACATGGGAGTTCTCCTCAACAACCGGAAATGGTCGATCGGGATTTAGGCCTCCTGAATGTCTCCGTAATTTGCCGGGCGTTACAAATTGTTGCTGGTGCGAAATATGGGCAGGATTAGTCCATCAGACAGAGGCTAATTCATCCGCACCAGCGCGCGCCGCTCCATGGCAGGTTGACCGGCGATATGATCCAGCAGCGCCGACAGCCACAGCGCATCGCTCGCCGCCCGGTGCCGATCGGCGTGGCGTCCATCGGCAAAGGCCACGGCAGCGCCGATCCGCTGTTCATCGGCCCGATGTTCGTCCAGCAACAGCGAGACATGATCGATGAAGAAGGGCGTCGCCTGCCCCGCCGCATCGGCCAGCGTATCGAGCCAATATTGGTCGATCATGCTGTCGGCCACCATGCGCCGCCCCTGACAGGCGGCGGCCAATTCGGCCAGCACGGTTTCGACTGGCAGGCCTTCGCGATTCACTTGGTCGAGGCTCAGGCCATGCAGCGCCTCCGCCTCGGCCGACCAATGCCATCCGGCCCAGTCATCATGCGGCCGGATCAACCAGCTTTGCGCCTTTCCATCACAGGCGATGCCAACTTCGATGGGATAGGACAGGCCGTGCCGGGGAAGGCACGACGCCTCGAAATCGATCGTGATGATCGTCAATTTACTCTCCATATTTCAAGGCCGTGTCCGCCCTTCTTCAGACCGGCCAGCCAGCTTTTCGATGCTCCCTTCCTATAAGGGGACTATGTCAGTCCGAAGTCAGCCGCGCGAAAAATGATGCGGACGGGCGCTTTCCGGCGACCAGCCGAACAGGGTCAGCGCCCGGAAAATTCGGACATGCGGCCACAATCACTTTGCAACTTGCGGCGCTCTCAGGCTTTTAGGAAGGGCGCACGCTGCATGGTCGGGGGATCGGTGACGGCGCGCTCTTCAAAAGGAATGCCCGGCCATGAAAATCGCCCAGATTGCCCCACTTGCCGAAAGCGTGCCGCCGCGCCTGTATGGCGGCACCGAACGTATCGTATCCTATCTGACCGAAGAACTGGTGCGCCAGGGCCATGAGGTGACGCTGTTCGCCAGCGGCGATTCGGTAACGAGGGCGGAACTGGTCCCGGTGACGGAGATGGCGCTGCGGCTGAACCCCGAGGTACGCGATCCCATTCCCTATCATATGATGTTGCTGGACGCGGTGCGCCGCCGGGCGGACGAATTCGATGCGCTGCATTTCCACATCGACCTCATCCACATGCCGCTGGTGCAGGATTTCATCGGTCGCTGCGTGACGACACTGCATGGGCGGCTGGACCTGCCCGACCTGCCCGCTTTCTACCGCGCCTTTCCCGATCATAGCATGGTGTCGATCTCCGACCATCAGCGTCTGCCCATGCCGCCGGTCAACTGGGCAAGGACCATCCATCACGGCCTGCCGGCGGACCTGCTGCCGGCCCGAACGGGGGCAAGCGACGGCTATCTGGCTTTTCTGGGCCGCATTTCCCCCGAAAAGCGGCCCGACCGAGCGATCCACATCGCCGCACGGGCAGGGTTGCCGTTGCGCATCGCGGCAAAGATCGATGCGGTGGACCGGCTTTATTGGGAACAGGAAATCGCGCCGCTGGTCGAGCGCTACCCCAATATCCACTATATCGGTGAGATCAATGAAGCGCAGAAGGCCGAGTTTCTGGGCCGGGCGAGCGCCCTGCTCTTTCCCATCGACTGGCCCGAACCCTTCGGGCTGGTGATGATCGAGGCCATGGCCTGCGCCACGCCGGTCGTCGCCTTCCGCTGCGGCTCCGTGCCCGAGGTGATCGACCATGGCGTGTCGGGTTTCATCGTCGAGAGCGAGGATGAAGCCGTGGCCGCCGTCCAAAATCTGCACGCGCTGGACCGCGCGCGGGTGCGCGCCGCCTTTGACGCACGCTTCACGGCAGAGCGGATGGCCGCCGATTACGTCCAGCTTTATCATGACCTGCCCGGCGCGCGGACAGAGGCCGCCATGCTGCGCCGATTGCGCGGAGAAGGCGCGGAACTTCAGATCGTGGGATGAGCGATTTTCGAAACGATCACAGGAGAGTGGCATGACGGCAAGCCAGTTGCAGCCGGAAAACCCAGGCCCGTCAGTCCAGAACATCAATCCCGGACAGGCTCTGTCGCAGGCGCAGACCCAGTTCTTCATTCCGGCCACGGCGTCGCTGCATGAACGCCGCCCCCGGACGCTGAAACATGGGGACAGCTTCGCCGTCTTCGACCATAGCGGCGATGCGATCGCTGGGCCGGGCAGTCCGGAGGGACTGTATCACCGCGACACGCGGCATTTGTCGCATCTCTACCTCACCATCAACGACACGCGGCCGATCCTGCTGAGTTCCGGGCTTCGCGACGACAATGCGATGCTGACATGCGACCTCACCAATCCCGACTTCACCGGGGGGGACGACCGGGTGACGGTGGAGCATGACCTTATCCACCTGCGCCGCACCCGCTTCCTGTGGGAAGGGGCGGTGCATGAGCGCATCACCATCCGCAATTTCGACACCGAAATCCGCACGGTCGAGGTGAATATCGGCTTTGCCGCCGATTTCGCGGACCTCTTCGAGATACGGGGCATGACGCGGCTGCGGCGGGGCACGCTGCGGGAGCCGGTGATCGGCGCGGACGCCGTGCTGCTGGGCTATGACGGGCGGGACGACAAGCGGCGCGAGACGCTGCTGCGCTTCGACCCGGTCCCCCAGACATTGACCGAGAGCCAGGCCCGGTTCCAGGTGACGGTGCCGCCGGACGAGCGGCGCACCATCTATCTCAATATCTGCTGCCAGCCCAAGGAGCAGCCCGTCGGGGATCTTTCCAAATATTTCCTCAAGACCCTGCGGGAATCGATGCAGGCGCTCAAGCAGGCGCGATCGCGCGGCGCGACGCTGTGCTCCTCCAACCAGCTTTTCAACGAAGTCGCCCGGCGGTCCGTGGCCGACATCTCCATGTTGTCGACCGACACCGAATATGGCCCCTACCCCTATGCGGGCATACCCTGGTTCAGCACGGTGTTCGGGCGCGACGCGATCATCACCGCATTGGAGACCTTATGGATGGACCCGGCGATCAGCCGGGGCGTGCTGGGCTATCTCGCCGCGCATCAGGCGACCGCGTTCGACGCCACCGCCGATGCCGAACCGGGCAAGATCCTGCACGAAGTGCGTCATGGCGAGATGGCCGAACTGGGCGAAGTGCCCTTCCGACATTATTATGGCAGCATCGATTCCACGCCCTTGTTCGTGATGCTGGCAGGCGCCTATCTGGAGCGGACCGGGGACAGCGCGTTCATCGCCTCCATCCTGCCGAATATCGAAGCCGCGCTGGCCTGGATCGACCAGCATGGCGACCGCGACGGCGACGGCTTCGTTGAATATGGGCGCTTCACCGATCAGGGACTGGTCAATCAGGGTTGGAAGGACAGCCATGATTCCATCTTCCACGCCGACGGCAGCATCGCGCGCGGGCCGATCGCGCTGGCGGAGGTGCAGGCCTATGTCTACGGCGCCTGGCGGGCGGCCGAGGCGATCTTCATCATGCTGGACGATCCGGACAAGGCGCTGAACTATCGCACGCGGGCGGAGGATCTGCGGGAGCGGTTCGACGCCGCCTTTTTCGATGCCGGGATCGGCACCTATGTGCTGGCGCTCGACGGCGAGAAACGGCCCTGCCGCGTGCGCTCCTCCAATGCGGGCCATGTGCTGTTCACCGGGCTGGCCAAGGAAGAGCGGGCGGAGATGGTAGTCCATACGCTGATGGCGCCCGCCTCCTTTTCGGGATGGGGCGTCCGAACCATCGCCTCGACCGAGGCGCGCTACAATCCGATGAGCTATCATAACGGCTCGATCTGGCCGCATGACAATGCGCTGATCGCGGCGGGCTTTTCGCGCTACGGCTACCCGGCGCAGGCGGCGAAGATCTTCGAAGGGCTGTTCGCGGCGGCAACCTATGTCGACCTGATGCGCCTGCCCGAACTGTTCTGCGGCTTCCCCCGGCGACGGGCGCAGGGACCGACCTTCTACCCGGTCGCTTGCAGCCCGCAGGCCTGGTCGGCAGCGGCGCCCCTGTCGCTGATCCAGTCGAGCCTGGGCCTCGGCTTCGATGTCGGCGCCGCGGAGATATTGTTGCGCGAGCCCACTTTGCCCCGCTTCATCGATGAACTCACGCTCTACGGGCTGCGCGTGGGGGACGCGGCCGTCGACATCGCTTTCGACCGGATGGGCGACAAGGTGGTGGTGAAGCCGCTCGATCGAAAGGGCCAGGCGCGCGTCGTGACCATTGCCTGACAAATGGCGCTTGGCATTGCCGGAAATAGGCTTACATCCCCAGCCATTGGGCTGAAAGGATGGAAAAAGGCATGGCAGGAACGGCGCTGATCACCGGAGCAACCGCGGGCATCGGCGCCGCATCGGCACGACGGTTCGTGGCGGCGGGCTGGAAGGTGGTGATCACCGGACGCCGCGCCGAACGGCTGGACGCGCTGGTGGCGGAACTGGGCGCGGACAAGGTTCACGCGATCAGCTTCGACATGCGCGACGAATCCGCCATCGACGCGGCGCTGGCTACCCTGCCCGCCGATTTTGCCGATGTCGACCTGCTGATCAACAATGCGGGGCTGGCGCTGGGCACCGCGCCCGCGCAGCAGGCCGATCTGGGTCAATGGCGCCAGATGATCGACACCAACATCACCGGGCTGGTCACGATCACTCACAAGCTGCTGCCGCGCCTGATCGAGCGCAAGGGCGCGATCATCAACATCAGTTCGGTCGCGGCGACCTACCCCTATGCGGGCGGCAATGCCTATGGCGGGACCAAGGCGTTCGTCAGCCAGTTCTCGCTGGGCCTGCGATCGGACCTGCACGGCACCGGCGTCCGCGTGACATCGATCGAACCGGGCATGGTCGAAACCGAATTCACCCTGGTCCGCACGGGCAGCCAGACGGCGTCCGACGCGCTTTATAGCACCGCCAATCCGATGACGGCGGACGATATAGCGGAAACCCTGTTCTGGGTCGCCACCCAGCCGGCCCATCTCAACTTCAATCGGATCGAATTGATGCCGGTCAGCCAGTCCTTCGCCGGATTCCAGGTCGCGCGCGAAGGTTAGGAATGAAATTCCGGCCTCCCGCCCATCCGTCATGCTGAACCTGTTTCAGCATGACGGATGAGGATGGCCTGCCCGATCACTCAACTGCCGCTGTTCACCGCCCAATTGTGACACCATCGTCACGAAATTGTCTCTCCTCGGTCAAGCACCGCACATCGCAGTGCAATATTGAACGGCTAGGGCGCCCCCCAATCCACGATTGCGGAAAAAGGGGAAGTCCACATGCGTATCGCCACCATCCTGCTGATGGCCTCCACGGCCATGGCCGCCATGCCAGCCTTCGCGCAGGAACCTGCGCCCGCCCCATCTTCCACCGATGCCGCCGCCGAAGGCGCGAACATCATCGTCTTTGGCCGGGGCGAAACCCGCCAGGTACAGGAGATCAAGGCGCAGGACATCGTCACCCTGACGCCCGGCACCAATGCGCTGAAAGCCATCGAAAAGCTGCCCAGCGTCAATTTCCAGTCGGCCGACCCGTTCGGCAATTATGAATGGTCGCAGCGCGTCACCATCCGCAGCTTCAACCAGAACCAGCTCGGCTTCACCTTCGACGGCATTCCGCTTGGCGACATGAGCTATGGCAATCATAACGGCCTGCACATCACCCGCGCGATCAGTTCGGAAAATATCGGCAGCGTGCGCGTGTCGCAGGGCGCCGGTTCCATCGGCACCCAGGCGACCAACGCGCTGGGCGGCACGGTGGAAAGCTTCTCCGCCGACCCCGCCGATTATCTGAGCGGCGGCGCGCTTTCGGGTCAGGGCAACCTCACCTATGGCAGCGACGAGACTTGGCGCGCCTTCGCCCGTCTGGCTCTGGGCAGCCGGGACGGCATTCGGGGCTATGTCTCCTACGGCTATGGCTCGACCGATAAATATAAGGGGCAAGGCACGCAGGACCAGCATATGGGCAATGCCAAGGTCGTGATCCCCGTCGGTGACGTGACGGTCGACGGCTGGCTCAGCTATTCCGACCGGCGCGAGCAGGATTATCAGGACATGTCGATGTCGATGATCCAGCGGCTGGGCTGGAACTGGGACAATACATATCCCGACTATGCCCGCGCCATCGACTATGCCAGCCGCCTCAACGACGTCGATCGGATCAGCAACAGCGGCGGGTCGCCCTTCCCCGACGGGCGCTACGACTATAGCGGCGCGCTGGTTGCCGGAGGTCAGGTCTATCCCGGCAATGTCACCAGCGCCGACGACGCCTATTATGACGCGTCGGGCCTGCGCAAGGACTGGCTGGGCGCGATCGGCGTCTCCGCGCCGCTGGGCGAGCATGCCAGCTTGAAGCTGAAGGGCTATTATCACAACAACAAGGGCATGGGCCTGTGGGCGACGCCCTATACCCCCAGCCCCAATGGCGTGCCGATGTCTGTGCGCACCACCGAATATCAGATGGACCGGATCGGCGTGTTCGGCAGCGTCGACTTCGCGCTGGGCATCCAGAATTTCACGGTCGGCGGCTGGTATGAGAATAACAAGTTCAACCAGGCCCGCCGCTTCTACGCCTTCGCCAGCCGGACCGAGCCGGGCCTGAGCTTCCGCGACTATCCGAAGAATCCCTTCGCGACCCAGTGGGAGTTCGATTTCACCACCGACACGATCCAATATCATGTCCAGGACCAGATCGATTTCGGCATGGTGAAGATCAACCTGGGCTGGAAGGGTTTCAAGGTCACGAACGAGGCCGACGCCGTGGTCCAAGCGACCTTCCCGCAGGGCCGCATCAAGGCGGAGGACTGGTTCCAGCCTCATGCCGGTTTCGCGGTCGAACTCTCCCCGGAGGCGGAAGTCTTCGGCGGCTTCACCCAGGCGACCCGCGCCTTTGCCAGCGCCACGACGACCGGTCCCTTCTCGACCAACCAGAAGGGTTTCGACGCGATCAAGGACAATCTGAAGCCGGAAGAGTCGGACACCTATGAACTGGGCCTGCGCTACAACACGCCGATTTTCAACGGCGTGGTCGGCGCTTATCTGGTCAACTTCCGCAACCGCCTGCTCGCGGTGCAGGTCGGCAGCCCGATCCAGGGCTTTGCCTCCGCGCTCCAGAATGTCGGCAATGTCCGCGCTGTCGGCGTCGAGGCGGCGGGCGACCTGAAGCTGGGCGGCGGCTTCGGTCTTTACGCCTCCTACAGCTATACGGACGCCACCTATCGCGACGATGTGGTGAACGGCGACGGCACGCTGGTCGCGGCGATCAAGGGCAAGACCGTGGTGGACAGCCCCAAACATATCGCCCGGGGCGAGATCAACTATGAGCATGAGGGCGCCTATGGCCGGATCGGCGTCAATTACATGTCGCGGCGCTATTACAGCTATACCAATGATGCCTCAGTGCCGGGCCGGGTGATCGTGGACGCGACCGTCGGTTATCATTTCAGCCCGCATCTGGAATTGCAGCTCAACGCCACCAACCTGCTCGACAAGCGCTATGTCGGCACCATCGGGTCGGGCGGCTTCGGCAATAGCGGCGACGCGCAGACCCTGCTGGTCGGCGCCCCGGCGCAGTTCTTCGCCACCCTCAAGGCGGGGTTCTGAGCCGATGACCAAGGCCGCGCTGCTTATGATCGCCCTCGCCGCCCTTCCCGGCGCGGCGCTGGCGAACCCGGTCCTGCTGATCTCCATCGACGGGCTGCGGCCCGGCGACGTGCTGGAAGCGGACAAGCGCGGCCTTGCCATTCCCAATCTGCGCCGCTTCGTCAAGGAAGGCGCATCGGCATCGGGGGTGACGGGGGTGCTGCCCACCCTCACCTATCCCAGCCATACGACGCTGATCACCGGCGTTGCGCCCGCCCGGCATGGCATCACCGCCAATAACAGCTTCGATCCCATGCAGATCAATCAGGGCGGCTGGACCTGGTATGCCTCCGACATACAGGTGCCGACCTTGTGGGAAGCGGCGACGAAGGCGGGTCTCACCACCGGCAACGTCCATTGGCCGGTCAGCGTCGCGGCAAAGGGCGTGACCTGGAACCTGCCGCAGATCTGGCGCACCGGCCATGCGGACGACGCGAAGCTGCTCGACGCGCTGTCGACGCCCGGCCTGAGAGCGGAACTGGAAAGGGCGACCGGCGCATCCTATGCCATGGGGATCGACGAAAGCCTGCCCGGCGACGAAAATCGGGGCCGCTTCGCCACCGCCCTGATCGAAAACCACAAGCCCGATTTCCTGACCGTCTATCTGACCGCGCTCGACCATGAGCAGCATGCGAAGGGACCGGGCACGCCGGATGCAAAGGCCGTGCTGGAGAAGATCGACGGGATCGTCGGCCAGCTCATCGCCACGGAACGCAGGGCGCATCCCGACGCGGCCATCGCGCTGGTCAGCGACCATGGGTTCCAGGCGACGCACAGCGCCGTCAACCTGTTCCGTCCCTTCATCGATGAAAAGCTGATCACGCTCGACAAGGACGGCAAGGTCGCCTCCTGGCTGGCCATGCCCTGGATTTCCGGCGGATCGGCGGCGATCATGCTCGCCCAGCCGAAGGATCAGGCTCTGACCGCGCGGGTCAGGGCGCTGCTCGACAGGCTGGCGGCCGATCCCGCTCATGGCATCGCGCGGATCGCGGATCGCGGGCAGATCGCGCAAATGGGCGGCAATCCGCAGGCAGCCTTCTATGTCGATCTCCAGCCCGGCTTCGTGACCGACATTTTTCGCGGACCGGGCGCGCCGCTCGTGGCGCCTGCCCCGGTCAAGGGCATGCATGGCTATTTTCCGGGACCGGCCAATTTGCAGTCGACCTTTCTCCTGATGGGCAAGGACATTCCCGCGGGCAAGACGCTGGGCCAGATCGACATGCGCGCCATTGCCCCCACCTTGGCCCGGATCATGGGGGCAAGCCTGCCGGACGCCGGGAAGCCGCCCATCGACTTGCGGCCTCGATCGGTCCGGCCCCGCATTTCATTGGCATTGCAGGACGGGAATGCTAAGGCCGATCGGCAGGGGACAATCTCATCATTGGAATGGATAAGTGGCCCTGCATCTGCTGATCGTCGAGGATGACGAACCTCTCGCCCTGCAACTTGCCGAACAGCTTCGCCTGATTGGGCATAGCAGCAGCATCGTGCAGGATGGCCGGCGCGCCATCGAAGCGGTGGCGGGCACCCAATTCGATGCGATCATCCTGGATCGCATCCTGCCCGGCATGGACGGCATCGCCGTGCTGCGCAGCCTGCGCGACAATAATATCCTGACCCCCGTGATCATGATGACCGCATTGGGCCAGTCCCGGCAGAAGATCGAAGGGCTGGACAGCGGCGCCGACGATTATGTGGTGAAGCCGGTCGATCCGGCCGAACTCAACGCCCGGCTCCAGGCGCTGGTCCGGGCGCGCGGCTGGGTGGAGCACGGATCGGACGAAACGCTGCGCGCAGGCGACCTGCTCGTCAGCCCGACAAAGCATTGCGCCTGGCGCAACGGCAAGGTGCTCAACCTCCAGAAGATCGAATTCAAGCTGCTGACCGAACTGGTGCGCAATGCCGACAGCACGGTCACGCGCGCCATGTTGCTGGAGCGCGTATGGAATTATGATTTCGAACCGGCGACCAACATCGTAGAGGCCTATATCCGCAGGTTACGGATCAAGCTCACCGAATTTGGCGACGATGATCCCATCAGGACCATTCGCGGCGTCGGCTATATGTTGAGGGGATGATTTGCAGTTGCGATCGCTGCGGGCGCTGACGCTCGCCTTCCTTGCGGTTTTTCTCTGCGCGACGCTGGCGACCGCCTTCGGCATCTATTTCGCGACCTTCCGGACGATCGACCATCTGGTCGGCCAGCGCATCGAAAGCGCCAGCAATGTGATCGCGCCGGAGGGTGAGGCCTATCGGGCGCGGCGCATCGGCCTGCGGATCATGACCGCGTCGCGGGACCGGGACACGGGCGATCTGGGCTTCATCCTGTCCGAAAATGGGCGGCAGATCGCGGGCAATGTCCGGGTGACCCGGCCATTGCCGCTTGGCGTGTCGCGGGTCGACGTTGCGGACAGGATCAAGGGTCTCAGCCACGGCCAGGTGCTGGTGCGGGATCTGGGCAACGGCCTGCGCCTGGCGGTGATCGCGGAAACCGAGCCGTTCGACCATTATAATGCGGCGCGGGCGCGCATCTACCTGATCGGCTTCGGATCGATCATCGCCATCGCCCTGACGGCCGCGACCACTTTCACGCTGATCGTGCGGCGGCGTATCGTCGACATGCGCCGCACGGTGGAGGCGATATTCGACGGCGACCTGTCGCAGCGGGTGCCGGTCGACGGATCGGGCACCGCCTTCGACAGACAGGCCGCCGCCTTCAACCGGATGCTGGACCGCATCAATGAGTTGATGGAGGAGGTGCGCAACGTCACCAACGGCGTCGCGCATGAATTGCGCACGCCATTGGCGCGGCTGCGTAATCAGCTCAGCCTGATCGCGGCCGATCCGGGGGCGGAGCGTGTGCGTCCCGGCATAGAAAAGGCGCAGGCGGAGGCCGATCGGCTGCTGGCGCTGTTCGCGGCATTGCTGCGCATCGCGGAGGTGGACAGCGGGGCGCGGCGGGCGAACTTCGCCCCCGTGGACCTGCGCGCGCTGGTCGAGGAGACGATCGAAGCGCTGGAGCCGGTGATCGAGGAAAGCGGCCACCGCATGGCCACGCTGACGCTGGAACCGGCGGTGCTGAATGGCGACCGGCCATTGTTGACGCAGATGATCGTCAACCTGATCGAGAATATCCTGCGGCATACCCCTGCGGGCACGGACATGACAATCACCTTGCAAGAGGGAACGGAGGTTACGTCCCTGATCGTGTCCGACAACGGCCCCGGCATCGCGGCGGAGGACAGGGCACGCGCGCTGGATCACTTCGGTCGTCTGACCGTCGAGGGCAATGGGGCGATGGAGGGCAAGGGTCATGGCTTCGGCCTGCCTTTGATCGCTTCCATAACGCGGCTGCATGGCGGCACGCTGGAACTCAGCGATGCGCTGCCAGGACTGCGGGTGACGCTACGCTTCCACCACGCATGAAAAAAGGGGGCCGCAGCGTAAGCCACGGCCCCCTTTTTCTTTCTTCGGAAATCAGAACTTCACGGACGCTTCCACGCCATAGGTGCGCGGCGCATTGAAATTGCCATAGTCGCCCAGGACGTTGTTGACGCTGCCCTGTGTCACGTTACCCGTGGGCGCGCCCGGCAGGCTGTTCGACGGATCGCGGCGGAACACATATTGCTCGTTGAACAGGTTGCGACCCCAGATGCTGAGCGTCAGGTTGCGGCCATTACCCGTCCCGATGTCGGCCAGCGAGATGCGGCCATTGAAGATCAGCGAGCTGTCATTCTTCGTGGCGAACTGGTCGAAGGCCTGGGTGGCCTGCGAATAGTTGCCGTCGAAGTGGAACTTCAGCTTCGTGTCGCCGCCGCCAATCGGCAGAGCATAGTCGATCGACCCGCTAGCGGCGTTGCGCGGCGTGAAGACGATGTAGAAGTTCTGGTAAACGCTGGTCGAACGGTTCGCCGAATCCGTGGCGGTGATCAGCACCGGCGGGATCTTCGTATAGGTATAGGCATAGGAGGCGTTGAGCGTCAGCCCATCGATCGGTTCCACCGTCAGGTCGGCCTCGATACCGCGGATCTTGGTGATGCCCGGCGCATTGATGGTGACGAGGTTGTTGAAGCTGCTCGTCCCCACGAACTGGATCGAGCTGATATCCACCTGGCTGTTCTTGCGGTCCATGATGTAACCGGCCAGGTTGAAGCGGGCGCGGTTGTTCCAGAAGTCCGACTTCAGGCCGACTTCATAGGACTTCACATCTTCAGGATTGAAGGCCTGATAGTTGGACGTGCGCGAGCTGGCGCCGCCTGCGCGATAACCGGTCGCATATTTGGCGTAGACGTGCAGATCCTTGTTGAAGTCATAGGCGACGGTCGCCATCGGGTTGAAGCGGTTCCACGTCGCGTCCAGCGGCTTGTAGCCGACACTGGCAGCGGGCGGGGTGAGGTCATAGTTCACGTTGCGCGAATAGTGCAGGACGCCCTTCTTCTCGTCACGCGTGTAGCGGCCGCCCACGGTGATGTGCAGAGCATCCGTGGCGTTCCAGGTGAGCTGGCCATAGGCGGCATAGCTCTTCGACCAGACTTCCGAAGCGCGGTCGATCGAGCAGCCATTGACCGCCGAGCCGACAAAGGCTGGCGTGGACGTGGTGCAGAACGGGATGCGGACATAGGTCGGCGTGCCGCCAACCAGAGCCAGGCCCATTGAGCTGGGCGTTGCGGCATCGTCGCTGACATGTTCATTGAAGTAGAACAAGCCCGCGACATAGTCGATCGAACCGACCGTGCCGACGGCCTGGAGTTCCTGGCTGAACTGGCGCTGACGCAGGTCGGCAAGACTGTAACGGCTGAAGGCGCAGGGCTGGGCCAGGGTGCACGCAGCCTGGTTGGCCACCACCGGCGGACGGTGGCCACCGCCGCTATTGTCCCACTGGGTCGCATCAACACCGCGCCATGCGGTGATCGAGCGCAGTTCGATCTCAGGCGAGACTTCCCACTTCAGCAAGTTGGTGAAGCCGTGCGTCTTGTCGACGCTGACCTGCTGCGGCACGCCGATGTCGGCCACGCCCATGCGGGTGTCGCCATTGGTGACGAGGCCGGGCAGGCGCGGTTTTACCGTGCCGGTAAGGTCGGTGTAGTTGGTGCCCGGCAGATAGCAGGCGGGGACAGCCGACTGCAGCGTGCTGGCGCTAGTTGCAGTGGTGCCCTGGCAACCATTGGGATTGTAGTTCAGCAGTTGGCTGTAGAAGGGCGTGTTCTCATCCTTGGCGACATCATAGGAGAAGTCGTTGGTGATGGTGCTGGTCGGCTGCCAGCGCACGGCAGCGCGCAGACCCTTGCGGTTGTAATAGTTCCAGCCGGCCTGGCCCGCCATCGGGTTGCGGGTGGTGGCGTCCTGATGCTGGATCACGCCGTCCAGCTTGACGGAGAAGCCTGCGATCTTGGGCAAATCGATGTGGGCATCGGCGGTCCGGCCGCCATAATTGCCCGTACCCGCTTCAACGCGGCCGCCGAACTCACCAGTGGGAGCTTTGCTGACGATGCTGAGCGCGCCGCCTTCGGTGTTGCGGCCGAACAGCGTGCCCTGCGGTCCCTTCAGCACTTCCACGCGCTCGACGTCGAACAGCGCGGCGTTCAGGCCGTGCTGGCGGCCCATATAGACGCCGTCGACATAGATGCCGACGCCCTGTTCGCGGGCGGGCTGGTTGGCGTCGAGCGGCACGATGCCGCGAATGCCGATGGTCAGGGCCGACTGGCGCGCTTCGAAGGTCGCGATGCGCAGCGACGGGACGGCGCCGTCGGCGAGATCGTAGAGGCTGGACACATGGCGGTCCTTGAGCGCCTCGGTGCTCATCACCGCCATGGAGATCGGCGTTTCCTGCAAATTGGTTTCGCGCTTGGTGGCGGTGACGACGATCGTGCCGAGACCGGCGTCGTCGACGGCGGCGGCGGCATCGACGGGCTGCTGCTCATCGGTCGCGGCGCTGGCCAGCGCAGGCGCGGAAACCGACGCCAGCAGCAGGCCGCAAAGCGACGCGCGCAGCAAGGAGGCGGAAGGACGAATCATGCGTGTAACCCCTTTTCAAATCCATCGAGTGGATGTTTTGCGGGGCCGCCATTAGGTCTCGATCACAACATTTTTGTTACATTGATTGTAACAATAACTCTACATGTCCTGTAATTTTCGTTTCATAATTCATATTATTATAGAAATTATCAAATAATATTTCAGTTTAATCAAAAATTGAATTGTGAATTTATCGATTATTATCAATAATTATTTCTCAATAAATCAAACTATATTTCATTATATTGTATGAATTATCCAAAATTATTTTCAACGATAAATAAAAATGAGAGACATGGACCGAACCGGAATATACCCATTCCGAAACGAAATCATGACAGACAGATTGCATTTCGGTGAAAAGGTCGACTTTTAAATTTCATCCCATTGCAGCGCTACCGCCACTGCTCTGACTCAATGACCTGCTAGTTGCGCCCCCAAAGCGGGGGGTCATCATCATGCTCAAGGCATTTCAGCCGTTGCTCTTCGTCGGGCTGGCGATGCTTGCCACGTCAGGATCAGGCAGGGAAGATCCGCATCTTGCACTGATGGCGCCAGCTACGGCGGCGACGGACAGCCATGCGCTGTCCGTCATGACCTACAACATCAAGGGATTGCCCTGGCCGCTGGCCCTGGGCCGCGACGAAGCGCTGAGCCGGATCGGCGGAAGACTGGCGGCCATGCGCCAGGCGGGCCAACAACCCCATGTCGTGCTGTTGCAGGAAGCTTTCTCGTCGGAAGCTCAGACGCTTGCCGAACAGGCCGGTTATAGGAACATCGCCTTCGGCCCCGATAGCGGACTTCGAACGAACGCCCCAACGGACGCAGCCGACATCGCCTATCTCCAGTCAGCGCGCTGGGACCGGGGCGAGCGCATGGGGAAATCGTTGAGCAGCGGGCTCATGATCCTGTCCGACTATCCGATCACGGGGATCGATCGGATGGCCTTTCCGGACTTCGCCTGCGCCGGGTTGGACTGCATGGCGAACAAAGGGGTGCTGATCGCCCATCTCCATGTGCCGGGCACCGGCCCCATCAGCATCGTCAATGCGCATCTGAATGCACGCAAGGCGGCTATGGTGCCCGTCGAGCGAACGCAGCAGGCCTTTGGGCGGCAGGTCGATCTGATGGCCCGATTCGTGGCCCGCCATGTGCCCAAAGGACAGGCGCTGATCCTGGGCGGCGACATGAATATCGGCAGCGACATGCAGCGCCGGACCGCCTTTTTCACGGGATTCGCCCGGTCCGGCCTGCGCTTTGTCGCGCCCGCTCTCGACGGCGCCCGCCAAGCCCTGGCCCAGACGACCGCAGACAAAGGCGCGCGCCTCGACCTGCTCCACGCGGTCGAACATGGCAAGGACTGGATCTTCGCCCGCGACGGACAGGACATGCCCTTGACTGTCCTTCAGGCGCGGGTACCCTTCGGCACCGAAGCCGGAGGCGAACCGCTGTCAGATCATTTCGGCTATGTCATCCGCTACCGTACGCCGGTCCGCCGCTTGCATGAACCAGTCCACTTCGCCAATCGCGATCCCTTGCCCACCCGCCTGGGAGACATGCATTGATGTACCGCAGCCCCCTGGGACGCTTGTCCGCCGCACTGCTGGCGGCAGTCATGATCCCCGCCATCGGCGGCATGGCAGGCGCGCAGCCATCCGACGCCCCGTCGCCCGCTCCGTCCCCGGTGACATTCCGCATGACCGCCCCCGAAGCCAATCAGGGCGCGGCGTCCGACGGCAGGTTCATCTATGCCATCGACAATGACCGGATCGGCAAATATCGCATCGCCACCGGCGAGCGCGTCGCCCAATGGCAGGGGGAACGGCGGCTTTTCCCGCATATGAACAGTTGCACCGTGGTGGATCGCGAATTGGTTTGCGCCGCGTCCAACTATCCGGCGGTGCCGCAGACCAGCGCGGTCGAATTTTTCGACACCGCCACGCTGCGCCATGTCCGCACGGTCAGCCTGGGTTTCGGCCCCGGATCGCTGACGGCGCTGGACCGGCATGACGGCAAATGGTGGGCGATCTTCGCCAATTATGCGGGCAAGGGCGGCGAGCCGGGCCGGGACACGCGCTATACCTTGCTGGTCCGCATGGACGACCGATTCCGGCAGGAGGCCGCCTGGACCTTTCCGCCGGAAGTGCTGGCCCGCTTCACCCCCTATAGCTGCTCGGGCGCCAGTTGGAGTGCGGACGGTCGGCTTTACGTGACCGGCCATGACCGGCCGGAACTTTACGAACTTGCCTTCCCGGAAGCGGGCTCCACGCTGGAGCTGCGCCGCACCATCGGCATCGCAACGCCCGGACAGGCGATCGACTGGGATCCTGTGCAGCCGCGCCGCCTCTGGTCGATCGACCGGGCGAAGAACATGGTCGTGGCCAGCGAGATCGCTCCCGCCCCGGCGGAACGATAGCCGCAATCGATGCATGCCGGAGAAGCGCATCTGCGGCTCCGAGCCTGTTGATCATCCGGGACTTCTCCTACACTCTGATGCTGCCGGAAGCAGGAGACAGATGATGCGCGTGATGGTGCTCGTAAAGGCCACCGAAGACAGCGAACGGGGCTTCGCCCCCACGCCCGAGGCGATGGAAGCGATGAAGGCGATGGGCCAATTCAATGACGAACTGGCCAAGGCCGGCGTCCTGCTCACCGCCGACGGCCTCACGCCCTCCTCCCAAGGCAAGCGCGTCGCGTTCGACGGCGCCGGCCGCACCGTCATCGACGGGCCTTTCGCGCAGGTCCGCGAACTGGTCGCCGGTTTCTGGCTGTGGGAAGTCAAGGACATGGACGAGGCGGTCGCCTGGGTGAAGCGCTGCCCCAATCCCATGCCGGGACCGAGCGAGATCGAAATCCGGCCACTATATGATCTGGCCGATTTGCCGACATAGGGGGTGGAGACGCCGGGACAAACGACAAGGCCAATCAACGCAGGAAAACCGGCTGATCGCCCTCCCGCCAGGCTGCAACGCGGATCATGACGCGGGTGAAGACCTCCGACGCGACATGCCCCGCCAGCCACGCCTGCAAGCGTGGAAAAGGCTGAGCCGAAAACCAGTCCGGATCGGTCGCCGCAAATTGACGCACAAAGGGAAACAGGGTGACATCCGCCATCGTTCGCCTGTCGCCGCATAGCTGATAGTTCCGCTCCAGCCGCGCCTCCAGCTTGTCGAGCCATGCAGCAGCCTCGGCGCGATGGACCAACGGGTCCGCCCCATGGCGGCTAGCATATTTGTAGCGGTCCAGATGATGTTTGAACGGCCCGTCATTGGCGGCGATCAATTCGGGATCGTCGCCCGCCAGCCAGGCTTCGGGATCATTGCACGCCAGCACCCAGCGCATGATGTCCAGACTCTCATCCAATACCCGCCCATCGGGCAAGGCCAACACCGGCACCGTGCCCTTGGGTGACAAAGCGAGCATCTGCGCGGGCTTGTCACGCAGCACCACTTCGCGCAGTTCCACGGGCTGGCCGCTTGCCAGCAAAGCCATGCGCGCCCGCATCGCATAGGGACAGCGGCGGAAACTGTAGAGGATGGCGGTCATAGCTCGTCCAGCAATCAATCCCTGCCGCTTATCCCAATTCGCCGCTCGATCAAGCCATTGCGATCGCCGCAACCCACGCGTTGTTCCAGCGCAGAGGAACAGATAGACATCGGCTATGAGTTTGCTTTCGGCGGCCCTTCTCGCGCTTGCGATCGTCCTGCTGCTGTTCGGGATCGCCACCATCGTGGAAAGGCGCGGCGGCCTTGCCTTCGGCCGTTACGATGTGCGCCACGGCGCCTATGCGCTGGCGCTGGGCGTCTATTGTTCGAGCTGGACCTTCTATGGCGCGGTCGGAAGCGCCGTGCGCGACGGTTGGCACTATCTGCCCATCTATCTCGCGCCCATCTGCCTGCTGATCGCCGCCCCGCGATTCCTGCGCAAGCTCGCTGAGGCGGTCGCGGAGGAGCAGGCAACGACCGTTTCCGACTTCATCGCCGCCCGCTTTGGCCATGATGTGGTCGTGGCCCGCCTCGTCACGGTCATCGCATTGCTGGGAACCGTTCCCTATGTCGCCCTGCAATTCCGCTCCATCGGCGGTGCGATCTCGATCGTGACGGGCCGTCCCGTCGCCACGCTGGCCATGTTGACCGCCGCCTGGCTGCTTTCCCTGTTCGCCATGCTCTTCGGCGCCCGCCGGTTCGAACTGGCCGGGCGCAGCGAGGGTCTCGTCTATGCCATCGGCATCGAATCCCTGCTCAAGATCATCGCGCTGACGACCGTGGCGATCCTGGCCCTCTTCCTGCTGGGCCAGGCGGACGCCACGGGTCTGGCGCGGGGCGTCGCCATCTTGTCCGCCAATTTCCGGCCGGAGAGGCTGTCGATCGAGGTCGGAATCATCTTCCTCATCTCGGTCATGGCGATCATCGTCCTGCCGCGGCAATTCTACATGGGGCTGGTCGAGGCCCGCGAGCCGGGCGATCTGGTGGGCGCCCGCTGGGGACTCGCGGCCTATCTCGGCGCGATGGCTCTGATGGTGCTGCCCATCGCGCTGGCTGGCGCAAGCCTGCTGCACGGCGCCCAGCCCGATCTCTACATGCTCCAACTGCCCGAAATGAACGGACAGGGCATTGTGCTTGCCCTCGCCCTGCTGGGCGGGATCGCGGCGGCCGCATCAATGGTCGTTGTCGATTCGACCGCACTGGCGACGATGGTCTCGAACGACCTCCTCTTTCCCACATTGCTGGCACGCGAGAGCGGGGCGGAGGCTGGTGCGGGGACGCTCGGCCGGCGCATGCTGCTCGTGCGGCGCTTTTCGATCGTCGCCATCATCGCGGCGGCGCTCGCCTGGGCGCTGCTGGTTTCGGCCGAACAATCGCTCGCCTCGATCGGTCTCGTCGCCTTCGCCGCCATGGCGCAGTTCACCCCGCACCTGATCCTTGCCACCTACGCGCCGGGCCGCGACGCCCTCGCGGCGCGAGCGAGCCTCGCCGTCGGGCTGGTCATCTGGTTCTACACCCTCGCCCTGCCGCCCATCCTGCCGTCCGCCTGGCTGGCCGCGCTTGCGGGAAGCGCGTTCGATCCGCTGCGCCTGTTCGGCATCGGAGCCGCCTCCCCGCTGGTGCACGGCGTCGCATGGAGCCTTGGCGCCAACCTTCTCGTCTTCGCCCTCGTCGCGGCGCGCAAGGTGAAGGCGCCCGTCCTTCCCCGCCTCGGCAGCCAACGCCCGATCACCGATCTTGCCGAACTCGCGCAGCTCACCGCCAGCTTCGTCGGTGACGAAGAGGCGGCCCGCGAATTTCCGGCAGCGGCACGCGGCACGCCCATCGACAGGCGGTCGGCGCAACGCGCCCGCGAGTTGATCGCGCGCGTCGTTGGCGCCTCATCGGCCCGCGCCCTGGTCGCCTCAGCGCTGGCCGGGGGACAGATGAGCCTCTCCGACGTCACCCGGCTGCTTGGCGAAAGAGGGCAATCGCTGCGCTTCTCCCGCGAGCTGCTGGCCGCGACCTTCGAGCATATCGACGCCGGCATCAGCGTCGTCGATGCCGACATGAACCTGGTCGCCTGGAACAGCCAATATCTCGACCTGTTCGACTTTCCTCCCGGCTTCCTGCGGGTGGGCGCCCCGATCGCGGAAATTATCCGCTATAATGGCCGGCTGGGCGATTTCGGGGGTGAGGATATCGAATTCCACGTCAAGAAACGTCTGCGCCATATGCGCCGGGGTCTGCCGCACAGTTTCGAGAGGCGGCGCAAGGACGGCCGCGTCATCAAGACCATCGGCGGCCCGATGCCGGGCGGCGGCTATGTCACGAGCTTCATCGACATTACCGAGGACGCCCGCATTCGCGACGAACTTGGCCGGACCTTGGGAGAGCTGGAGACCCGTGTCGCGGACCGTACCCGGGAACTCAGCGACACCAATGCACGGCTTGCCGAGGCGACGAAGGACAAGACCCGTTTCCTCGCCGCCGCGAGCCATGACCTGCTCCAGCCGCTGCACGCAGCGCGATTGTTCGCCGCGGCCCTGCAACGCGAGGTCGAGGGAACGCCGCATATGCTTGCCCAGCGCATCGACGGCGCGATCGTTGCGGCAGAGGGTCTGCTGCGCGCGCTCCTCGACATCAGCAAGCTCGATGCCGGTGGCGTGCAACCGAGTCCGGAGCCGATCGATCTCGCCCCCTTTCTCACAAATCTCGCTGAAGGGTTCGCGCCGATGGCGAAGGAAAAGGGGCTGCGTCTGCTGACCGGCCCGCTTGCCGGTCATCTCGATACAGATCCGGGCCTGCTCCGCTCCGTGTTGCAGAATTTCGTCTCCAACGCCCTGCGCTACACGCAGCATGGCGGGATATTGCTCGGCGTCAGGCGCAGGGGCGACATGATCCGCATCGACATCGTCGACACCGGAGTCGGCATCGCCGCCGACCAGATCGAGGCAATATTCGGGGAATTCACCCGCCTGGGGGCGCTGGACGTCGAAGGATTGGGCCTTGGCCTGGCCCTCGCCCGCCGGATCGTCCGGCTGCTCGGCGGCAGCATCGAGGTGCATTCCGTTCCGGGAAAAGGCAGCCGGTTCAGCCTGCTCATGCCCGAAGGCACAGGGCGGACCGCGCCGGAACCGGCCCCAGCAGTCAAGGCCGCTCTCCCGGAGGCGCGAGACCTTGCCGTGCTTGTGGTCGATGACGATCCGATGATCGTGGCGGCGACGGAGGCGCTGCTGGCCAGCCTAGGCCACCGTGCCCTGACCGCCGGGGATGGCGAGACCGCCCGAAAGCTCGCGCGTAGAGCGGACGCGGCGCTGGTCGACTTTCAGCTTGGCGGCGACGAGGACGGCCTCGCCCTGATCGCGGCGCTGCGGCGTCGACAACCGGCCTTGCCCGCCGCGCTGGTCACGGCGGAAGATGAGGCGAGCCTTGCTGCACGCGCCGCCATGCTCAATGTCGCCTTCATCTCCAAACCCGCAGCGCCGGAAGCCATTTCGGCCTTCCTCGCGCGCGTCAGTGGTTGAGATCGAGTCCCAGCGAACGCGCAACCAATGCCGCCTGGGTGCGGTTGTTCACATCGAGCTTGCGCATGATCGCCGTCATATGCGCCTTCACGGTCGCCTCGCTCATCATGAGGTCGTGCGCGATCTGCTTGTTGAGCTTGCCATGCAGCACTTCCAGCAGAACCTTCAACTGCGTCGGCGTCAGGGAGGCGATCTCCTTCTGCACCGCATCTTCGGGCCGTGGCGGAGCGGGCGGAAGCCTATGGCCGCCCATGGCCCGCGCAATGGCTGTCTCTATCGTGGGCAGGTCGCTGTCCTTCGAGAGGAAGCCGACCGCGCCCAGCGCCTGGGCTTCCTCCGCCGCCTTCGCCCCATCGGCGCTTGAAACGACGAGGATCGGCACACCGGGCTGTTCGGCATGCAGCAGCGCGATGCCCGAATAGCCGACCGCGCCCGGCATCTTCAGATCGAGCAGGATGAGGCGCAGGGACGTGGCCTCGCTCGCCGCCCGCACGGCGGCGGCGAGCGTGCCTGCCTCGATGATGCTGGCTTGCGGAGCGACCTTCATCACCGCCACCATCAGCGCCTGACGGAAGAGCGGGTGGTCGTCCGCGATGAGAATCGTCTCTATTGCGCCTCTTCCAACCGTGGTCTGTTGGCCAGCAGATTATCGACCACGGAGGGATCGGCAAGCGTCGACGTGTCGCCAAGGTTCGAAACATCGTTTTCCGCAATCTTCCGCAGGATGCGCCGCATGATCTTGCCGGAGCGCGTCTTGGGCAGGCCGGGCGCGAACTGCACCACGTCCGGCGAGGCGATCGGGCCGATCTCGCTGCGGACCCAGCGGATCAGCTCGCCGCGCAGCGCTTCGTCCGGCTCTACGTCGGCATTAGTCGTGACATAAGCATAGATGCCCTGCCCCTTGACCTCATGCGGCATGCCGACGACGGCGGCCTCGGCAACCTTGGGATGCGCGACGAGCGCGCTTTCGATTTCCGCCGTGCCCATGCGATGGCCGGAAACGTTGATGACGTCATCGATGCGGCCAGTGATCCAATAATAGCCATCCTCGTCGCGCCGGCATCCGTCGCCAGTGAAATAGCGCCCGGCGAAGGTCGTGAAATAGGTCTGGAAAAAGCGGTCATGATCGCCCCAGACGGTACGCATCTGGCCCGGCCAGCTATCCGCCAGGACGAGACAGCCTTCGCCCGGCCCCTCGATCAGCCGCCCCTCGCCATCGACCAGCTCGGGTTTCACGCCAAACATCGGCAATGTCGCGGAACCCGGCTTCAGTGCCGTGGCGCCGGGCAGCGGGCTGATCATCGCGCCGCCGGTCTCGGTCTGCCACCAGGTGTCGACGATGGGGCAACGCCCCTCCCCCACGATATGGTGATACCATTCCCAAGCCTCGGGATTGATCGGTTCACCGACGCTGCCAAGCAGGCGCAATGTCTTGCGGCTGGTCTTGCGCACCCATTCGTCCCCCTCACGCATCAGCGCGCGCAGGGCGGTGGGCGCGCCGTAGAAAATCTCCACGCCGAACTTGTCGACCACCTGCCAGAAACGGGAGGGATCGGGGAAGTTGGGCACACCCTCGAACATCACGGTCGTCGCGCCGTTCATCAGCGGCCCATAGACGACATAGCTGTGCCCCGTGACCCAGCCGATATCGGCGGCGCACCAATAGATCTGGCCGGGGCGATAGTCGAAGACATATTGGTGGGTCATCGCGGCCCACAGGGCATAGCCGCCGGTCGTGTGCAGCACCCCCTTGGGCTTGCCGGTCGAACCTGAGGTATAGAGGATGAACAGCGGATCCTCGGCGCCCATTTCCTCCGACTCGCACTGGGCAGACTGGTTTTCGACCGCCGTGGTCCAGTCGATGTCGCGTCCTTCGACCATGTTCACCCCGGCGCCCGTGCGGCGGAGCACGATGACGGTCTCGACATCGGGGCAATGGGCGAGAGCGGCGTCGACATTCGCCTTCAAGGGAACCTTCTTGCCGCCCCGCAGACCCTCGTCTGCGGTGACGACGATGCGGCTCGCGCAGTCCTCTATGCGACCGGCGAGCGCTTCGGGTGAGAAGCCGGCGAAGACGATCGAGTGGATAGCGCCGATGCGGGCGCAGGCCAGCATCGCGACCGCCGCCTCCGGCACCATGGGGAGATAGAGGGTGACGCGGTCGCCCCGCTTCACGCCCCGCGCCTTGAGCAGATTGGCGAAACGGCACACGGCCTCGTGCAGTGCGTGATAGCTGATGCGCCGCTCGGGCTCCGCCGGATCGTCCGGCTCCCAGAGAATCGCTATGGCGTCGCCGCGCTCCTCCAGATGGCGGTCGAGGCAATTGGCCGACAGGTTCAGCGTGCCATCCGCGAACCAGCTTATCCCAAAATCCTCCGCCGAAAAGCTCGTCGCCTTCACCTGGCTGAATGGCCGCATCCAGTCGAGACGCCGGGCTTCTTCGGCCCAGAAACGCTCCGGCTCCGCAATCGAGCGCGCATACATTTCCTGATATTGCGCGGCGTCGACCAGCGCTTCTTTCGCCCACTGTTTCGGAACGGGATAAACGCCCTGGTCCATAGTCTCGCACTCCTCTCCTCGATCGCTACCGATCCGTGGACCGCATCCTAAAGGCCGCTGGCGCATATCGGACCCTAGACGAAGGTCGTAGATCCCCGACCATGGTTCGGCTGTCGCCTTGCCGTGGCATGCGCGATCTTCTCCCTATCCGGACAACGAGCCGGGCCATGGAGAGGTCGATGCCAAAGCAAATGAGGCCATTGTTGCGCATCCTGCTGGGAGCGACGGCGCTTGCCGCGCCCCAACTGGCTCATGCGCAGACCACGAAGGAGGCGGATCTGGCGGCGCGTCTGGAACGGCTGGAGAACGAAGTCACCCAGCTCCGGACCGAACTCGCCGCAGCGCGCAGTCAGCAGGACGAAACCGCGGCCACCGCAGCCACCGCCGTCCGCAAGAGCGACGAGACGTCCGCCCAAATGACCCGACTGGCGGACAGCACGCCCAAGCTCGGTTTCCGATCGGGCAATAGCAATGTCGTCCTGTCCGGCTATGTGAAGCTGCTCGCAAGCAGCGCCCGGTACAGCGGCGGCGACGATCCGAGCAATACGCTCGGCCGCGATCTCTATCTGCCGCAGTCGGTCCCGGTCTTCAATCCCGCCTCCCCGACTTCACCCACCCGCGTCACTGATTTCTCCGCAAAGCAGACGCGCTTCTGGGTGGACGCCACGACCAAGCTCGGCAAGCATGCGCTCAAGGCCTATATCGAGTTCGATTTCCAGGCCGCGCCCGGCACCCCACAGGCGCTGGGCCAGGGCACGCAGCGCACGACCAACGCCTATGATCTGGCGATGCGCCGCGCCCTCATCCAGTTCGATCGCTGGACCTTCGGCCAGGACTTCACCAATTTCTCGAACCCGGCGGTTTTCCCGGAGAGCACGGATTATGTCGGCGGCGTCGACGGCCTGATCTTCGTGCGCCAGCCGATGGTGCGCTACAGCATGCCGCTCAGCCACGGCCTGACCCTTCATCTGGCCGCCGAAAATCCGGAAACCGCTTCCGCCACCGCCGGCGCGCCCGCCCTCATCGAAAATGGCGAGGATCATGCGCCCGACATGACCGGCCGCCTCGAATATGCGGGTGGGTTCGGCTTCCTCGACCTTGCAGTGCTGGGGCGCCAATTGCGCGTCGACAATGCGAAGACGGGCGCTGCCCATATCGTCGACTCCCGGCTTGGATGGGGCATCAGCACCTCCGGCAAGATATTCCTGGACGCCAAACATGGCAGCGACATCCGATTCCAGGCGACCTATGGCGAAGGGATCGGGCGCTATCTCGGTCTGAACTTCGGGCCTGACGCGGTTCTCCAGACCAACGGGCAGCTCGCCGGCGTCCGCAACCTCGCGCTGTTCGGCGCGGGGCGATATGCCCTGAACGACCAGTGGCGCGTGAATCTGATCGCAAGCTACCAGCGCATCTTCTACGCCGATACCCTCAATCCAGCGACGACTGCGGGTATAGCGATGTTCAATCGTCAGGCATGGAGTGTCGCGGGCAACCTCTTCTATTCCCCGGTGAAGAATGTCGACCTCGGCATCGAGTACCGACATGGCGAGCGCCGGCTCGTCAACGATCTCAACGGCCACGTCGATCGCTTCGACGTCGCGGCGAAGTATAATTTCTAACAGGAGGGACTGTTATGGCTTCGACATATGACGGACTGCCAAAGCATCACCAGGCGACGCGAAGCGAGAAGCTCATCATCACCGCCAGCTCGCTCGGCACCGTGTTCGAATGGTATGATTTCTATCTCTACGGCCTTTTGACCGCGATCATAGCGGCGCAGTTCCTGACGGGCCTCAACCAGACGACCTCCTTCATCATGGCCCTGCTGATCTTCGCGTCCGGGTTCATCGTCCGCCCCTTCGGCGCCATCTTCTTCGGCCGCATCGGTGACCTGTTCGGGCGCCGCTACACATTCATCATCACGCTGCTCGTCATGGGTCTGTCGACTTTCCTCGTGGGTTGCCTTCCCACCTACAAGTCGGTCGGCGTCGCCGCGCCGATCATGCTGGTGGTGCTGCGCATGTTCCAGGGTCTGGCGCTCGGCGGCGAATATGGCGGCGCGGCGACCTATGTCGCGGAGCATGCGCCCAACAACAGGCGCGGCTTCTACACCAGTTGGATTCAGATCACCGCGACCGCCGGTCTCGCAATGGCGCTGCTGATCGTCATCACGGTCCGTTCGCCCATCACCGGCGTCGGAGAGGAAGCGTTCAAGGATTGGGGATGGCGCATTCCCTATCTGGTCTCCGGCCTGTTCCTCATCGTCGGCCTGTGGCTGCGTCTGAAGCTGCATGAATCGCCCGTCTTCCAGAAGATGAAGGCGGAGGGCACCGGCTCCAAGTCACCGATCAAGGAGGCGTTCGGCCAGTGGAAGAACCTCAAGATCGTGCTCATCGCCTTTTTCGGCGCGATCGCGGGCCAGGCGGTGGTCTGGTATTGCGGCCAGCTCTACGCGATGTTCTTCCTTGAAAAGATGCTGAAGATCGACGGCCTGACCGCCAACACGCTCATCATCATCGCACTCATGATGGCCGCGCCCTTCTTCCTGTTCTTCGGCTGGCTGTCCGACCGCATCGGCCGCAAACCCATCATTCTCTCGGGCTGCGCGCTCGCCGCGCTGACGCTGTTCCCGGTCTTCCACGCGCTCACCAATGCCGCCAACCCCGCGCTCGCCCGGGCGCAGGCCGCCGCCCCGGTGACCGTGACCGCCGACCCGTCGGAATGCTCTTCGCAGTTCGACCCGGTCGGCGCGAACAAGTTCGACAAGACGAGCTGCGACATCGTCAAGAACGCGCTGGCCAAGGCTGGTGTGAACTACACCAATGTCGTCGCCGCGCCCGGCACCGTCGCGACCGTCGCGGTCGGTGACAAGCGCTTCACCGCGCCCGATCCGTCCCGGCTTTCGGGCGAAGAGAAAAAAGCGGCCATCGCGGCCTTCTCCGCCCAACTGATCGGCGCGCCCGCCAGCCCCGCAAAGGCGGCCGAAGGCGACAAGCCAGCCGTCGCCGCCCAGCCCGCGGTCGAGGGTGAACTTGCCCGGGTCGGCTATCCCAGCAAGGCCAACCCCGCCGAGATCAACAAGCCGCTCGTCGTCGCGCTGCTCTTCTATCTCGTCCTGCTGGTGACGGCGGTTTACGGCCCGATCGCCGCGATGCTGGTCGAATTGTTCCCCAGCCGCATCCGCTACTCCTCCATGTCGCTGCCCTATCATATCGGCAATGGCTGGCTGGGCGGGCTGCTGCCGGCGATCGGCTTCGCGATGGTCGCCGCGACCGGCGACATCTATTACGGCCTCTGGTACCCGGTCATCGTGGCGGCGGGAACCGTCGTCCTGGGCCTGATCTTCCTTCCCGAAACCTTCCGGCGTAATATCGACGGATAGCGGAACCCCCGGCCGGCGCGCCCAAAATCCTCCGACATTGTCGAGGATCAATGCGCGCCGGCACTTGGCCCTCTAAATCTGGCACCCTTGAAAAGGGAGACGTTTTCATGACCGACGCCACGCACATCCTCACCCTGCCGACCCGTTCGGGCCTCCAGCTTCACGTTCGCCCCGCGGAGGAAAGCGACGAACCTCTGCTCGCCGCCTTCTTCGACCAGGTCAGCGACGAGGATCGGCGCTTCCGCTTCTTCTCGGCCATCCCGCATGTCGGCCACGAACAGCTCGACCCGCTGATCCATGCCGATCATTTCCGCAGCGAAAGCATATTGGCATTCGATGGCGCCACCGGCGATCTCGTCGCCTCCGGCATCCTCGCCTGCGACAATGCGCTGGACACGGCCGAAGTCGCCGTTTCGGTGCGCGGGGACTATAAGGGCCGGGGCGTGGGCTGGGCGGTGCTCGACCATCTGGCCAGCGAGGCGCAGAAGCGCGGCGTGCGGCGCGTCATCTCAATCGAAAGCCGCGACAATCACGGCACCATCGAACTGGAGCGCGAAAAGGGCTTCGCAGTCGAAGCTGTCGAGGGCGATCCGACCCTGGTCATCCTTGCCAAGACATTCCGCTGAACAAGGGAAGCATGATGAGCGCTTCGCGCAAGTCGGTTCCATGGCCATTGCTGAGCACCGCCGACTGCAATTTTTGGCTCGCATCGCCGCTATACCTCGCAGCGAAAAACTGCCCCGCATTGACGACCGACCCACAACTCATGGAAAAATGGTGCACCCGACGGGATTCGAACCCATGGCCCTCAGATTAGGAATCTGATGCTCTATCCTGCTGAGCTACGGGTGCTCCGGTGACGGCTCTATTATGCGAAAAGGGCGCGGTCAATTCTTCGCTTCGGGGGGAACCACCGGAAAAGGCAAGGGTGCCACCTCCACCCCTTCGGCAATCAAGGCTCGCGCCTCGCTGAGCGCGACTTCGCCATGGATGCTGGCCCGATCCTGCTCGCCATAGTGCATGGCGCGGGCCTGTTCGGCAAAGCCGCGCCCGACCCAGGTGGAATCCTCCAGCGCCTTTTGCTGCGCCTTGGCCAGCGCCTGCACCAGTTCGCGCATCTTCGCCTCCTCGCCCGCGCCCATGGTGATGGACGCGTCGCCCGAGGATGTGATTTGCGGCACGGTTTCCGGGCGGCTGTTGCCCTTCGGCGCGACCGCCGGCGCCATCACGGCTTTGCCCACATGTTCATCGCCGCAGAGCGGGCAGGCCAACAGGCCTCGCGCCTTCTGATCCTCATAATCGGCGCTGGAGCCGAACCACGCCTCGAACACATGGCCTTGGGATTCGCATTTGAGGTCGAAAACAATCACGACACTGTCACATCCATGGGCAAGGATCGCCGGTTGGCGAGCGCAGGCACCCGCCCGCGCACGTCCTCTATGCGCGACAGGTCGATCTCCGCAAGAGCAAGACCCGCCTGTTCGCCCATGTCGAGCACTATGTCCCCCCATGGGTCAACGATCAGGCTGTGCCCGTAGGTGTCGCGGCCGTCCGCATGATGGCCGGTCTGCGCGGCGGCGATAACGAAGCAGCCAGCCTCGATCGCCCGCGCGCGGAGCAATATGTGCCAATGCGCCTTGCCGGTCGGGACGGTGAAAGCCGCAGGCGTGAGCAGCACCGTGGCGCCCGCATTGGTCAGCGCCCGGTAGAGATCGGGAAAGCGCATGTCGTAGCACACCGACAGGCCCATGCGCGCCCAGGGCGTATCGACCGCGACGACCTGCTCGCCCGGACCATAGACCGACGATTCGCGCCAGCTTTCCCCTGTTGCCAGATCGACATCGAACAGGTGGATCTTGTCATAGCGGGCACGGATTTCGCCGCTGCCATCGATCATGAAACTACGATTGGCCCAGCGCCCGTCGGTTCGCTCCTCCTTCAGCGGAAGGGAGCCGAGATGCACCCACAGCCCCTGTTTCGCCGCCGCTTCGCGCACGGCGGCCAGCACGGGATCGTCCTTCTCCGAACGCAGCGTCGCCGCCGCCCGCTGCCGGTCGCGGTCCACATAACCGGCCATTTCCGGGGTGAAGAGCATGTCCGCACCCTCCCCCTTGGCGCGCGCGGCCATGTCCACGATCGCGGCGGCGTTGGCGGCGGGATCGATCCCGCTGGTCATCTGGAAGATCGCGGCGCGCATCCGGCTATGCTCCCAGCAACGCGTCGAGCTTGCCCTGCCGGTCGAGCGCCGCCATGTCGTCGCTGCCGCCGATATGTTGGCCATCGATGAAGATTTGCGGCACGGTGTTCCCGCCCTGGGCGCGGTCCAGCATTTCCTGGCGCTTGGGCCCGCCCATGGTGATGTCATATTCCTCGAACGCCACGCCCTTGCCGTCGAGCAAGGCCTTTGCCCGGGCGCAATAGCCGCACCAGGCCTTGGTATAGATTTCGACCTTCGCCATATTTCACTCCTTGACCGTCGAAATTGTGGTTCGACAGCCGTTTGTCAATCGGCACTGTCCGGCAGCACCCGCGCCCAGCACAGCAGGTGAACGCTTGCCGCGCCGCCGCGTTTCAGCGTCCGGGCGCAAGCCGCCGCCGTTGCGCCGCTGGTGTGCACATCATCGATCAGCAGCACCGCGCGGCCCTTGAGCCCATGCTGCGGGGTCAGGGCGAAGGCGCCACGCACCGCCTTGGCCCGGAGTTTCGGGGTCATCCCGCGCAGGGGCTTGGTCCGGCGGCTACGCAGCAGGGCGTGATTATCCACCGGCAATCGCGTCAGCCGCGCCAGATGCCGGGCGATCAGGGCCGACTGGTTGAAGCCGCGCCACCACAGCCGCCAGCGATGCAACGGCACCGGCACGATGACGGCATTCTCCACCGCCGGAACCTGCCGCGCCATCTGCTTGGCAATCAGCCGGGCAAGGCCGATGCGCCGGCCATATTTGAGGCGCAGCGCCACGGCACGGGCGATATCGCCATAGGCCAGCACCGCCTGCGCGCTGTCGAAGGGCGGCGGATCGGCCAGGCAGGCGCCGCATTCCGCTCCGGCACCGCGATCATAGTCGAACGGCACGCCGCACCGGGCGCAGCACGGCGCGCCCAGAAACCGCATCCCGCTCCAGCAACTCAGGCAGAAGGCATCGTCCGCGTCCACGATTTCGCCACAACCGGGGCAGCGCGGCGGCAGGGCGTAATCGAGCGCCGGGCGCAACAGGCTTTTGACAAATGGGGCGGTCTTGTGCAGCGGCGAAAGGGACATCATCTCCCTTGTTCCCGCTCCTTCGCCGTTGCACAAGGCCCGCCATGACCAATGCCGACATCTTCGACCGCGCGCTGCGCGCCAGGCGGCGCGACCGGATGATGGCTCGCTTTGCCGAGCATGACTTTCTCTATCGCGCGATGCTGGACGAACTGCTCGACAGGCTAGGCGATGTGCAGCGGGATTTTGCCGAAGTGCTGGTCATCGGCTGTCCCGACGACAGCGCCAGGGCAGCGCTGGAGGCGATGGGCAAGCGCGTCGTCTGCGCCGATCCCGGCTTTGCGGCGGCGAAGGCGCAGGGCGGCGTGCAGGCCGATGAGGACGCCCTGCCCTTTGCCGATGAAAGTTTCGACCTGGTGATCGCTTGCGGAACACTCGACAGCGTCAATGACTTGCCGGGCGCGCTGATCCTGATGCGGCGGGTGTTGCGGCCGGATGGGCTGATGCTGGCGGCCTTTACCGGCGCTGGTTCGCTGCCCCGGCTGCGGGCGGCGCTGATGGCGGGCGAAGGGGACCGGGCCGGGCAGCATATCCATCCGCAGGTCGATGTGCGTTCGGCGGGTGATCTGCTGGCGCGGGCTGGATTCACCATGCCGGTCGCGGATGGGGATGTGTTGACGGTCCGCTATGGCGATGTCCTGCGGCTGATGCACGACTTGCGGGGGATGGGAGCGGGCAATGTGCTGGTTTCGCGGCCGCCCGCGCTGCGGCGGGAAGTGCTGGGCGGCGCGGCCGAGCATTTCGCGGCGGCTGCGGATAGCGACGGGCGGACGGCGGAGCAGATGGCGATCCTGTATCTGAGCGGGTGGAAGGCCGATCCGAGCCAGGCCCAGCCTGCGCGACGGGGAAGTGCGAACATGTCCCTGGCCGAGGCGCTCAAGCCGAAGCATTGACGGCCGTGCGATAGATTTGAGGGACAGGCATGAGACGAAACGGATTTTTGGCCACCACACACACAGCGATCTTTATCGGCTAAGCGGGCCGGTGCCCCTTGCGCCATTTGGTGAACAAGTGGCGCGCCAGCATGGCGAGCGGCATCCGCAGCCAGTGCGAGCGCAGATAAAAGGCAAAGCGGAGCAGCTTGCGCCGCTCCCGTCCCCATCCGTCCCGCGCCAGCAGCCGGGCGGCGACGATCCGGTCCCAGACCGTCAACCGCGCGCCCTCGCCATAAAGCGCCGCCGCCAGCCGCCGCGCCTGTCCGACATGGGCCGCAAGGCCATGCCGCGCCGCCCGAGCCTTCAGCGCGTCAGCATCCACCTCGTCGAACAAGCAGTGGATATCCCAGAGATTGCGCAGCCCCCCCGCCAAATCGCCATCGGCCAGCAGATGCGCTGCGGCATGGCAGACCCTGTCCTCCGTGGAGAGCATGTATAACTCATTGGTAATGGGAACCGCCTCAGCAATCATCGCTCCGGCATCGGGCGTCTGACGCGCGGTCAGGGGCAGGACGGTATGGTGCACGTCGATCATCCGATCGCGCCCAGCATGAATCATCGGCGGCAGTTCATGCATCCATTGCCGATAATAGGCGTCGTCATAAGGGTCATCCTTGACCCACTCCCACCCTGCGCGGAGCAGCGCATGCTCGACCTGCCCTATGGCCTCCCGCGGCACCAATATGTCGAGATCCCCGATGAAGCGTCCCTGCCCCGCACGCAGCCCCGCCGCCGCATAGGCAGTCCCCTTGAGGAGCACGACCGGCACGTCGAGGCCGGCAAGCGCCTCCGCCGCACGATCCGCCTCCCACAGCGCCTGCCGCGCTTCTCGCTCCGCCTCCAGCCGCGCATCGCTCAATATCGGCCGCACCGCTTCGGGCACTGGCCGGTCCTCGATCCGCAAGGCCAGCGTGCCGATCAGCCGCTCCGCCCGCGCCATGGCGATCAGGTCGTTCCACCTGCGCGCATCCAGCGCCATGACCCCATCGGGATCACGCAAGGCCTGCACGAGCAGCCGCGCACTCATGCCAGTTCCCCCCACAACCGCTCGACCAGGGCTATGGCGTCATCTCCCGAGGGAAAATCGATGGCGCGGGCAGGCACATTTTTGACGAAGCGGGTCAGGGCGGCAAAGCCCGGCTCGCCCAGAGCGACATAGTTGGTCGACGCCTGGGTCAGCCGCATGAAGACCTCACTCTGCCCGACTGAACGGACATCCGCCTCATGACCGAAACGGGGAAACAGCAGCAGCGCGGGCAAGGCGCCCTCCCCCATCCGCCCGACTGCCTCGCTGCGGGGGATGAGGTGGCGGATGTCGCCCTTGGCCGTCCCGGCGAGCAGCGGCCCCATGCGCGCCGGCGAAGCCTCCGCCGCCAGCACGTCGATGGCGCCATTCTTGAGCGAGACCAGGCGCGGAAAGGGAAAGACCGCGCCCGTCGCCAGATCGAGCAGCGCGAACTCGTCGCCCATCAACCGCCAGCCGCGCTCACCCAATTGGGCAGCCAAAGTGGATTTGCCGGAACCGGACTCGCCCGTCATCACAAGCGCTCTTCCGTCCTTCTCGACGCTGGAGGCATGCAGCAACAGATGCCGCCGCCAGCCCAGCGCCATTTGCAGGTTCATCCCCATTTCCGCCGCCAACAGGCCATGGGCGAGGCTCATCGGCGCGGCATCGGCCAGCCCGTGATCGCCAGTGATATAGATCGATGGCCGGAACCAGCGCCGGAACAGGCCCGCCGGCTCCAGCCGCACGGTGAAATCGGCCACCTCGTCCACGGGCGTGGGATAATCGGCATAGAGCCGCGCCAGCGCCTCCACCGGCTGGCGCCAGGCCGATCCGATGCGGAAGCTTGCCGGACCGATCTTCAGGGACAGCACATGCTTCACGCGATGCGGACCAATCCCAGTTCGGTCAATTCGGTGAGATGCGCCTCGATCTGCGGCACCGCCTCCTCCGCCGGGCCCAGATCATAGAGCCGGGTCAGTTCGGCATGGACCTCACCCGCCGTCAGCGCCGCGCCTTCCTCCAACGTCGCCAATATCTCCGGCACCGGGCTGATCACCATATGGGTCTGTCCCGAAGGCCGGTGATAAAGCAGCACCATATCCTCCAGCACGCAGGAGGCGATGGCGTCCGGACTGTCCTGGCAATAGCGGCGGGGCATGGTCACGAAACGGAGCCTTCGGATGGGAATGTCGCGCCATCCTTAGGACAAAGGAGTAGCCAAGTGCCTAACGCGTCAGGCTATTTTGCGCGATGCCGTTCCATTGCACGCCATCGGTCCGGACGAGCCGGGCAAAGGCGCGCAAATAGGCGTCAAGGGCGCTTTCGACGCAATGCTCCCGTACCGCCTCCCCCAAGCGCGCAGGCGAAACCGGATGCTCCAGCGCCCAGAGGATCGCTTCGGCAAAGGCATCCGCATCGCCCACCGGCACTGGCGCATGCTGGCCCGCAGCAGCCAACGCCGGATGAATATTGGGCGTGGAATCGGTCGCCACCACCCCCGTTCCGCAGCCCAGCGCCTCTATCAGCGTCGCGACCAACCCCTCCCAGCGCGACGGTTGAAGCAGCAGATCGGCCTCGGCCATCAGCGCCGCCAGTTCCGCCTGATCATTCACAAAGCCCAGAAATTCGACCCGCCCGGCTATGTCCAGCCGCTGGCAAAGCGCCTCCAGGTCGCGGCGCAACGGCCCCTGCCCGACGATCTTCAACCGCCAATCGAGATGCCTTAGCCGGGCAAGCGCGAGCAGCGCCGTCGCCTGATCCTTCTGCTCGGCCAACCGCCCGACCATCAGGAAATGCCGGGGCGTCCCCTCCGACCTCGCCTCGCGATCCTGCCGCAACCGTTGCAGCAAGGGGGTGACGGTCGGGCGCGGCAGCAGCGTCACGCGACGGCCCTCCAGCGGCCCGGCTTCAGCCAAGGTCAGCCGGTCCGCCTCACCCATCACGATGGTCATGGCGCTGGCCCGGGCGATGGCGCGAAAACGGCTGCGCCTGACCCAGGCGGACAGCCCCCGCTGGTGCGGGCGGACGATCGGGTTGGAAATGCGGCAAACCGCCTGCGTCGCCGTGCCCAGCGCCGCCAGGGCGCACAGCATGTTGCTCTGATTGCCCGCCGAATAGAGAATATCGGGGCGGTACCGTCGCACCATGGCCGCCAGAGCGGGGAATTGCGCGATCATCGACAGCCGCCGGTTGAGAGGCGGGGCAGGCACCCGGCGCACGGTCAACTGCGGGTCGATCAGCCCGGCCACAGGGCCGTCCACCCGCGTCATCCACAGTTCGACATCCACGCCGCGCATCAGCAGATGATTGGCCAGCAGGATCGCGACCCGATCCAGGCCGCCATCGCTGGGTTCATAGAGATAGATCGCGACCGAACAATTTTGCGTCACCCAATGGGGTGTATGGAACATGGGGTCGCCCTTGCTGCGTCTGACGGGATCGTCGAAGTCTCGACGCCGTCAACGCGGGTGATCCGTAAAAGTTCGGGCCGTAAAAAGTTCGGTCGAAAATCCCGCCTTCGTTCAGCGGGGCATTTGCAGCGATGCGTAGCAGGTAAAGCCGCTCGTGCCGGATTGAAGGCGGCGGATATAGTTCAGATAGGCCTGATTCTGGTCATAGCTGGTGCCGGGCAGACGGCCCCCTCGCAGCGCCTGTTTCACCTGATCGCCGGTAAAGCCCTGCCCGGCGCCGGGGAAGGCGCCCTGCGTGCCCGCCGGCACGACCTGCCCATTGGCGGCGATATAATTGCCCGAACGGCCCTGGTCGGGAACGGGGATCGTACAATTGAGGACCGACGCGGCCGTGTTCGCCAGCGCCGGGCGGATCGATATGATGGCGGATGCCGCGACCGCTCCGCCCATCAGCAACTGACGGCGCGACGGCACGGCAAGGTCCGGTCCGTCGTCCTGCGACTCGGCATTGTTCCGAGGGGGCAAAGGCTCGCTCATGTCATCCTGATCCGCTATCGCGCTTGCCAAACTGTAAAAATTGCACGCTATTGCGACGGTCTTTGCAGCAAATGCGTCAAATTTCCAGCATGGTAACCATGAATCGCCTGACCGCTTCCCAGATCACCGCCTCGCTTGCCGTCCTGCTGCTGGCTACCGGGGGGGCGCTGATGATCGGCGCGGAGCCGCTCGACATCATCCTGCCGGTGCTGGCGGGGCTGGTGGTGCTGATCATCGCGGCGGGAGGCGGCCAGGTCCAGGCGAAAGAGTTGCCCGCAGCGGCTGCGGATGCCACCGACATCATCTCCCATCCCGATGCCCGGAGCCTGCTGGAAGGCATTTCCGATCCGCTGATGCTGATCGAGCGGGGCCGGATCATCTCGGCCAACCGCGCAGCGCAGCGTTTGCTGGGCGCGCATATCGAGGGGGAAGACGCCCGCATCGCCATCCGTCATCCCGCCGCCGCCGAACGGCTCGCCAGCGTGGCGCCGATGGCCGAACCGGTGATGATCGAGCTGGTCGGCCTAGGCAGCCGCGACCAGCGCTGGCAGATGCGGATCGCCCCGGTCGGGGCCAGCGACGGCGACGACACCAAGGTGCGACGTCTGGTCCATCTGGCCGACCATAGCGGCGCGCATGCGGCGGAAAAGATGCGCGTCGATTTCGTCGCCAATGCCAGCCATGAGCTGCGCACGCCGCTGGCGGGGATATTGGGCTTCATAGAGACATTGGCCGACCCCGATCTGGGCAAGGATGACGAAACGCGGCAGCGCTTCCTGAAGATCATGGACGGCGAGGCGCGGCGGATGCAGCGGCTGATCGACGATCTCATCTCCCTGTCCCGCATCGAGGCGGAGAAATATCGCGCGCCCGACAGCGCGGTCGACCTGTCCGGGCTGGTGGCCGAGGTGGTCGGCGTATTCCGCACCAGCCATGGCGAGCGGGGGCGCGAGGTGGAGATGGAGATCGCGCCCGACCTGCCCGATGTGCAGGGCGACCGGGCGCAGCTATCGCAACTGCTCCACAATCTGATCGGCAATTCGGTCAAATATGGGCGCGCAGGCACAACGATCCGCGTGACTTTGAACGAGGGGCCTAGCGGCATGATGCGGCTCAGCGTCGCGGATGAAGGGGAAGGCATCGGCCCCGATCATCTGCCGCGCCTGACCGAGCGCTTCTATCGCGTCGATTCGGGGCGCAGCCGCGCGGTTGGCGGTACGGGTCTGGGCCTCGCCATCGTCAAGCATATCGTGGAGCGGCATCGCGGGCGGCTGGACATCGCCAGCGTGCTTGGCAAGGGCACCACCATCTCCATTCTGCTGCCCCGCATCGCCGTGGAAGAAAAGGCGCTCGCGGCAAAGGCTTGAACAAAAAAAGACAGCGACAGGCCGGGCTTCCGGCCTCATTGTCATAAAAGTGCAATCCAATTGTCACAAAGGCGCGACGTACCGCGGCTACGGCGCATGCCCAGAGGGGGGCGGCGAGAAGCGAATCGCGGCCTTTGACGAAGGAGAATATCCCGTGAAGCATTTCGCTCTGATGGCTGCCACCGCTGCGGCCGCACTCACTCTCGCCGGTTGCGGTCAGCAGTCCGGCGGCGCGGCCGGCGGCACCCGCGACCAGATCCGCGCGGTTGGTTCGTCCACCGTCTATCCCTTCGCCACGGCGGTCGCTGAGATGTTCGTTCAGGGCAATCCCGGCATGAAGTCCCCGATCATCGAATCGACCGGCACCGGCGGCGGCATGAAGCTGTTCTGCGCGGGCGTCGGCGCCCAGCATCCGGACATTGAAGATGCCTCGCGCCGCATGAAGAAGTCGGAGTTTGAGGACTGCCAGAAGAATGGCGTCAAGGACATCATCGAAATCCAGATCGGCGTCGACGGCCTCGCCTTTGCCGAAGCCAAGAATGGCCCCGGCCTGAAGCTGACGCCGAAGATCGTTTATGAGGCGCTGGCCGCCAATCCCTATGGCAAGGGTCCGAACAAGGCCGCGACCTGGAAGGATGTCGACCCCAGCCTGCCCGCCACGCCGATCAGCGTCTTCGGCCCGCCGTCGACCAGCGGCACCCGCGATTCGCTGGCCGAGCTGATCCTGACCAAGGGCTGCGAAACCGACCCGGCGATGAAGGCGCTCAAGGAAAAGGACGAGAAGGAATTCAAGGCCACCTGCACCCGCATCCGCGAGGACGGCAAATATGTGGACTCGGGCGAGAATGATAACCTCATCGTCCAGAAGCTGGGCGCCAACCCCAATGCGCTCGGCGTGTTCGGCTACAGCTTCCTGGAAGAGAATAAGGACACGTTGAAGGACGTCACCATCAACGGCGTCGAGGCAACCTATGAAACCGTCTCCACCGGCACCTATCCGGGCGCCCGTCCGCTCTACATCTATGTGAAGAAAGCGCATATGACCGCGATCCCCGGTCTTCAGGCGTTCCTCAACACCTTTGCGGCCAATTGGGATCCCAATGGCGCGCTGACCAAGCGCGGCATGATCGCGGCGCCGGAAGATGTGCGCAAGGCGAGCGCCGAAACGGTCAAGTCGCTGGCGGTCCTCGACGGCTCCAAGCTGAAATAAGACAGGGAATATGACAGGTCCTGCAATCCTTCTGCTGCTGGCCGGCCTGGGCGCGATCGCCTGGGTCAGCGCCCGCGCCCGCGCGATGCGGCTGCAAAGCGCGGCGCGGGCGTCGGGCCGCCGCGACGCCATGCATAGCCTGCCGGGCTATCATGGCTGGTATGTCGCGCTCTGGACGCTGGTGCCCGCTGGCATTTTCCTGGCGGTCTGGGCGAATGTCGCCCCCGGCCTCATCACGCAGGAAGTGCTGAGCAGCCCGGCCGCGCAGAGCCTGCCCGCCGACGATTTCTCGCGCTCCGCCATTTTGGGCGAAGCGCGGGCGATCGCCACGGGCATGCAGGCAGGGGCGTTCAATCCGCCCTCGCAGGGCTTGGTCGAACCCTATAAGGGCGCTATCGGCAAATATGGTCTGGCGGGCGCAGCCCTTGCCCTCGTGCTGGCCTTTGCCGGTGGCGCCTATGCCTTTACCCGCGTCCGCCCCGATTTCCGGGCGCGCACCCGGGTCGAGCGGCTGGTCATGGCGACCCTGCTGATCGCATCCCTGCTGGCGATCATCACCACTCTGGGCATCGTCGCCTCGCTGCTGTGGGAAAGCTTCCGCTTCTTCTCCATGGTCAACCCGATCGATTTCCTGTTCGGCGCCAAATGGAGCCCGCAGTCCGCCGCGCTCGGCTATGGCAATGACGATGCTTTCGGCGCGGTGCCGCTGTTCTGGGGCACGATCTTCATCGGCGCGATCATCGCCATGGTCGTGGCCATCCCCCTGGGCCTGATGAGCGCCATTTACCTGACGCAATATGCCAGCCCCACCTTCCGCAAATGGATGAAGCCGATATTGGAGGTGCTCGCCGGGGTGCCGACCGTGGTCTACGGCTATTTCGCGGCGCTCACTATCGCCCCTGCCCTGCGCGACTTCGCGGTGAAGATCGGCATTCATGGCGCCTCTTCCGAAAGCGCCCTCGCCGCCGGTTTGGTGATGGGCGTGATGATCATTCCCTTCGTCTCCTCCATGGCCGACGACAGCATCGCCGCCGTGCCGCAATCGATGCGCGACGGCAGCCTGGCCATGGGCGCCACCACCAGCGAGACGATCCGCAAAGTGCTGATTCCCGCCGCCCTGCCCGGCGTGGTCGGCGGCGTGCTGCTGGCGGTCAGCCGCGCCATCGGTGAGACGATGATCGTGGTGATGGCGGCGGGTCTGGCCGCCAACCTTACCTTGAATCCCTTTGCCAGCGTGACGACAGTGACGACGCAGATCGTCCAGTTGCTGACCGGCGACCAGGAATTCGACAGCGCCAAGACGCTGGCAGCCTTCGCGCTGGGGCTGGTGCTGTTCATCGTCACTTTGCTGCTCAACATCGTGGCCCTGCGGGTCGTGAAGAAATATCGCGAGGCTTACGAATGACCGCTACCCGCAACCCCACCGACTGGAAGTCGGATGCGATGCGCAAGCGGATCGCCCGGCGTTATGCCGCGGAGCGCCGCTTCAAGGCGGCGGGTCTGCTGGCCGTCGCGCTCTCCGCCGCCTTCCTTGCCTTCCTGCTGTTCAGCATGCTGGGCAACGGCCTGCGCGGCTTCACCCGGACCGAGATTGCGGTTAAGGTCGACTTTCCCGCCTCCCCGCTGCTGCTCGATCCCAATGCCATCACCGACCAGGCGCTAGCCAACGCGAACCTGCCGATGGTGACGGGCGAGATCGTGAAGAAGGCATTGGGCGCCGATGCCGAGGAGTGGGTGTCGCCCACCGCCTGGACGGTGTTGCGTGATGAGATCAAGGCTGACCCGAAAATCCTGGCGCGGACGGTGACGATTCAGTTGCCCGCATCGACCGCGATAGACCTCGCCGCCAAGAGCAAGGGTTCGCCCGACGCTGAAACAGCGGTAGAGCGTCTCAATAAGGCGAAGCTGCTGACGACCGGCATCAATTGGAGCTTCCTGACCGCGAGCGACGGCACCGATCCGACGCAGGTCGGCATTTGGGGCGCGTTCAAGGGCTCGCTGCTGACCATGTTGGTGACGCTGGCCTTGAGCTTCCCGATCGGCGTCGCCACGGCCGTCTATCTGGAGGAATATGCGCGCAAAAACTGGCTGACCGACATCATCGAAGTGTCGATCAACAATCTCGCCGCCGTTCCCTCGATCATCTTCGGCCTGCTGGGGCTGTCGATCTTCCTCAACTTCCTGCACCTGCCGCGCTCGGCCGCTCTGATCGGCGGCATGACGCTGGCGCTGATGACCATGCCGGTCATCGTCATTGCGGGCCGCAACGCCATCAAATCAGTGCCGCCCAGCATCCGTGACGCCGCGCTCGGCATCGGCGCCTCGCCGGTGCAGGTTGTGTTCCACCATGTGCTGCCGCTGGCCCTGCCCGGCATCCTCACCGGCACCATCATCGGCATGGCCCGCGCTTTGGGTGAAACCGCGCCGCTGCTGATGATCGGCATGCGCGCCTTCATCGCCACGCCGCCGGGCGGGATCACCGACCCTGCGACCGTGCTGCCGGTGCAGATCTTCCTCTGGTCCGACGAAGTCTCCAAGGGCTTTGTCGAAAAGACCTCCGCCGCCATCATCGTCCTGCTGGTGTTCCTGCTCGCGATGAACGGCCTCGCCATCTACCTGCGCAACAAGTTCGAAAGGCGGTGGTAACCGCGATGACAGCCATGATCCATGAACAACAAAGCATGACGCCCGCCGTCGAAACCAAGATGACGGCGCGGGACGTCAAGGTCTTCTATGGCGAAAAACAGGCGATCAAGGGCGTGTCGATCGATGTCGACATGGACAATGTCACCGCCTTCATCGGCCCGTCGGGCTGCGGCAAGTCGACCTTCCTGCGGACGCTGAACCGCATGAACGACACCGTGGCGAGCGCCCGCACCGAAGGCACGATCACGCTGGACGGCGAGGATATCTACGCCGCCAGCATGGACGTGGTGCAGCTCCGCGCCCGCGTCGGCATGGTGTTCCAGAAGCCCAATCCCTTCCCCAAGTCGATCTACGAGAATATCGCCTATGGCCCGCGCATTCATGGCCTGGCCCATGCGAAGGCGGACCTGGACGTGATCGTCGAAAAGTCGCTGCGCCGCGCCGGGCTTTGGGACGAGGTGAAGGACCGGCTGCATGACAGCGGCACGGCCCTTTCGGGCGGCCAGCAGCAGCGCCTGTGCATCGGCCGCGCGATTGCGGTCGAGCCGGAAGTCATCCTGATGGACGAGCCCTGCTCGGCACTGGACCCGATCGCCACGGCCAAGATCGAGGAACTGATCCACGAGCTGCGCGGCCGCTACGCCATCGTGATCGTGACACACAATATGCAACAGGCCGCCCGCGTGTCGCAGCGAACCGCCTTTTTCCATCTGGGCGAGCTGGTCGAATATGGTGTGACGTCCGACATCTTCACCAATCCGCGGCAGGAGCGGACCAAGGATTACATCACCGGGCGCTACGGCTGAACCGGGGGAGAAAAAGACAATGGCAGAACATACGATCAAGGCGTTCGACCAGGAAATGGACAAGCTGCGCGGTCTGATCGCTGAAATGGGCGGTCGCGCGGAATCGGCCATCGAAAAGGCGATGCTGGCGCTGCAACGCCATGACAAGGAACTGGCGGCGGAAGTCGTGGCCGAGGACAAGCGCATCGACGCGATCGAGGCGGAAGTCGAAAAGCTGGCGATCGAGATCATCGCCCTGCGCGCGCCCATGGCGAACGATCTGCGCGACGTGATCGCCGCGCTGAAGATCGTCGGCGTGGTCGAGCGCATCGGGGATTATGCCAAGAACATCGCCAAGCGCGTTCCGCTGATCGCCGCCAACCAACGCACGCAGGAGCCGATCGCGCTTCTTCCTTCCATGGGCCAGGTCGCAGGCGAGATGGTGCAGGATGCGCTGAACGCCTTTGCCGCGCGCGATGCGGACCTGGCCGTCGCGGTGGTAGAGCGCGATACGGTCGTGGACGATTTCTACAACAGCGTCTTCCGCACGCTCGTCACCTTCATGGTCGAAAATCCCAAGACGATCAGCGAATGCGCGCATCTGCTGTTCATTGCCAAGAATATCGAGCGCATCGGTGACCATGCCACCAATGTCGCGGAGATGGTCTATTATGCCGCGACCGGCCAGACCCTGCCCGACCGCGAACGCGGCGGTGCGCAGAGCCAGGAGGACTGAGCATGGCCCGGGCCAAGATGCTGCTGGTGGAAGATGACGCGGCGCTGGCCGAACTGCTCATCTGGCACTTCAAGCGGGAGGATTTCGAGGTCGCGCACACCGTCGACGGCGAGGAAGCGCTGCTGCTGGCGCAGGAAAATGTGCCCGACATCGTACTGCTAGACTGGATGGTCGAAAGCCTGTCGGGGATAGAGGTCTGCCGCCGGTTGCGGCGCATGAACGGCACGGCGAACGTGCCGATCATCATGCTGACGGCGCGTGGCGAGGAAGAGGACCGGGTGCGCGGTCTGGAAACGGGCGCGGACGATTATGTGACCAAGCCTTTCTCGCCCCGCGAACTGGTGGCGCGCGTCGGCGCGGTCCTGCGGCGCGTGCGTCCGGCGCTGGCGGGGGAAACGCTGACCTTCGCGGATGTCGAAATGGACACGGTCGGGCACAAGGTCCGCCGCGGCGGGCAGGTGATCCCGCTCGGCCCCACCGAGTTCCGGTTGCTCAAGCATTTCCTGGAGCATCCCGGCTGGGTCTTCTCACGCGAGCGTTTGCTCGACAGCGTGTGGGGGCAGGACAGCGATATCGAACTGCGCACGGTGGACGTGCATATCCGCCGCCTGCGCAAGGCGATCAACGCGGATGGGCGCCATCATGACATCATCCGCACGGTGCGGTCGGCAGGTTATGCGCTGGATACGGATGGAGTAGCCTAGGACGGCCGCTGCGGGTGCTTCGTGAACGCACCCATCCGGCTGGGCTTACGCGGCCAGGCGCAGGAAGGGCACGGGTTCGGTCGAGCGCAGGACGATCGGCTTGCCTTCCGACGCCTCGAACAGTTCGCCGTCCAGAATGACGCTGCTGTGGTCCCCTTCGATGCGGATCACGTCGCCCTGTTCCAGATGGATGCCCTGCATCTGCGCCTTCCCCACCCGGTTGGTGACGCTCGCCCAGACGAGACGCAACAGCGCGGGCAGGTTCTGGTCGACGGCCATCAGTTTCATATTGCCGCGCCGGCTGTCGCCCGGCTGTACGCCCAGCAACAGCTTCTCCAGCGTCGTCACGATCAGCACCGCGAAGCGTCCGGCCAATTGCCCGTCACGAATCAGCGAGATGCGCACCGGATGGCTCGATTGCGGCAGGAATCGGGCACGAACGCCGAACAGCAGCGACACGACAACCGCCAGCGCCGTCAGGAAATGGCTGAGGCCGTTGGACAGGCCCAGCGGATAGATCTGGTTGCGGCAATAGAGCATGTAATCGGCCAGTCCCGCGCCCCCTAGGAACATGCCCAGCACCGGCCTGCTTTCCGCCTGCCCGTCGGAGAGCGCGATCAATTCCCGCGCCACAACATGATCGTCGACGCCCGCCTTGGCGATCTGGACGATCCTTTCCAGCGCCTTGATCGGATCGCCATGAATGCCAAGGTCGAGCGCGATCAGGTTGGTCTTGCCGTTGGGCAGCACCGCGATCGGCGGCACGCGGCCCTGGAAATGCTCGCCCTGATAGAGTTCCGTCAGCGCCGCCTGCACCGTGCCGTCGCCGCCGTTGATGACGATGACGACGGGATCGACGCGGGCGATGGTCTGGAGCGCCCGGCCGATCTGGTCGACATGCTCCACTTCATAATGGAAGATGTCGGGGTTGCTGGCGCAATAGCTGCGCACGCGCGGAAGCGTCTGCCGGTTGCCCGTGGATTTGGGATTGGACAAAAGGGCGACGCGGACCATGCTCGGGGGATCACATATATTTGAGGTTGATGGTGATTTTCGTCACGCCCGGACCGGCATAGAAGGCCGCCTTTTCGACCCCCGGCTTGCCCAGGTTGAAGATGTTGATCGACGGATTGTTCGAAAAGCCGCCGCCGTCGCGTGAAATGTCGGTCTTGCCATTGCCGTCGCGGTCGTGGCGCACGGCGATGCCATATTTGCCCGGCTGCGGCACCGGCATACAGAAACGCATCTCGCCATTGCTGGCCCTGACCGGCACGTCGATGCGGCCCAGCCATTGGCCCTTGGCCAGCCAGGCCGCCTTGGTCGCGGGATAGGATTGCACACGCACCGTCCCGGTCGCGGCGGAAAAACCGCGCACGTCGACCAGAACCGCCGGCCCCTTGGCCGAAGCGGAACAACGATCCAGGTCGTTGCCAATCTCCATGCCATGGGCGATTGCCGGGGCGGCGGCGAACAAAGCCCCCACCGACATCAGACCCAATGCAACTTTGAACATGACCATCCAACTCCGTGAAGCTATAGCCGCCCGTTGAAACCGGACGGCGAGCCCCTGTTCGCCCCGCAAATCGACCTGACTCGCATATGGGGGGGGTTTGCGGCCAAATCATGGTGATGGGACGACCACATAGAGAAATGCTGACAGCCACCGACAGATATCTCGCCCGCCTGATCGCCTTGCCCATGTTGGGAACGCTGGTGATCTCCGCGATGCTGCTGGTGCTCGACAAGATGCTGAGCCTGTTCGACTTCGTCGCGGCGGAGGGCGGACCGGTCAGCGTCGTGTGGCGCATGCTGGCCAATATGATGCCCGAATATCTGTCGCTGGGCATTCCCATCGGCCTGATGCTGGGCATCCTGCTGGCTTTCCGGAGGCTTGCCATGTCTTCCGAACTGGACGTGATGCGGGCGGTGGGGCTTTCCTACGGCCGGTTGCTGCGCGTGCCCTATATGTTTGCGATCGCGCTGGCTCTGCTCAATTTCGGCATTGTCGGCTTCGTTCAGCCGCTGTCCCGCCACGCCTATGAGGCGCTGCGTTTCGAGCTGCGTTCAGGGGCGCTGGGCGCGTCGATCAAGGTGGGCGAGTTCACCAATCTGGGCAAGCGCATGACCCTGCGGATCGAGCGCAGCCTGGACGAAGGCCGCAACCTGCAAGGGATTTTCGTCCGCGCCGTGGGCAAGGATGGACAGACCGTCGCGGTGACGGCGGCACAGGGCAGTTTCCTGGCCACCGACGATCCCGACACCATCATCTTCCGCCTGCGCGACGGCGTGCTGGTCAATGACGCGCCCAAATATAAGTCACCGCGAATCCTGTCCTTTTCCAGCCACGATCTGCCGATCGACCTGCCGCAGATCGAGAAATTCCGTGGGCGCGACGTGGATCGGGAAAAGACCATCCCCGAACTGGTGGTGATCGGCCATGATCCGGGCACGCCCGTCAAGCTGCGCAACGAGATTCGCGCCAATTTCCATTTCCGCATGGTCGAGGTGGCGATGATGCTGCTGTTGCCGCTGGCCGCACTGGCCTTCGCCATCCCGCCCAAACGATCCACGTCGGCGCTGGGCGTGTTCCTGTCGATCGTGTTCATCGTGACCTATCACAAGGTCAACGAATATGGGCAGGGCGTGGGGTCGCTGGGCAAGATCGACCCGATCATCGCTTTGTGGGCGCCGTTCCTGCTGTTCGCGGGGCTGATCCTGTGGATGTACCATGTGATCGCGCATCGGCCCGGAGGCCAGCCGATCGCCGCGCTGGAATATGCCTTCGCCAAGATCGCCAAGCAGGTCTTCCGGCTGCTGGGCCGTATTCGGCGGCGGCCAAGGGTGCAAACCATGGCGGAAGGAGCCGTCTGACCCATGCATCAGCTCAATTTCTTCCCGTCGCGTCAGCTTAGCTGGTACATGGCGCGGCTGTTCCTGACCCGGACCTTCGCGGTGCTGGCGATGCTGGTCGCTGTGCTCCAGACGCTCGATCTGCTGGGCGAATCGGGGGACGTCCTGGCCTATGCAGGCAATGGCGACGCGCAGCTCTGGCATTATGTGGCGCTGCGGGCGCCGCAGATCGTGGCTCGCTTCCTGCCCTTTTCCGTGCTGCTCGGCACGCTGATCATGCTCGCCAGCCTCAACCAGAACAGCGAGATCATCTCGATGAAGGCGGCGGGGCTGTCCGCGCACCAGATATTGGCGCCATTGCTGGCCGCGGCGCTGGGCGTGGCGCTGATCAGCTATGCCTTCAACGAGAGGATCGTGGCCCGCTCCACCGCCCGGCTTTCGGCCTGGCAGGCAGTGGAATATGGCCCCCTGCCCCCCGAAACCGGCATCAAGGCCAGCCCCTGGGTGCGTGACGGCAATAATCTGGTGACGGCAGCGATCGTCGCCGGTCGCGGCACGGGGGTCCAGCTACGCAAGGTGGAGATTTTCAACCGCATCAACAATACGCTGACCACCATCGTCCAGGCGCCCAAGGGCCATTATGATCCCGCGAGCAAAAGCTGGGTGCTGGAGGGGGCGCGGCAGTTCGACGTGGCAAGGGGGACCGAGCGGCAGATCGGCACGGTCCGCTTCGGCCATGATATCCGCCCCGATCAGTTCACTCTGGCCAAGGTCGATCCCGATGCGCTGACCTTCAGCCAGTTGCAGGCGGCGATCAGCGACCTGCATGACGCGGGACGCCCTACGGCGGAGCTGGAGGGAAGCCTGTGGCACAAGCTGTCGGGGCCTTTGTCCGCGCTGCTGATGCCGATATTGGGGTCCGTGGCAGCGTTCGGACTGGCACGTTCGGGGCAATTGTTCGTGCGCGCCGTGATGGGGATGGCGCTGGGCTTCGCCTATTTCGTGGCGGACAATTTCTCGCTCGCCATGGGGAATTTGGGGGCTTACCCGCCCTTTTTGGCGGCCTGGGCGCCGTTCCTGCTGTTCCTGCTGGTGGGTGAGACGGTGCTGTTCCGGACGGAAGAATGAAAATCCGGTGACGTGCTCCCGCCAAGGCAGGAGCACGGAAACGCTGAACGTCTAGCGGCGCACCATCGTCGAGCGGGCAATCTTGCCGACCAGCGGCCACATGCCGGGGTAATTGCCCTTGTGATAGGGAGAATCGCTCGCCAGCGTCGCCACCAGCCGCTTATGCGCTTCGCCCAGCGCGTGATAGGGTACGCTCGGCAACAGATGGTGCAATGCATGATAGCGCAACCCCACCGGCGCCCAGATCGCGGCGAAGGGCGACGGCGGCGGAACATTGACCGAGTCCAGATATTGCGCGGTCACGGTCATAGCCTCGCCCTCATTTTCCCAGAGATGCGCGACCAGCGTGCGGAGCTGGTTGATGACGGTCATGGCTGAATGCACCGCCATATAGATGAGCAGCGGCTTCCAGCCGAAGGCGAAGACGCTGCCGATCAGCGCCAGCGCGAAGAGGGACGCGCCCGCTTCCTGCCAGGCCCATTGGCGGGCGAACTCCCCCTCCGGCGCGCGGCGGCGATAGGCGGGATTGATCGAGAGAGCGGAAAATTCCGCCACCACCTTGCGGCGCAGCGGCGGGATGATCAGGCTGAGCGGCGTCAGCACGCCGAAACGCAGGATCAGGCCGACCGGCGCCAGCGCCGCCACCAGGATGAACAGCGGCAGCGACCAGGGCTTCATCAACGCCAGCGGCAGATATTCCGGATCGTTCGCCGTACCGTAACGGGTGCGCGCATGATGCTGTGTGTGCACGTCTTCATATAGGAAGGAGGGGATCATCAGCGGAATGCCGACGATCAGGTTCCAGCCGAAGCGAAAGCCCGGCAGGGCGCCCTTGCGGATATGGGTCAGTTCATGGATGAAGCTTGCCGCGCGATAAAGCGCCAGCATCGCCACCAGCCCGAACGCCACCGCCAGCGCGGCATCACCGGTCAGGATCGCTCCTGCCAACGCGGCATATCCAAAGAGGGCCGATGCCAGCATGTCGGGCCAGTAAATGGAACGCCTGGCCGTCGACAGCTCGCGCGTCAGGTCGGCCGCGGCGCGCAGCATCGCCGCATCGTCGGGGATCGTGCTTTTCGTCCGCGACGCGGCTGCAATAAGGGGGTCGTGCACAGTCATGCCCTGGTTCCTAAGGGGTAAATGCGCTGCAATTGGGGCAACAACATGACGATTTCGTCCTGTTGGGCCATCCGATCATGTCCCGATTGACATTCTCCAAACAAGCGACGAACTGCTCTGGGACTAACCCAAATCTCTCCAGCGAAAGCTCCGCCGTGGCCAATCAAGAACTGGTGATTACTCCTGTCATGTCCAAGGCCGACCGCAAGGCTTTTGTCGACCTGCCCTGGCGAATCTATGCCCATGATCCCAATTGGGTTCCGCCGTTGAAGGATGAGGTTTACAGCCTGATAACGCCGGGCAAGAACCCCTTTTTCAGCCATGCGGAGGCACAATATTTCCTCGCCCGCCGGGGTGGCAAAGTGGTCGGGCGCGTGTCGGCGCATCTTGATCGTCTGGCGCTTGCCCAGCCGTCCGAGCAAGGCATGGGGCCGGGCACCGGTAATTTCGGCCTGTTCGAGGCGGAAGATGCGGAAGTCGGCGCGGCGCTGATCGCGACGGCGGAGGGCTGGCTGCGGGCCAAGGGGATGACCCGTTCGCTTGGGCCGATCTCGCTGTCGATCTGGGAGGAGCCGGGCCTGCTGATCGAAGGTTTCGACCATAAGCCCACGGTGATGATGGGCCATGCCAAGCCGGAATATCAGGCGATGGTCGAGGGCGCGGGCTACAGGCCGATCAAGCAGCTCAAAACCTATGAGCTGGACATCACCCGGCCGTTCCCGCCGCTGATCCAGCGCATCGTCCAGTCGGGCGAGAAGAATGAACGCATCCGCATCCGCAAGGTCGACAAATCGAAATTCGACAGCGAGGCGGCGATCATCCTTGCCATATTGAACGACGCCTGGGGCAATAATTGGGGCTTCGTGCCGATCACCGATGAAGAGGTGGCGCATTTCGGCAAGCAGTTGAAGCCGATCGTGTTCAACGACCTCATCATGATCGCGGAGCTGGAAGGGGAGCCGGTGGCCTTCATGATGACGCTGCCCGATCTCAATGAGGCGATAGCGCCACTCAACGGATCGCTCTTTCCCTTCGGTTGGGCGAAGCTGCTCTGGTGGCTCCGGAAGCCGCAGGTGCGGACCATGCGCGTGCCGCTGATGGGCGTGGTGCAGCGGCTGCAATCGTCCCGCATGGCGAGCCAGCTCGCCTTCATGATGATCGAATATATCCGCCGCAACGCGACTGCGCATTATGGCGCGACCCGTGGCGAGATCGGCTGGGTGCTGGACGACAATCAGGGCATGAACGCCATTGCCGATGCGATCGAAAGCAAGGTGAACAAGGTCTATCAAGTCTACGAGAAGGATTTGTAAGGCGCGTCTCAGCCCTGTCCGCGGGAGGGGGATGACCGTGCCTGGGGCACGGCTACATCCACCGCTCCCGCCGCGATCTTCACCGTCACGGGCGTCTTCGCCAGCACTTCTCCATCGATGGAAATGCGCTGTGGCGGCACCGTCTCCACCCGGAAGGATTTTCCGCGAAATTCCTCCGTATGCGCATCCCTGTCGCGCAGCTTGAAGAATTTGGCATACCAGTCCCAGGCGAGCCGCGCATGACTGCGTCCCACCACCGCCTGGATCACGATCTCGCCCGTGTCCACATCGGCCTGATCGGACAGTTCTACCCCGCCATGATAGGGGCCGTTCAGGATGCGCACCTCCGTCGACCACATCCTGCGCTGATTGGTCCCATCGTCCAGCGCGAGCCGAAAGGCGCGAAAGCCTATGGAGCATTTGACCGCCCAGAGCAGATAGCCGATCCGCCCCAGATAGCGCTTCAACCTGTGCGGCACCGTTTCCCCGATCTTCGGTGACAGCCCCAGCGACGCCGCATTCACGAAATAATCCTGATCGATCATGCCAAGGTCGATCCGCCGCCGCCGACCGCCGGCAATGGCCGCCACCGCTCCCTTCAGATCGAGCGGAATGCCGAGCGTCCGCGCAAAGCTGTTCGCCGTGCCGAGCGGCAGGACGCCGAAGACGCAATCCTTGCCCACCAGTTCATCCACCGTTCCGGACAGTGACCCATCGCCGCCGCCGACGATCACCATCGGCGCGCCCTTCGCCACCGCTTGCCCCACGGTCTCCTGCAAGCGGTCCGGCTCCTTCACCGCATGCGCGGCGATCAGGCGCAGGCCCGCCTGCTCCAGCAAGGTTTTGGCGTCCTTGAACAGCGCTTCCCCTCGGCGGGAATGCACATTGACGATCAGCACCGCCTCTTGCGGCAAGGATTTCATTTCCATGCCTCAACAACGCCCCAATGCGCGGCAGGGTCCGAAACCAATATCGGCCCGCGCTCGTTCATGACTCATGGCCCGCATCGCTCACCTGTCCGACATCCATTTCGGCGCGCATGATCCCAAGATCGTTGCCGCGACCGAAGCCTGGCTGCAACAGCATCAGCCCGGCCTGGTCGTCATCAGCGGCGATTTCACTCAGCGCGCCAAACGCGACCAGTTCCGGCACGCCAGCGCCTGGATCAATCGGCTGCGCGCGGCGGGCATGAAATTGCTGGTCATTCCGGGCAATCATGACGTGCCGCTTTACAATCTTGCCCGCCGCTTCGGGGCGCCGCTGCGTCGCTACAAGCGGTATATCAGCAATGATCTTTGCCCCTTTTACGAAGATGACGAGATCGCGATTCTGGGCCTCAACACCGCACGGTCGCTGACCATCAAGGACGGGCGGATCAATCATGACCAGATGCGGCTGCTGAGGGACCGTTTCGCGCGCGTGACGGCGGAGAAGACGCGTATCCTCGTCACCCATCATCCGCTGTTCGCCATGCCGATCGGCAAGGGCGGGGAGTTGAGCGAAGCCGTCGGGCGCCATGAAGACGCGGTGCGGGCGGCGGCCGAGGCGGGAATCCACATCGCGCTGGCGGGGCATTTCCATCGCACCTATGCGGAGGCGGCGCAAAAGATGGTGGCCCATGCCGGAGCGGCGCTGGTGATCCAGGCGGGGACGGCGACCTCCACCCGGCTGCGCAATGCCGAGCCGCAGAGCTTCAACTGGCTGCATGTCCACCGCCATGACGAGATCGAATTGCAGGTGGTGGTGTGGGATGGCGCCAGCTTCCAACGGGGGCACCATATCGCCTATTTTAAACGGAACGGCGCGTGGATCGGACTGGATATGGTCGATCCTGGGGCATTGCCTGGTATCCAGGTGGCAGAGAAGGCGCGGGTTTAGGGATGCGTTGGCTATGCCGCCCTTCGGGGCGCTGGGATGACGATGCCGAAACCTACTCGGTCAGTTCCACCCAGGTTGGGGCATGATCGCTGGCCTTCTCCCGCCCACGGAAGTCCTTGTCGACCTGGGCGTCGATCAGCCGGTCGGCGGCGGCGGGACTGAGCAGCAGATGATCGATCCGGAACCCAGCATCGCGCGGCCAGGCGTTCATCTGATAGTCCCAATAGGTCCATAGCCCGCCCGCCGGATGCCGCGATGCTATGGCGTCCGTCCAGCCATCGCCCAGCAAGCGGCGATAGGCGGCACGGCTTTCCGGCTGCATCAGCGCATCGTCCGCCATGGCCTTTACCGAATAGACGTCCTTGTCACGCGGGATGACATTGTAATCGCCCGCGAGGATCGCCGGCACTTCTTCCGCCCAGATTTCCGCCGCACGGGTCCGCAGCCGCTTCATCCAGCGCAGCTTGTAATCGAATTTCGGTCCCGGCTGCGGATTGCCGTTGGGCAGGTAGATGCTGGCGACGCGCAGCCCCTTCACATCGGCCTCGAGATAGCGGCTATGCTCATCCTCCGGCTCGCCTTCCAGACCCCGCCGCACTTCCACCGGGGTTTCGCCGCGAGCCAATATGGCGACGCCGTTGAACCCCTTTTGCCCATGCCAGATCGCGCCATAGCCGATATCTTCGATGTCCTTGACCGGGAAGGTGTCGTCGGAGGTCTTGATTTCCTGAAGGCAGGCAATGTCGGGGCGGGTTTCGTCCAGCCATTCCAGCAGACGCGGCAGGCGCGCCTTGATCCCGTTGATGTTGAAAGTGGCGATGCGCATGGACGAAATCTCCTTGCGCGCATCCCTAAAGAGGATGAGTGCCCTCCGGCAAGGGCAGTGCGGCGATTAAACCGAAAAGCTGGTGCCGCAACCGCAACCGGCAGTGGCATTGGGGTTCGTCACCTTAAACGCCTTCCCGCCCAGATCGGAGACGAAATCGACCGCCGAGCCCCGCACCAGGTCGATGCTGACATCGTCGACCACCAGCGTCACGCCATCCCGCTCGACCGTGACGTCATCGGCCTCCACCATATCGGCCAACCCAAAACGATATTGAAAACCCGAACAACCGCCCCCCTCCACAGCCAGGCGCAAGATGGCGGGCTTGCCTTGCTTGGCGGCAATAGCGGCAACGCGGGCCGCGGCAGAAGGAGTCAGATCGATATCGGTCATGCCGCTTAGATAGGATCAAGCAAAAGGCCCGGCAAGCTTTCGCGGACCGGGCCTTTGAAAAGGGAGACGGAATGTCCGATTATTCGGCGGCCTTTTCCTGGGCCTTGGTCGGGCCACCCATGGCGATAGGCGGCTTGGTGTTCATCGCCACCAGATAGTCCGGTCCGGCGACGAAGGGGATCGGATTGATCGCCTGACCGTCCACGCGCACTTCATAATGCAGGTGGCTGCCGGTCGAGCGGCCCGTCGAGCCCATCAGGCCGATCAACTGGCCGCGATGGACATAGGCGTTGGGCGATACCAGCAGCTTCGACATATGGCCGTAGCGCGTTTCCATGCCGCCGCCATGCGAAATCTGGACCAGATTGCCATAACCGCTGGCCCAGCCGGCGCGGCTGACGATGCCGTCGGCGGTCGCGTAGATCTTGGTGCCGAGCGGACCCGGAATATCGATGCCCTTATGCATCCGGGCGCCGCCGTTGAAGGGGTCGGAGCGGACGCCGAAGTTGGAGGTCAGGGAGAGTTTCTCGACCGGACGCCCCGAAGGGATGTAGTTGGCCGACTTGGCCTGGCCATCGAGCCGCTGAAGGCTGGAGAAGAGATTGGAAAAGCCGACATCGGCCGGACCGAGCGCGCTGGTGTTGATTTCCGACGCGTCCCCATAGGGATCGTCTTCGTCCGCCTTGGCCTGGGCAGGCACTGCGGCGCAAAGCGCTCCCGCCATGCCGGCTGCGCCAGCAATTTTAAGGACAGAACGGAACCATCGCGCAGCGCGCGCATTATCAGAATGAAGAACCAACATGCCGACCCCGACTATATGACCGGAGGCTTTTGCCTCTCGGTTCTCCCCACGTTAACCAAAATGCGGCTGATGCCGCCCCCGCTGTCATCAAGAGGACATGTCCCGACTCATAGTGCAAGCGGAGTGTAAAATTCCCGCGTTAAACCGGCTTGTCGGCGCGCCGAGTCGTTGAACGGAGGCTTCAACGCACCACGAAAGTGGCGTTTCACAAGGATTTGGTAATGATTTGCGGGGTTCACGCCCAATCGCTTCGTCGCGTGGCCGAACCATGTCGTCCCGGCCGCGACGTGCCGAATCTCATCTGTCATGATCCGGCGCAACATGCGTGCGGAGACTTCGTCCCCCGCCCCCTCAAACCGCTCTATGGTGGCGGGCGTGATGTCGAGGGCACGCGCTTCAAGCACCATCGGCACGATCGCGAGGCGCGCGAGCGCATCATGCGCCGTCTCGCTGGCCGCCTGCCAAAGGCCGTCATGTGCGGGCAGTGCGCCGTAAGAACTGCCAAGCTGCCGCAGCCGCCGGTCCAGCAGCGCGAAATGCATCGCTTCATCGGCGCCGACCCGCATCCACTCCTCAGTAAATTCCGGCGGAAACTCCGCCCCGAAGCGTCCGATCAGGTCGAAAGCGAGGTCAATTGCGACGAATTCGATATGAGCGAGCGCGTGGAGCATCGCGATCCGCGCCCGTTCGGAGCCGATCTTGCCACGCTTGGGCATTTGATTGGGCGGCAGGAGTTCGGGCTTTTCCGGCCGGGCGGGCCGGTCCGGCATCGCGACGTCAAAGCGGTGCGCCAGCCGCCCCAGCCGCCAGTTCCGCGCTACCGCCCGCGCCGTCATCAGCTTCGACACGGGATCGGGCGTCAACAGCACATGCGCGCAGGCCGCGCCCACGCCCTCAATGGAAGCGGGCAGGGTCAAAGCGCTTTTGCCGCTTCCAGCACCTCGGCAGCATGGCCCTTGACCTTCACTTTCGGCCAGACGCGCAGGATATTCCCATCCGCGCCCACCAGAAAGGTCGCCCGCTCTATGCCCATATATTTGCGGCCATAGAGCGATTTTTCGACCCAGGCGCCGAAGGCTTCGCACATCTCGCCCGGCTCGTCCGAGGCGAGCGTGACGGTCAGGCCATATTTATCGGCAAATTTCTTGAGCTTGGCGGGCTTGTCCTTGGACAGGCCGACCACCGGCACGCCCAATGCCGCGAAATCGGCGGACAGCGCGGTGAAATCCTTCGCCTCACTGGTGCAGCCGGGCGTATCCGCCTTGGGGTAGAAATAGACGACCAGCGGCTTGCCCCGATAGCGCGACAGGGTGAAGTCGGCGCCCTCGGCATCCTTCAGCACCACTTCCGGGACAGCATCACCCACGTCCAGCATAGTCATTCCTCCTGATAGGACGCGGCGAGCGCCGTCCATGCGTCCCCGACCCTTTGCCGGGCCTGCGCGTAGCTTTCAAGCAGCGCTTCCCAGCTTTCGACGCCGCAGGCGCGCGCCACCAGCGGACGGGTGGCTTCGGGCGGCTCGGTCGATTTGGGCGAAACGAGGCGGGAGACCACGAGAAAGCGCGTGATGAGGTCATGCGCGGCGATCAGATCATCCGGCAGATGGCCTGCCGCGACCAACTGCTCCAATGCCTCGCGCAGATCGGGGTCGAAGGCCATATTATGGCGGAACTGCATGACATGGATCAGGAATTCCAGGTCGACAAGGCCGCCCGGCACCAGCTTCACGTCGAGGTCGCTGGCCGGCGGCTTATGCTTGGCGATGTCGCCGCGCATCTTCACCGCATGGCGCGCCAGTTCGTCGAAATCCCGGGGCCGCTCCAGCGTTTCGGTCAGAATCGCATTGAGCGCCGCCCGCGCCGCGTCGGAACCAAATAGCGGCCGGGCGCGGGTGAGCGCCAGATGCTCCCAGGTCCAGGCCTCCTCCCGCTGGTAGCGGGCGAAACTGTCGAGGCTGACCGCCAGCAAGCCCTGCGCGCCGGAGGGCCGGAGGCGCGTATCGACCTCATAAAGCGGCCCGGCGGCTGTCGAGACGGACAGCGCATTGGTGATCCGCTGCCCCAGGCGATTGAAATATTGCGTCGCGCCCAAGGGCTTCGGCCCATCGGACTCCGTCTCGAAACTGCCCGTGAACAAATAGACCAGATCAAGGTCGGAGGCATGGGTCAATACCCCGCCCCCTAGCCTGCCCAGCGCCAATATCACCATCTCCCCGCCGGGCACTTTCCCATGGGCGCGTTCGAACTCGGCAACGGTGGCGGCGCTCAAGGCCTCGATGGCCGCCTCCGCCACCCGCGAATAGCCCCGCCCCGCCTCCAGCGGATCGCCGCCCCGGATGATCTGCGCGCCCAGGGCAAAGCGTCGGTCGTTGACCCGCTGCCGCACCCGGTCGAGCAAGGCCTGATAATCCTCGCCCTCCTCCAGCCTCGCAAATTGTTCAGCCAGCACTTCCACAGAGGGCGGCGGATCGAAGGCGGAGGTATCGATGAGGCCATCGAGCAATTCCGCCCGCCGTCCCAAGGCATCGGCCAGGGTGGGCGCGTGGCTCAAAAGTTCCACCAATAGTTCCGCAAGGCCGGGCCGGGCCGCCAGCAGCTTGAAGAAGTTGATCGCGCTTGGCAGGCGTCCGATCAGGTCGTCCAGCCGATTGAGCGCCCGCGCCGGATCGGGCGCCGCCGCCAGCGTGCGCATCAGGCCGGGCAGTAACTCCTCCAGCGCTTCCCGCGATGCCCCGCTGCGCAAGGCCCGGATCGTGCCGGAACGCCAACGGGTGATGCGCGCGAGCGGCGTTTCCGGATCGGCAAAGCCCAGTTCGGCAAGCTGCGCCTTCAACCGATCCTCATCATGGTACAGGGATTCCTCGGCCGCCGCCGGGGTCAGCCGGTCATAATTGCTCCCCACCCACTGCACATGCGGGCGGAGCAGGTCGAGCAGCGCCGCGCCATCCGCCACCCCATGCAGCCGCGCGACATTGTCCATCGCCTCCGCCGTCTTGGGCAGTTCGTGGGTCTGGCGGTCTTCGACCATCTGCAGGCGATGCTCGACGGTGCGGAACAGCACATAGGCATCGTCCAGCTTCGCAGCGACCTCCGGCTCGAACACCCCCGCCGCCGCCAACGCCCGCAAGGCCTCCCGCGTATTGCCGGACCGCAGCGAGGGATCGCGCCCGCCATGGATCAACTGATGCACCTGCGCGAAAAACTCGACCTCTCTTATACCGCCGCGCCCGCGCTTGAGGTCATAGCCCGGCCCAAAGGCCTGCCCCTGCGAATAATGGTCGCGGATGCGGCGGGAAATGTCGGTGATCGCATCGATCGCTCCGAAATCCAGGCTCCGGCGCCAGACGAAAGGGCGGATCGCCTGCATGAAATAATCGCCCAGCGCCAGATCGCCCGCCGCCGGACGCGCCCGGATGAAGGCTGCCTGCTCCCATCCGAGCGCGGTCGATTCATAATAGCCGATCGCCGCCTCCACCGGCAGCGCGATCGGGGTCGCTTCCGGGGAAGGCCGGAGCCGCAGGTCGACGCGGAACACATAGCCGTCGCCGTCGCGGGCGTTCAGCAATTCGCTGACCCGCCGTCCGATCCTGACCGCCGCATCCGCCGGATCCTCCCGCTCGCCATGCGGCAGGGTCTTGGGATCGTAGAGCAGGATCGGGTCGATATCGGAGGAATAATTCAGTTCCCGGCTACCATGTTTGCCGAGCGCCAGAACGACGAACCCCCGGTTTTCCGCATCGGGATAACGCTCCGCCATGGCGGCGGCCAGCGCTTCCTCCAGCGCCTGGTCGGCAAAGTCGGACAGGGTGCGGGTGACCCGGTCCAATCCCCAGGCTCCCGCCAGATCAGCCGCCGCCGTGACCAGCGCCACCGCGCCACGCCTGCGCCTCAAGGAGCGCGCAATGCCGTCGTCCGGGGCGGCAACCTTCTGCGCGGCGGCCCAGGCGCCCTCGAAATCTCCGCTTTCCAAAAGCCCGGCGACATCCGGGAAGCGATCCAACTGCCGCGCCAGAAAAGGCGAATGCGCCCGCATCCTGGCCGCAGCCGCCTTACCGTCCGTCACCCAAGTCTCTCCCATAATGGAGCCGATATCGCGTGCGTTTGCGACGAATGCCAGAAACTTTTATGTGCCTGGACAGTTATTTGAACATGGAAATGCAGCGTAAACCCCTCAGCCGGTCGGCCAAGATACAGGATGGCGCGATGCGCCGCGTCCTGAATATCGGCGTGCCGCAGCCCTATGAGGGCATCGGCAATGCGCTGCGTTCCACCTTCCGTGCCGGACGCGAGTCGATGCCGGACGATATGCTGGATCTGCTGGCGAAACTCGACCGGCATTAGGTTTGTTGGGGGATTTGGCTGGTTTTGGTCAAAAGTGGATGTTGAGAATGTCGTCATCCCCGCAAAAGCTGGGATTTCGTGAGGTCAGGCCGTGCGCTATCGCCTGAGATCCCGGCGTTGACTATGCCGCCCTTCGGGTCGCTGGGATGACGGAAATGATGTCGGCTTCCCGCCCAGAGCAGCAGCATTTTGTTTACGCTCCGCACCTATGATGGCGCGATCATCAACGGACGTGCCATATGATCTACAAGGCCTTTGCCGCCGTGACCTTGATCGCTGCACCGATAGTGGTGCTGACGGTACAGAGTTTCGTGCCTCAGACGAAAGAGACGATGGCGCCTGCAATTCCGGCATCCATTGCGGCGCCCACGGTCCAACCCGCTCCGCCTCCACTTCCGGTCAGTGACAGCTCCGACGGGATTGCCTCTTTCGGTCAGCCCATGCCCGAGGCCGGAAAACCTTTTCTGACGCCGGGCGCGGGCCTGCCCGATGCTCCTGCTGTATCGCAGCCTCCGGTCGAGAACGCTCCGCCGCCGCCGGACGAAGTACCCCGATAAGGGGCGTCACGCCCCCTTGAACGTATCGCACTGGGCGGGATCGCCGCTGTCCAGTCCCTTGCGCAGCCAGTTCATCCGCTGCTCGCTGGTGCCATGGGTGAAGCTCTCCGGCACCGGACGCCTTCCAGCCGCCTTTTGCAGCGTATCGTCACCGATCGCCTGCGCGGCCTTCATCCCTTCCTCCAGATCGCCCGCTTCCATCAGCCCCGTGCGCTTGGCCCAGACGCCCGCATAGCAATCCGCCTGCAATTCCACCCGCACCTGCAAGGCATTGCCCTCTTCTTCGCTGACGGCGCGCTGCTGCTGGTTCACCTGGCCCAGAGTGCCCTCCAGATCCTGCACATGATGGCCGACCTCATGCGCGATCACATAGGCCTGGGCGAAATCGCCGGGCGCGCCGAAGCGCTGGCGCAGTTCGGTGAAGAAGTCCGTGTCCAGATAGACCTTCTTGTCGTTCGGGCAGTAGAAAGGGCCCATGGCGCTCTGCGCCGCGCCGCAACCCGATGATCCACTCTGTGAATAGAAGGACAGCACCGTCGGCTGATATTGCTGGCCCGCCTGTTGGAAGGCCTGCTGCCAGACCCGTTCCGTCGATCCCAGCACCTTCAATGACCAATGCTGGATATCGTTCAGCTTGGACGCGTCGCGACTCACCTCTCCGCTCTGCGGCATCTGACCGCCGCCGCTCATCAGGCTGAGGGGATTGACGCCCATCACCGCCAGGACGATCAGCACCACGACGATCCCGCCGCAGCCGAAGCGACTGCCGATCAGCGGCAGCAGCAACCCAAGGCCACCGCCAAGCCCGCCGCCCATGCCGCCGCCACGGCCGTCCTGGACTTCGAAATTGGTGCTTTCCGGTTCATCGTCCAGCCGCATCTCGTCCCTCTCTTTCCTAACCCTGCCTAATCCATTCGGCCGCCTGTGGAAACGTCCCGTTGCGCCACGGGTTGCTGCGCATGAGCGGCCCGATGAACAGATTGTAACGAGACATTCAGTTGGAATGATGCGGCAGAATTCTATATTGCGCTGCGACATGGCCGATATCGAACCCCAGCCGCGCCACCGCGCCAATACGCCGCTGCCCCTTCCCCGCGAGGTCGCCCTGTTGTTGCAGGGCGGCGGCGCGCTCGGCTCCTTTCAGGCAGGGGTCTATCAGCGACTCGACGAGTTGGGGGTCGACATAAGCTGGGTGGCGGGAATTTCGATCGGCGCGGTCAACGCCGCCATCATCGCGGGCAATCCCCCGCACAAACGGCTCGGCCGCCTGAAGAAATTCTGGCTCACCGTTTCGGGCGGCATGCCCAACATTGTCCTGCCGGAAATCGATCATATCCGCGAAGCCGCCCATCTGATGGCGGCCGGGACCGTCGCCACTTTCGGCGTGCCGGGCATGTTCCGCCCCCGCCTGTGGCCCGCGCCGCTGATGCCCGAAGGCACGCCGGGCGCGATCAGCTTCTATGACAGCGCGCCACTGAAGGACACGCTGGACGCCTGCGTCGACTGGGATCTGCTGAATGACGGGCCGGTACGGCTGTCGGTGGGCGCGGTCGACGTGGAAAGCGGCAATTTCGCCTATTGGGACACGCGCGGTCACGGCGGCAACACCCGGATCGACGCGCGCCATATCATGGCGTCGGGCGCCCTGCCCCCAGGCCTGCCGCCGATCGAGATCGACGGGCGCTGGTATTGGGACGGGGGCATCGTGTCCAACACCCCGCTCGCCCATGTGCTGGATCATCAGACCGACGACATGCTGGTGTTCCAGGTCGACCTGTTCCCCGCCGAAGGGCCGTTCCCCCGGCAGATGACGGACGTTTATTCCCGCGCCAAGGATATCCAGTTTTCCAGCCGCACCCGGCAAGTGACGGACCAGTATCTGCGGCTGCGCAAGGAGCATAAGGCCATCCGCGCCCTGCTCGACAAGCTGCCGCCCGAATTGCAGGAGGATGCCGACGCCCAGCGGCTGCGCCAGTTGCTGGACGTGGGTTCGGTCAATATCGTCCACCTCATCTATCGCAGCCGCGCCTGGGAAAGCGGCGCGCGCGATTTCGAATTTTCCCGCTCCACCATGCTCGATCACTGGTCTCAGGGCCGCGACGCGGTGGAGGAAGTGATGCACAAGGGCGACCTTATCGCCCGCAACATCGTCAACGGGAAAAGCTCCACCTTCGACCTCGACGCCCCCGACCATCTCAAGGAGAAGCAGGCATGAGCAAATCCTTCGCCGGAAAGACCGCCCTCATCACCGGATCGACCTCCGGCATCGGCCTTGCCTATGCCAAGGCGCTGGCCGGGGAAGGCGCCAATGTGGTCATCAACGGCTTCGGGGATGCAGACGCGATCGAGAAGGAACGGGTCGAGCTGGAGGCGCTGAGCGGGGCCAGGGCGCTCTATAGCGGCCATGACCTAACCAAGACCGACCAGATCGAAGCGATGATGAAGGAGGCAGCGGGTGCCTTTGGCGGCGTCGACATCCTGATCAACAATGCCGGGATGCAGCATGTCGCGCCGGTCGAGGATTTCCCGGTCGACAAATGGAACCTCATCATCGCGCTCAATCTCAACAGCGCGTTCCACACTTCGCGTCTCGCCATTCCCTATATGAAGTCGAAGAAATGGGGGCGGATCATCCAGACGGCGTCGGCGCATTCGCTGACCGCCTCGCCCTTCAAGAGCGCTTATGTGACGGCGAAGCATGGGCTGGCGGGCCTTACCAAGACGCTGGCGCTGGAACTGGCGACCTTCGGCATCACGGCCAATTGCATTTCGCCGGGCTATGTCTGGACGCCGCTGGTGGAAAACCAGATTCCCGACACGATGAAGGCGCGAGGGATGACGCGCGAGCAGGTGATGAACGATGTGCTGCTGGCGGGACAGCCGACCAAGCAGTTCGTCACGGTCGAACAGGTCGCCGCCATGGCGCTTTATCTGTGCAGCGATGTCGCGGCCAACATCACCGGGGCCAATATGAGCATCGACGGCGGCTGGACCGCGCAATAAACAAGCGGCTGGGAGCAGCGGCCAATTGGGGAAATTCCACCCCCTCTTAAAACCCCGACAAATTCCTCCTATGCTGCCGCAGCCTTCCAGGGAGACCAATCGATGCGTCAAGCGTTGACGGCCATCATGGCCGCCGCCAGCCTTTCTTCTGTTGCCCATGCGCAGACCGATGCGGTGACGCCCGCAATGGCCGCCCCACCGCCCAGTGCCATCGCGACGACCATCGCGAAGGACATGGACGGCCTGATGACGCTGTATCGCGACCTGCACGCCAATCCCGAACTGTCGGAGCAGGAGTTCTCCACCGCCGCCAAGCTTGCCCGCCGCCTCAAGGCGATGAAGTTCGCCGTTACCGAGAAGGTCGGCGGCACCGGCGTCGTCGCCGTGATGAAGAACGGGTCCGGCCCGGTGCTGCTGATCCGCGCCGACATGGACGCCCTGCCCGTCACCGAGCAGACGGGCCTGGAATTCGCGTCCAAGGTCAAGGCCAAGACGGCCGAAGGTGCCGAGACCGGCGTCATGCACGCCTGCGGTCATGACACGCATATGACCGCCTTCATCGAAACGGCCCGGCTCCTGTCCTCGATGAAGGAGGAGTGGAAGGGCACGCTGGTGATGATCCTCCAACCCGCCGAGGAAGTGGGACGCGGCGCCCGGCTGATGCTGGAGGACGGACTCTACACCCGCTTCCCGAGGCCGACCCACGCCATCGCCTTCCACGACGCCGCTAATCTGGAGGCGGGCAAGATCGGTTATACGCCCGGCTTCGCGCTCGCCAATGTCGACAGCGTCGACTTGCTGGTGCGGGGCACGGGCGGCCATGGCGCCTACCCGCAGACCACACGCGACCCGATCGTGCTGGGCGCGCGTATCGTGACCGCGCTGCAAACACTGGTCAGCCGGGAACAAGACCCGTTCGACCCCGCCGTGGTCACGGTCGGCAGCTTCATGGGCGGCGCCAAGCATAATGTGATTCCCGATGATGCGAAGCTGCTGCTGACGGTGCGCAGCTATTCGGACGAGACGCGGGAAAAGCTGATCCGGGGCATAGAGCGCATCGCCAGGGGCGAAGCCATTGCGGCGGGCGTTCCCGACGACAAAATGCCGGTGATTTCCGTGAAGGACGAATTCACCCCATCCACCTACAACCCGCCCGCCTTCGCCAACCGGATGGCGGATGTGCTGAAGGCGCATTTCCCCGCAGACACGGTCAACGAGACCAAGCCGTCCATGGCGGGCGAGGATTTCGGCCGCTATTATCGGGCTGACAAGAGCATCGAAAGCTTCATCTTCTGGGTCGGCGGCGTTCCGGCGGACCAGATGGCCAAGGCCGCGGCGGGCGAGATCAGCCTCCCTTCGCTCCATAGCCCCTTCTGGGCGCCCGAGGCCGACAAGGTCATCGCCACCGCCAGCGAGGCCATGACGGTGCTGGCAATGCATATATTGAAGCAGGATTGAAGCGAAAGAGGCGAATTCGGGAATGGTAGAGTAGGGTGGGAAGCCGACACCATTGCCGTCATCCCAGCGAAAGCTGGGAACTTAAAAGCTGGGACTTAGGCGATAGCGTACGACCTAACCTAACGCGATCCCAGCTTTCGCTGGGATGACGATATTATCAACGTCCCCTATTGGCCAAAACCGGCCTCCCCTACCCCACAAGCCGAACCGCTCAGGCCGCCTTGCGCGCCTTGGTCAGCTTCTTCATCAGCATATCCCGCTTCAACCGGGAGAGATGGTCGATGAACAGCACGCCCTGCAAATGATCCATCTCATGCTGGAGGCAGGTGGCAAGCAGACCTTCCAGCCGCTCCTCATGGATCCGTCCATCGCGGTCCATCCAGCTCGCCCGGATGCTTGCAGGCCGTTCCACTTCCGCAAACTGGTCGGGGACCGACAGGCAGCCTTCATTATAGACTGACAGGTCTTCCGAGCCTTCCAGAATCTCCGGATTGATGAACACCATCGGCTTCTTGACCGACGGCGCGTCTTCCTCGTCAGACTCCGGTTCCTGCAGGTCGATCACCAGCACCCGCTTGGGCACGCCCACCTGGATCGCGGCCAGGCCGATGCCCGGCGCGTCATACATGGTTTCCAGCATATCGTCGATCAGACGCTGCAAATCGTCATCGATCGCCTCCACCGGAGACGAGATGGTACGCAGGCGCGGATCGGGCGCCTCTAGGATTGGAATAATGGCCATCGCCCTAAAATAATCCGGCGGCGGGAAAAATTCAAGCGATCGGCCGCCGCGCCCGAAGCGCCTGCGCCAAAGTGCCTTCGTCCAGATAATCCAGCTCCCCGCCGACCGGCACGCCATGCGCCAATTGAGTCAGCCGCACCGGGAACCGCTCCAGCCGCTCGGCCAGATAATGGGCGGTGGTCTGCCCTTCCAGCGTGGCGTTCATCGCCAGCACCACCTCGTCGATACCGCCCGCCTCGACCCGCGCCACCAGCGCATCGATGCTCAAATCCTCCGGCCGCACGCCCTCCAGCGCAGAGAGCCGCCCGCCCAGCACATGGAAACGTCCCGGAAACAGCCGCGATTTGTCCAGCGCCCAGAGGTCCGCCACATCCTCCACGACGCAGAGCGCCCGCGCATCACGGCGCGGATCGGTGCAGATGCCGCAGGGATCGACCGTGTCGACATTGCCGCATAGGCTGCACGTCACCAGCCGGTCGTTCACTGCGTCAAGGGCGCGCAAAAGCGGCTCCAGCGCGGATTCGCGCTTCTTGAGCAGGTGCAGGACAGCGCGCCGCGCGGACCGCGGGCCAAGGCCGGGCAGGCGGGACAGCGCCTGCGTCAGCGCTTCGATTTCAGGAGAAGCCATGGAACCGGAATAAGGGCTTGCAAGTCGTGGACACAAGGGGTTTGAGAGGGCGTCTTTGGAAATACGCCTTCGGCGCATTTCAGATGCGGCACCGGCCCGCCCCCCCACCCGGCCACCCAACGGCAGTATCATATGGGTGGCCGGGTGGGGGCGCGGGCCGGTGCCGAAACCCGATAAAAGGCCCACCATGCGTATCGTCTATATGGGAACCCCTGATTTCGCCGTTCCGGCACTGGTCGCGCTGGCGAAGGCCGGGCATGCGATCGTCGCCGTCTACAGCCAGCCGCCTCGTCCAGCCGGGCGCGGCAAGGCGCTGCGCCCCTCCCCCGTTCACGCCAAGGCGGAGGAAATGGGCATTGAGGTCCGCACGCCGGTTTCGCTGAAAGATGCCGATGTGCAGGCCGCTTTCGCCGCGCTGAAAGCCGATGTCGCGGTGGTCGCCGCTTACGGCCTGATCCTGCCGCGCCCGATTCTCGACGCGCCGCGCTTCGGCTGCATGAATATCCACGCTTCCCTCCTCCCCCGCTGGCGTGGCGCGGCCCCGATCCAGCGCGCCATCCTCGCAGGGGACAATGTCACCGGCGTCACCATCATGGATATGGAGGCGGGGCTCGACACCGGCCCGATGCGCGCCAAACATGTCACCCCGGTCGAGGACAAGACCGCCGGCGCGCTGACGGAGGAGCTGGCCGATGCGGGCGCAAAATTGATGGTCGAGGTGCTGGACGATATCGCGCTCCATCCACCCATCGCGCAGCCGGAAGAGGGCGTCACCTATGCGTCCAAGATCGACAAGGCGGAGTCGCGCATCGATTTCAACCGCGACGCGCATCAGGTCGAGCGGCAGGTACGCGCCTTCAATCCCGTCCCCGGCGCCTTCTTCGAATATCGCGGCGAGCGCTTTCGCATCCTGGCCGCCCATGTCGAGGAAAATGAAGGCGCGGCCGGGGAACTGCTCGACAACAGCCTGCTGATCGGATGCGGCCATGGCGCGATCCGCCCGACGCTGATCCAGCGCGCGGGCAAGGGCGCGATGTTAGCGGGCGAATTGCTGCGCGGCTATGACATGCCTGCGGGCAGCCGGGTCGACGCCTGAAAAGATGACGCGATTCGCCTTCACCGTCGAATTTGACGGCCGCCCCTTCATGGGCTGGCAACGGCAGGCCCATGGCCCCAGCGTCCAGCAGGCGATCGAGCAGGCGATCTTTGCCGTCACGGGTGAGCGGGTCGCGATCCATGCCGCCGGGCGCACCGATGCGGGCGTCCACGGGCTTGCCATGCGCGCCCATGCGGACATTGCGAAGGACTTCACGCCCTTTCGTCTGATGGAGGCGCTGAACGCGCTTCTTCGACCCGCGCCCGTCGCGATCCTGGCCTGCGAGGTGGTGCCCGATGACTGGCATGCCCGCTTTTCCTGCATCGGCCGGTCCTATGTCTATCGCATCGCCAACCGCCGCGCGCCGCTGACCTGGGAAAATGGGCTGGTCTGGCGGGTGATCCAGCCGCTCGATGCCGCCGCGATGCAGGAAGCGGCGCAGCTTCTGGTCGGGCGGCATGACTTCACCACCTTCCGCTCGGTCCATTGCCAGGCGGAAAGTCCGGTGAAGACGCTGGACCGGCTGGACGTGGAGCGTTCAGGTGACCGGATCGCCATATTTGCGGAGGCACGGTCCTTCCTGCATCATCAGGTGCGGTCGATGGTGGGATGCCTTGCCATGGTCGGCATGGGGCGCTGGTCGATCGGGAATCTGGAGGCTGCGCGGGATGCGAAGAATCGGGCGGCGCTGGGGCTGAATGCACCGCCGGACGGGCTATATTTCGTGAGCGCGCGCTATCCCGGCGAGTGAAGCTAAAGACTCGCCCGGAACGGGGTGAAATTCGTGCTCTCATCGAACACGTCCAGCCCTTCGGCGCGCTTGAGGCTGCCGACCACCACATAGGTCACAGGCGTCAGCACCGCTTCCCAGGTCACTTTCATCAGCCAGTTGGTGATCATCACCGTCACCACCTGAGCATTGGTCCAGTCGCCATAGAAAGCCAGCGGATAGAAAAGCAGGCTGTCCACCCCCTGCCCCACGACGGTCGACCCGATCGTGCGCATCCACAGGTGCTTGCCCTCTGTCAGCAACTTCATCTTCGCGAGGACGAAGCTGTTGGCGAACTCCCCCGCCCAAAAGGCCGTGACCGAGGCGAAGACGATGCGCCAGGTGCTGCCGAACACCGCCTCATAGGCTTTCTGGTCGGGCCAGCCCTCCGCCGGGGGCAGCTTCACCACCACCCAGCTCATCAGCGCCATGAACAGCATCGCGCCGAAGCCCGCCCAGACGCAGCGCCGCGCCCGCGCATAGCCATAGACTTCGGTCAGCACGTCGCCCAGAACATAGCCCAGCGGAAAGAAAAGGATGCCCGCGCCGAAGGTGAAGCCGCCCACGGTCGACAGCTTGGCCGCGCCGATCAGGTTGGACAGCAGCAATATGGCGACAAAGGCCGCCATGCAGAAATCGAAATAGCGCAAAGGGCGGGCGCCCAGTGCATAGGCATCGATTTTCCTTACCCCCGGATCGGTCATGCGCCCCTGCATATCGGCCCGGCGGGCAAATGCAATGCCGCCTATGATTGCAAGCCGGCCAAAGCCCCGCTATCGAACGCCCCAACGGCCCCGTAGCTCAGCTGGATAGAGCATTCGCCTTCTAAGCGAATGGTCACAGGTTCGAATCCTGTCGGGGTCGCCATTTTCCTTTTCGGTCCGCGGGGCCACGGATCGGCCGCATCGCTTCATAGACCATGCCGCTTAAAAGCAGGCTGCCCTGGCGTGACAGATGGTCGTCGTCGGAATAAAGCGGCACGCCATGCGCCACCGTCGCGCATTGACCGCTGCGGCAGAGGAGATGGTGCGGATAGATGATGCCGACCGCAAAACGCCGCTGCATTTCATCGAAAACGCCGAAAACTTGCCGCTGACGGCGCAGATAGTCCGCGCGCGACAGCACCAGTTGCGTCGGTTCGCTGTAGAGTTCCGCCCGCGCCAGGCTTTCGGGCACGTTGCGGCGGAATTCCGGAATGGGGGCGACCAGGATGACCCGCTTGCCCATGGCCGTCAGCGTCCCGACCGTTTCGTTCAGGCCCGAGCGGAACAGCAGGGCGTCACGGCTGAGGCTCTTGTCGTCATTCTCATCTCGGCCGAGATAGCAGGGCGTTCCCCCTTCGGGTCGGCGGCCATTGGCGCACAGACCCCATCGAGAGACGAGAAAGACGGTGTGGATGGTCGGGTTGTCGCGCAACATCGCCAGCACCTGGGCATTGAAGGCGCTGCAATCATGGCTAGGCGGTTGGTCGAGCCGGTCGAGGCCGAGCAGCGTCGGGCAGGCGGGATAGGATGCGATCCGCCCGGAAAGTCCCAGCGCATCGCCTGCCTGATCGAAAGCGGGTTTCAGCGCATGGGCATGGGAATCGCCCCACAGCAGGAAGCTGGGCGCCGTACCGTTATGCGCGCCCACCGCGCACAGCGTTCGGTGCCGCACCGCCGCCATGCCCGAACAGCGCTCCGGCAGATAGGCCATGCTCCGGCTCGCCGCGTCGAGCGCCGCGACCGAGGGCGCCACCCGCGCAGGTAGGCCGCCGGAAAGGTAAAGCAATGCCCCCGCCCCGCACCCGGCAACCACCATCGCTCCGGCAAAGGCGAAGGCGCGGCCGATCGTGAAGTAGTGCGCCCTGCGGAACGGTTCTTCGATGAAACGCCAGGAAAGGGCGGCGACCAGCAGCGAGAGCAGCACGATCAGCACCTGTTCCCGCAACCGCCAGTCGCCATCGGTGCGATAGGTCCAGAAAACGACGATCGGCCAATGCCACAAATAGAGCGAATAGGAGATGCGGCCGATCGCCACCGGCAGCGCGCCGCTCAGCATCCGGCCGACCGCCGAACCGCCCTGTCCCGCATGCAGGATCAGCATCGCCCCCAGCACGGGGTAAAGGGCGTTCAGGCCGGGAAAGGCGGTCCCGCCGGAAAAGCCGAAGACCGCCCAGCCGATCGAGACGATACCGGCAAGCGCGCAAAGCTGCGCCGCCCATCCGCTCCGCAACGGCGGCAACAGGCCGGTCGCCAGCAGCGCCCCCGCCAGAAACTCCCAGGCACGGGGGAAAGGCAGGTAAAAGGCCAGGACGGGCGCCCGGTCGACCAGCAACAGCGCGAAGTCGAAGGAGAGGAGCGCCATCGCCGCCAGCAAAAGCCGGGTCCGTCCTCCCGCCCAGAAAGCGCAAAGCATCAGCAGCGGGAACAGGATATAGAATTGCTCTTCCACCGCCAGCGACCAGGTGTGGAGCAGCGGCGCTTCCTCCGCCGCGCTGCCGAAATAGCCGCTGTGCCGAGCGAAATAGAGATTGCTGGCGAACAGCACCGTTGCCGTCGCGCTCATCCCGAGCGCTCGATAATCAAGCGGCAGCAGTATCTGGCTGCCCGCCACTATGGTGACGGCGATCGTCGCGAACAAAGCGGGGAATATGCGGCGGATGCGCCGCGCATAGAAGGCGGTGAGGCTGAACCTGCCTTCCGCCAGTTCCCGCGCGATGATCGAAGCGATCAGATAGCCGGAGATGACGAAGAAGATGTCGACGCCGACAAAGCCCCCGAAAAAGGGCCAGAGGCGGACATGATAGAACAGCACCGGCAGGACCGCCAAAGCGCGCAACCCATCGATGTCGCGCCGATAGGCTGAGGCGGAACCCCCCTCTATCGCCAGGGGGACCGGCAAGACGGAACAGGATGCGCTGGCGGCGATGCTCTTTCGCTCCTCTTTTCCAGGGACTTGGCAGGCAATCATGGTGATAGAGCCTGTATCGCCCGGCGCATCAGCGCATCGGGACAGTCGCAAGGGTCAAAGGTGTTAGAGGGCTGGCTGGAAGGCGCAGGGGAAGCGAACGGAAGGGATGCGGGCTTAGGCCGATTGGTCAGGCCGCTGCCGATCGCAGCAGCAGGTCGTCGATCACGGTCATGGTGAAGATCGGATCGGTGTCGGGCGGAACTTCCGCAATGGCATCGACGAAGGCGGCGCGAGTTTGCGGATCGTCATAGACCATCTTCTGGTCGAAGGCGGCGCGCCAGGTCGCTTCGTCCGGCCATTCGGCATAGCCGACGAAACGCCCGTCCGCATCGCGGTGCAGCCGCGATCCATAACTGCCATATTTTTCGCGGATGAGGTCGGTTCCCCGGCGCCAGGCCTTGCGGAACTGCTCCTCCTTGCCGGGGTGGACACGCCACCAATAGACCGCGACGAACATCGGCTCTCTCCTTTTCTGGAGAGAATGATGCGCGGCGGCAGAAGTTGCGACAGAAAAAGGGCGCCCGGTTCCCCGCGCGCCCTTCACCGAAGAGAAAATCAGAGAACCGACTGGCCGGTTTTTTCCCAGTCCGCCAGGAAGCCGGCAATGCCCTTTTCGGTCAGCACATGGTTGAACAGCGCCTTGATGACCGAGGGCGGCGCGGTCATCACGTCGGCGCCGATCTTCGCGGCTTCCAGCACGTGGATCGGGTGACGCACGCTCGCGACCAGAATTTCGGTAGCGAAGGAATAATTGTCGTAAATCAGGCGGATATCCTCGATCAGTTTCATGCCGTCGAAGCCATTATCGTCATGCCGTCCAACGAAGGGCGAGATGAAGCTCGCGCCCGCCTTGGCCGCCAGCAGCGCCTGATTGGCCGAGAAGCAGAGGGTGACGTTCACCATCACGCCCTCGCCGGTCAGCGCCTTGCAGGTCTTGAGCCCATCGATGGTCAGCGGCACCTTGATGCAGACATTGTCGGCAATTTTCCGCAGCACGGCGGCTTCCTTCATCATCGTCTCATGGTCGAGCGCGACGACTTCGGCCGAGACCGGCCCTTCGACGATGCCGCAGATTTCCTCCACCACTTCCAGGAACTTGCGGCCCGACTTGTGGATCAGCGAGGGGTTGGTGGTGACGCCGTCCAGCAGGCCGGTGGCGGCCAGTTCGCGGATTTCGTTGGTGTCGGCGGTGTCGACGAAGAATTTCATGGGTCTGCTCCAGGGAGGGTAAGGACGAATCGCGTCTCCTTTAGCCGCTCCATGCCCGATTAGCCATTATTGCCCGAGCCCGGCCCTTTACCTTGGGCCCGGCGCAACATTATGACGGCGGTACCTTTCCAAAGGACCGATCCATGCTCCGCCTTTTGCGTCCGCGCCATATATGGGACGCGCTTGCCTCCATCGCAATATTCGCAGCCGCACCCGCCGTCGCGGCGACCAGCGAAACCCAGGCATGGCTGACCGAAACGCTGACGATCAAGGCCAGCGATGCCGACATTATCAGCCTCGACCTCAGCCAGCGCTTCCGCCGCGACGCCTCCAACGGCGGTCAGCAGACGACGCGCATCCTGATCGATCATCGAATCGCGACCGGCGTGCAGATCGGCGGCGGCCTTGCCTATTTCCATTCGGGGCCGGAGCAGGAAATGCGGCTGTTCCAGCAGGTGACGCTGACCAGGGGGATATGGCTTTCCCGCACCCGGATCGAACAGCGCTTTTTCGATACCGCCGACGAGGCAAGCTGGCGGCTGCGCCAGCGGGTGCAGGCATCGATCCCGCTCGATTCGGCGCAAAAATGGACATTGATCGCCACGACCGAGCTGATGTTCCACCTGAACCGCGCCCGCCCGAGCGACAAGACCGGCCTTGCCGTCATGCGCAACCAGATCGGCCTGCGCCATCCGATCGGCAAGGCGCTGGACGTGCAATTGCTCTATATGCGCCAGCAGACCTTCCGCGATGCCCGTCCCGATGCGGTCGCGCATATCCCCTGGCTGACATTGAACTGGAAAATCTGACGCTTCTTGGCCTTGCCTCACCCGCCCCTGCCATTAGGGAGGAGGCCATGAGTTCGCGCGCCCGTGTCATCCTGCTGAACGCCGCCCTGGGGCCGCTCGACTATCGGGTGCCGCACGGGATGAACGCCAGGCCCGGCAGCATCGTCGTCGCGCCGCTGGGGCCGCGCCAGATCGTCGGCGTGCTGTGGGAGGAGGACAGCTTCCCAGAGATCGAGACGGTGGGCGACAATCGGCTGCGCAATATCGTGGGGCTGGTCGACGCGCCGCCGGTGCCCGAAACGCTGCGCCGCCTGATCGAATGGACGGCGGACTATTATCTCGCCCCGATCGCCGCCGTGCTGCGCATGACGCTGGCGTCGATGGCGGCGCTGGAGGGCGCGCGGACCGTCATCGAATATCGCGCTACGGGTGAATTGCCGGACCGGATGACCGAGCAGCGTGCCCAAGCCATGGAGCGCATCGGTGAGCGGCAGGGGCTGATCCGCGAGCTGGCGATGATCGGCGGGGTGAGCGACGCGGTGATCCGCGGGCTGATCAAGGCGGGCGCCTTCGAAGCGGTGGAGGTCAGCGTCGACACGCCCTTCCCCGCGCCCGACCCCGATCATGCCCCGCCGCTGCTGTCCGACAAGCAGGGCGCGGCCGCCGATCAGTTCATCGACGCGGTCAGGGAACGGGCCTTCGCCCCCTTCCTGCTCGACGGCGTGACCGGATCGGGCAAGACGGAGGTCTATTTCGAGGCCATCGCCGCCGCCATTCGGGGGGGGCGGCAGGTGCTGGTGTTGCTGCCCGAAATCGCGTTGACCGAGCCTTTCCTCGAACGGTTCGAAAAGCGCTTCGGCACCGTGCCGGTCAACTGGCACAGCGGCCTGCGCCAGAGCGAACGACGGCGCGCCTGGCGGGCAATCGCGGCGGGCGAGGCGGCGGTGGTCGTGGGCGCAAGATCGGCGCTATTCCTGCCCTATCCCAATCTGGGCCTGATCGTCGTCGATGAAGCGCATGAAGCCAGCTTCAAGCAGGAGGACGGGGTTCATTATCACGCCCGCGACGTGGCGGTGATGCGGGGACTGATCGAGAAATTCCCCGTCATCCTGGCCTCCGCCACGCCCGCCATCGAGACGCGGCATCAGGTGGAACTGGGCCGCTATCGCGAGATCAAGCTGCCCTCCCGTTTTGGCGGCGCGCAAATGCCTGCGATCGAGGGCGTGAACCTGCTGACCGACCCGCCGGAACGCGGGCGTTGGATCGCCCCGCCACTGGTTCGCGCCATCGATGAAAATATGTCCAAGGAGGAGCAGAGCCTGCTCTTCCTCAACCGCCGCGGCTATGCGCCGCTAACGCTCTGCCGCCATTGCGGCTATCGCTTCCAGTGCCCCAATTGCACCGCCTGGATGGTCGAGCATCGGCTGACCCATCGCCTTGCCTGCCATCATTGCGGCCATGTCATCCCGGCCCCCCGCTTCTGCCCCGATTGCAAGGAGGAGGACAGCCTCGTCGCCTGCGGCCCCGGCGTCGAACGGATCGCGGACGAGGTGAAGGCACTCTGGCCCAATGCGCGTACCGCCATCGTCACCTCCGACACGCTCTGGTCCCCTGCCAAGGTGGCCGAATTCGTGAAGTCGGTGGAGGCGGGCGCGGTCGACATCATCATCGGCACGCAGCTCGTCACAAAAGGCTATCATTTTCCGAACCTGACGCTGGTGGGGGTGATCGACGCCGATCTGGGCCTCGAAGGCGGCGACCTGCGCGCGTCGGAGCGCACCTTCCAGCAGATCGTCCAGGTGGCGGGCCGCGCCGGACGCGGGCAGAAGCCCGGCCGCGTCTTCATCCAGACCCGCATGCCCGAGGCGGAGGTGATCAAGGCGCTGATCGCGGGCGATTCGGAACGCTTCTACGAGGTGGAGACAGCCAATCGCCGTCACGCCAACGCCCCGCCTTTCGGCCGCTTCGCTGCGATCATCGTTTCCAGCGAGAATGCCGACGAAGCCGCCGAAATCGCCCGACTGATCGGCAAGTCGGCCCCGCTGATCGAAGGGATGCGCGTCTACGGACCCGCCCCCGCGCCGCTTTCCATGCTGCGCGGACGGCATCGCCACCGCCTGCTGATCCACGCCACGCGGCAGGTCGACGTGCAGGGCGCCATCCGCGAATGGCTGGGCAACCTTACCTGGAAGTCGGGCACGCGCGTCGCGGTGGACGTCGATCCCTACAGCTTCATGTGATGGAAAGCCCCTGCGTCAACATCTGCAAGCTCGACAAGGCCGGGCGCATCTGCACCGGCTGCGGGCGGACGACCGACGAAATCCGGCGCTGGACGGGCATGAGCAAGGCCCAGCGGCGGGCGATCATGGAACGGTTGAAGGGCTTTTCTTCTTAGCCGCCTCCGCATCGAAACGTTTCTTGAGCGCCAGCGCCGCGTCGCGCATGCCGGAGGGATGCGGCGAATAGGCCAGCGGATCGAGCAACCGGGACGCCTCGGCATATTTCCCCCGGAATGCGAGGGCCTGCACATAGGTCATGCGATATTCCGGACTTTGCGGCAGCAGCTCAAAAGCCTTGGCCAAGCCGTCATAGCCGATATCCGGCATCGGCCCGCCCTTCATCGCATGATAGCGGTAGAAGAGCGCCAGCGGCACCGGATCCTCGGTGTCCGCACGGTTCGCCTTGACGATGGCCTTGAGCGCAGCCTTCCAATCCTCCTCCCGGTCATCGTCACGCGCCCGCTCCAGCAGCACCCGCGCCCGGATGCTGTAGGCCCGCGACAGTCCGGGATCGAGCGCGATCGCCCGATCGGCGTCGGCCAGCGCCGCCGCCTTTTCCTCAGCATCCCATTCCGCCTCCGCCAACAGCGCCAGCGCATAGCCACTCGAAGGGAATTTGGCGGCAGTGGCCCGGATCGCGCTGACGATCTGGGGCAGGTCTTCGGTGCGGGGATGGTTCATCAGCCACAATTCATCCTCGATCAGCGCGCCCCGCGCCGGATCGACCGGGCTAATCGTGATGGCGCCGACCGTCACTGCCTTGGGGTCGAGCCGCGATGCCGACAGCGGACGGCGCATATAGGCCTTGAGGTCCTTTTCCAGCCCATCGATGCCGCCGGCAAAATAGCCATCCAGCTTCATATCCGGCACGCCGGCGGTCAAATCCTTCAGATAATGGCTGATTTCCGCTCGCCGGTCAGTCTTGTACTGGAAATAATGAGTGAGCAGCCAGGCCGTGCCATAATAGCGGTCTCCATCCCGCAGCCCCAGCCCTTCGGTGTCGCGGGCGAACAGATCCTTCAGCGGATAGGGCGAATCCTGCACCAGCGTGGGCGCCCGCGCCATCGGGATGCGCCCGAACTGGATCGACCCATCCTTGGGAAATTTCACGACGGAGAAAAATTCCGCGAAGCCCTCCACATACCAGGCCGGATAGGCCGCCGGGAAATGGTGCAGCATGAAATGATGGCTATATTCGTGGAACAATATGTCCTCGGCGCCCACATCATATTCGCTCATCTTCGCGCCGCGCGCCAGGACGGCATAGGCGAAGCGATCCGACGTCGTATAGAAGCCCGCGATATTGGGGTTGCGCGCCAGCGCCTTCACCTTGGAGTCGTTCGACAGCAGATAGACATGGACCGGGCTGCCAGCCTCGGGATCGTCGATGCCGGTCGCGTTGCGCAACAGGCCGTCGAACTTTTCCAGCTTCTCGGCAAATTCGTGCAGCTTCGCTTCGCCGCCATCGCTGGTAATGGTGAAATGCCGGCTCTTCGCCTGCAACCATGCCGCCTGCGCCGTTCCCGGAACAAGCGCCAGCGCGCCCGCCAGGACCAGCAGCCCCTTCAACCCCAGAATCTTCACGCCACCCCCTGCAATGGCATTGAACCATGGTCGCGTTCATGGCGGATAGCCTGCTGTAAGAAAAGCGAAAAGCGGTGTCTCAGCCCTGTCTTTCCCGCTCCAGCAAAGCCTGCTTGCGCTGCGCGCCATAGGCATAGCCGCCCAGGCTCCCGTCGCTCCGCAAGACCCGGTGACAGGGAATCAGCACGGCCAGATTATTGTCCCCGCAAGCCGTTCCGGCGGCCCGCACCGCCCCCGGCCTGCCGATCGCCGCCGCGATTTCGCCATAGGTGCGCGTCTGCCCCGGCGGGATCGCGCGCAGCGCTGCCCAGACCGCCTGCTGGAAAGCCGTTCCGCACAGGTCCATCGGCAAATCAGGCGCATGCGCCGGATCATCCACCAGCCGCGCAACTTGCTCCGCTAATCCTGCCAGCGCCTTGTCCGCCGGCAGGATCTCCGCCTTGGGGAAGCGCCGCCGCAAATCCGCTTCATCCTCGTCGAAGCTGATCCGGCACAGGCCTCGCGCCGTGCCCGCCACCAGCACCGGACCCTGGCTGGTCGGCACCACGGCATGGCGAATCGCCACGCCCCGGCCGCCATCCTTCCAGGCGCTGGGCGTCATGCCCAGATGCCGCTCCGCATCGGCATAGGCGCGGCTGGGCGCATTATAGCCCGCCTCATAGATGGCGCCGGTGACGCTGCCCCCTTCCTCCAGCGCGCTTTTCAGCCGTTCGGTGCGCAGCGACCGGGCGTAGGCGGCGGGCGTCATGCCCGTTTCCCGCTTGAACAGCCTGTGGAAATGATGCGGCGCATAGCCGGCATGACCGGCCACTTCCTCCAGCGAAGGCGGCGTTTCGGCGGCGGCGATGAAAGCGACCGCCGCCTCCACCGCCAGCCGGTCGCGCCCCACCTCATCGGGGCGACAGCGCAGGCAGGCGCGGAAACCCGCCGCGCGCGCCGCCTCCGGGTCAGGCAGGAAGATCATATTCTCCCGCCTGGGGTGCCGCGCGGCGCAGCTTGGCTTGCAATAGATGCCGGTGGTCAGCACGGCGCCCACGAACCGCCCGTCGAAGCCGCGATCCCGGCGCAGAAATGCGTCCCAGCAGGCATCGGCATCCGGCATGGCATGCATTGGGGCTTGGGGCTGTCTCATCTCGTTCATAGATAGGGCATAGCCGATGGGAAGACATCAGACTTCCCGCCGCTTGCGGTCAAAAAGCGGTTTCGCGCATTTCCGCATTGCCTCAATCCCACCATCGCATATGAATGCCGCCAATCATGGTCGCACTACTCCGTCGCCTCGCCCTAATCCTCGCTCTTGTCGCGCCCTTGAGCGCGCGCGCCGAGCAGCAGGATATCGCCGCCGCCGCCCGCGGGGTGGTCCGCGTCGTGCTGGTGGCGACCAACGGCTCCGACGCCTATTTCGTGGGGCATGGCAGCGGCTTTGCGGTCGCGCCGGACAAGATCATCACCAACGCCCATGTGGTCGAGTTGATGCGGGAGGAAAAAAATCTCGTCATCGGCGTCATCCCTTCGGAGGGGACCAAGACATATGGCGGTAAGATCATCGCCTTTTCGCCCGGCAACGACCTGGCGCTGATCCAGTTGGAGGAAGGCAGGCTGCCGGTCAGCACCTTTTACGCGGGGGCGGTCAGCGATGGGCAGCATGTCACCGCCATAGGCTATCCCGGCACGGTCGACCGCGCCCAGGGTCTGGGCCTCAAGCAATTGGTCGAACCGCTGGGCACGGTGAAGACCAGCGGCAATGTCTCCTCCGGCCGGGCGAGCCAGAATTTCGATACGGTGCTGCATACCGCGCCGCTGGCGGCGGGCAATAGCGGCGGGCCGCTGGTGGACGATTGCGGCCGGGTGCTGGGGGTCAACAGTTTCGGTTCCGTGTCGGACGGCAACGATGCGGAGTTCGGATTTGCGGTGTCGTGGCGGGAAATCGCATCCTTCCTGCGGCAAGCAGGCGTTGCATCGCTGCATACCGTCGTCCCCTGCCGGTCGATGGCGGAGGCCGACGCCGCCGAAGCCGCCCTCACCCAGCGCGAGGACGCGCGGAGCGAGCAATCCGAACGCGCCCGCGCCGATGCCCGCGAAGCCGCGATCAACAAGGCCCGCGACACCGCCGAGCGCGATGTCATCTCCGCCCGGGAGAATGCCATGGCCGGCGCAGCTGTGCTGCTGGCGCTGGCCGTGCTGGGGCTTGGCGCGGGCGGCCTTTTCTACAGCCAGGGACGGGAAAAACGCGCGACCTGGTGGCTGGCGGGCGGCGGCCTGCTGCTGTTCGGTGCGATCGGGCTGTTCTTCCTGAAGCCAAGCTTCTCCAGCATCGACGAACGCATCCAGTTGCCCGAGGACAAGAGCGTCACCGGCAACAATGCCTATGCCTGGGCGGGCGACAATATCTGTCGCGTGGACGTGAATCGCAGCCGGCTCACCATATCGGAACCCAATGACATCGGGTTCCACTGGGCCGAGGGCGGCTGCGTCGACGGCAACACCCAATATGTCTCGTCCGGCACCGGCTGGCAGCGCGCGAACGTGCCCGACGACCATGGTTTCGTGACGGTCAGCCGCTTCGATCCCGCCACGGGCATGCTGCGGGTTCAGCGCTGGCTGCCCGATATCGACACCATGGCCAAGATCCGTGCGCTGGGGGACGGGCCGATCAAGGGCTGCGGCAACGATTCCGCGCTGCTGGCGAAAATCGCCTCGTTGCAGAGCGATCTTGCCGCCCTGCTGCCTGCCCAGCCCAATGAGCGGATCGTCTATCATTGCCAAAAGGGTCGGCTCGCTCCGGCCGTCCGGTGAAGACGGCCTACAAAATCGTCGATTCGGGCGTCATAAAAACTCAGTCAAATCGCGATGTTTTCATCCGAACGGTCGAATCGCGTTCCATGACTTGCATAGTCACAATCCCACTGCTAACCGGCCCCCCAACAGGGGACCGGGACGGATCAGAACCGCGCCCCCTTTTTGCATGACCGGCAAATCAAATGCCAGGAAATCAAGTGGAGGACGGTAAGCGCGTGGAGACTACCGGCGGTATTCAGGCTAGCCTCAGCGGCCGCTATGCGGTGGCGCTGTTCGATCTGGCCCGCGACGGCAAGACGCTCGACACCGTCGCGGCGAGCTTGGCGGCGCTCAAGGCGGCTTTGGCCGAATCGACTGATTTCAAGGGGTTGATCAACAGCCCCGTCCTCAGCCGCGACGCAGCAGGCAAGACGATCGCGGCCGTAGCATCCTCCATGGCGATCGATGCGCTGACGACGAATTTTCTTGGCGTGCTCGCCCAGAACCGTCGCCTGTCGCAGCTTCCCGCCGTCATCCGCGCCTATGAGACGCTGCTGTCGAATCACAAGGGCGAAGCCCGCGCCGAAGTGACGAGCGCCCATCCGCTCAGCAAAACCCAGATTACCGCTCTGCAGAAGAGCCTCAAGGCCCGTGTCGGCCGCGACGTCGCGGTCGATGAAAAGGTCGATCCCGCGATCCTGGGCGGGCTGGTCGTCAAGATCGGCAGCCAGATGATCGATTCCTCCATCCGCACCCGTTTGAATAGTCTCGCTTTGGCGATGAAAGGCTGAACATGGATATCAACGCCGCAGAAATTTCGAAGGTCATCAAGGACCAGATCGCCAATTTCGGCACCGAAGCGCAGGTGAGCGAAGTCGGTTCCGTGCTGACCGTGGGTGACGGCATCGCCCGCGTCCATGGCCTCGACAACGTCCAGGCGGGCGAAATGGTCGAGTTCGCCAATGGCGTGCAGGGCATGGCGCTGAACCTCGAAGCCGACAATGTCGGCGTCGTGATCTTCGGCTCGGACGCCGAGATCAAGGAAGGCGACACCGTCAAGCGTACCGGCACCATTGTGGACGTTCCGGTCGGCAAGGGTCTGCTCGGCCGCGTCGTCGACGGCCTCGGCAACCCGATCGACGGCAAGGGTCCGATCCAATATACCGAGCGCAAGCGCGTCGAAACGAAGGCTCCGGGCATCATCCCCCGCAAGTCGGTGCACGAACCCGTGCAGACCGGCCTCAAGGCCATCGACGCCCTCGTCCCCGTCGGCCGCGGCCAGCGCGAGCTGATCATCGGCGACCGTCAGACCGGCAAGACCGCCGTCGCGATCGACACCTTCATCAATCAGAAGGGCATCAACGCTTCGGGTGACGAAAGCAAGAAGCTCTACTGCATCTACGTCGCCATCGGCCAGAAGCGCTCGACTGTCGCGCAGATCGTCAAGCAGCTCGAAGAAAATGGCGCGATGGAATATTCCATCGTCGTCGCCGCCACCGCTTCGGAGCCCGCTCCGCTCCAGTATCTGGCGCCCTATACCGGCGTCACCATGGGCGAATATTTCCGCGACAACGGCATGCATGCCGTGATCGTCTATGACGACCTTTCCAAGCAGGCCGTCTCCTATCGCCAGATGTCGCTGCTGCTGCGCCGTCCTCCGGGCCGTGAAGCGTACCCCGGCGACGTGTTCTACCTGCACAGCCGCCTGCTGGAGCGCGCGGCGAAGATGAACGACGCCAACGGCGCCGGCTCGCTGACCGCGCTGCCGATCATCGAAACGCAGGCGGGCGACGTGTCGGCCTACATTCCGACCAACGTGATCTCGATCACCGACGGCCAGATCTTCCTCGAAACCAACCTCTTCTACCAGGGCATCCGTCCGGCCATCAACGTCGGCCTGTCGGTATCGCGCGTCGGCTCGGCCGCGCAGACCAAGGCGATGAAGAAGGTTTCCGGCTCGATCAAGCTGGAGCTGGCTCAGTATCGCGAAATGGCGGCCTTCGCCCAGTTCGGTTCGGACCTCGACGCTTCGACCCAGAAGCTGCTGAACCGTGGTGCGCGCCTCACCGAACTGCTGAAGCAGGCCCAGTTCTCGCCGCTGCCCTTCGAGGAGCAGACCGCGTCGATCTTCGCGGGCACCAACGGCTATCTGGACAGCGTGCCGGTCAAGGATGTGACGCGCTATGAAGAGCTGATGCTCGCCTATCTGCGTCACGACCATGCCGATGTCCTCGCCGCGATCCGCGACAGCAAGGATCTGGGCGACGAGCCCAAGGCCAAGCTGAAGGCCGCGCTGGACTCGTTCGGCAAGACCTTCGCCTAAGACGTGCTGACCGCCCATTCCCTCCTTGCCTGGACCGTCATGGCGATCGGTCTGGTGCTGCTGCCGGGACCGGACACCATGTTGGTGGCTGGTCACGCGGCACGGCGCGGGCTGAAGGCGGGAATGGCGGCGATCGGCGGCATCCAGCTCGGCGGGCTGTTCTACATGGCGCTGTGCGGCTTCGGCTTCCTCAGCGTCTTGAACGCGGTGCCGGGGCTGTTCGTGGCGGTGAAGATTGCTGGCGCGATCTACCTCGCATGGCTCGGTCTTTCGATGCTGCGCGGCGCTGTTAAGCCCGCGCCCGCGTCGGAAACGCCTAAACTGCGGATCGGCGGATCGCCCTTCGCCCAGGGTTTCATCAGCACCGTGCTGAACCCGAAGGTCGCGATCTTCTTCCTCGCCGCGTTGCCACAATTTGTCGGCACCGGCCCGGACGCACCGTGGCAGGGCATGCTGCTGATCGCGATCGTCTATGGGCTGGGCTTCTTCTGGTGCGCCCTTCTAGCGGCTCTCGCCGTCAAGGCGGGCCGCAAGGTCGGGCAGAGCAGCGCGATGCGCTGGTTCGAAGGCGCCATGGGCGTCGGTTTCTTTGGTCTCGCGGGCCGTCTGGCCCTTGCTCGGAATGTTTGAACTATGGCTAGCCTCAAGGAACTGAAGCTGCGGATCGGGTCGGTGAAGTCGACCCAGAAGATCACCAAGGCCAAGCAGATGGTCGCTGCCGCGAAGCTGCGCAAGGCGCAGGCCGCTGCCGAAGCCGCGCGCCCCTATTCCAGCCGCCTCGAAGCGGTCGTCGCCTCGCTGGCTTCGAAGATCGCGGGCGGTTCGGGCGAAGGCGCCTCCCCGCTGCTGGCCGGCACCGGCAAGGATGAGGTCCATCTGCTGGTGGTCGCCAACTCCGACCGTGGCCTCGCCGGTGCGTTCAACGCCAACATCGTCAAGGCCGCGCGCGCCAAGGCGCAGGAGTTGATCGACGCGGGCAAGACCGTCCGCTTCTACCTCATCGGCCGCAAGGGCCGTCCGGTCATCAACCGCACCTTTCCCGGCATGATCGTCGCCCAGTTCGACACCACCGGCGCGAAGGAACCCGGCTATTCGCAGGCCGAAGAAATCGCGCACGAGCTGACGCAGATGTATCTGAACGGCAAGTTCGACGTCGCGTATCTCTTCTTCTCGCGCTTCAAGTCGGCCCTCGCGCAGATCCCGACCGAGCAGCAGATCATCCCGGTCAAGATCCCCGAGGATGCCGACCGCAATGCCATCGCCGCGACGGTGGAATATGAACCGAGCGAGGAAGCGATCCTCGACGACCTGCTGCCGCGCAACATCACGGTGCAGATCTTCAAGGCGCTGCTGGAAAACAATGCGTCCGAACAGGGCGCTTCGATGACCGCCATGGACAATGCGACCCGCAATGCCGGCGACCTCATCAATAAACTGACCATTCAGTATAACCGCAGCCGTCAGGCCGCGATCACCACCGAACTCGTCGAAATCATCTCGGGCGCCGAAGCCCTCTAAGATCACGCACGCAAGGAAGCAGTCATGGCAACCACCAACAATGTAGGCCGCATCTCGCAGGTCATCGGCGCTGTCGTCGACGTGACCTTCCCCGATGCGGTGCCGTTCATTCTCTCGGCGCTGGAAACCAGCAACAACGGCCAGCGGCTGGTGCTGGAAGTCGCACAGCATCTGGGTGAGAACACCGTCCGCACCATCGCGATGGACTCGACCGACGGCCTGACCCGCGGTCAGGAAGTGACCGACACCGGCGCGCAGATTCGCGTTCCCGTCGGCCCGGCCACGCTCGGCCGCATCCTGAACGTCGTTGGTGAGCCGATCGACGAGCGCGGCCCGGTGGAAACCACCCTCTCCGCCCCGATCCACGCCAAGGCTCCCGAGTTCGTCGACCAGTCGACCGACGCCAGCATCCTCGTCACCGGCATCAAGGTCATCGACCTTCTCGCCCCCTATGCAAAGGGCGGCAAGATCGGCCTGTTCGGCGGCGCGGGCGTCGGCAAGACCGTGCTCATCCAGGAACTGATCAACAACATCGCGAAGGGCCATGGCGGCACCTCCGTGTTCGCGGGCGTCGGTGAACGGACCCGCGAGGGCAACGACCTTTATCACGAGTTCCTCGACGCCGGCGTTATCGCCAAGGACGCCGACGGCAACGCGATCAGCGAAGGTTCCAAGGTGGCCCTGGTTTACGGCCAGATGAACGAGCCGCCGGGCGCCCGCGCGCGCGTCGCCCTGTCGGGCCTGACCATCGCGGAATATTTCCGCGATCAGGAAGGCCAGGACGTGCTGTTCTTCGTCGACAACATCTTCCGCTTCACCCAGGCGGGCGCGGAAGTGTCGGCTCTGCTCGGCCGTATTCCTTCGGCCGTGGGCTATCAGCCGACCCTCGCCACCGACATGGGCGCCCTTCAGGAGCGCATCACCTCGACCAACAAGGGTTCGATCACCTCGGTGCAGGCCGTCTACGTCCCCGCAGACGACTTGACCGACCCGGCGCCCGCGACCTCATTCGCGCACTTGGACGCCACCACCGTTCTCAACCGCGCCATTTCGGAACTGGGCATCTATCCCGCGGTCGATCCGCTGGACTCGACCAGCCGCGTTCTGGAACCCCGCGTCGTCGGTCAGGAGCACTACGAAACCGCCCGTGCGGTTCAGGCGATCCTGCAGAAGTACAAGTCGCTTCAGGACATCATCGCCATTCTGGGCATGGACGAGCTGTCGGAAGAGGACAAGCTGACCGTCGCCCGCGCCCGCAAGATCCAGAAGTTCCTGTCGCAGCCCTTCCACGTCGCGGAGGTCTTCACCGGCATTTCGGGCAAGTTCGTCCAGATCGAAGACACGGTGAAGTCGTTCAAGGCCGTGGTCGAAGGCGAATATGATCATCTGCCCGAAAACGCCTTCTACATGGTCGGCGGCATCGACGAAGCCATCGAAAAGGCGAAGAAGCTGGCTGCGGAAGCGGCGTAAGACTTCTACATTCCCCTCCCTTTAGGGAGGGGTTAGGGGAGGGCCTGTAACGGCGCGCCCTCCGCGAACATCCCCTCCCCCGACCCCTCCCTACAGGGAGGGGGGAGATAGAGAAAAATGGCACTGCATTTCGAACTCGTGACCCCGGAAAAGCTCGTCCGCTCGGAAGAGGTCTATCAGGTGGTCGTCCCCGGCACCGATGGCGACTTCGGCGTGCTGGAGGGCCACGCGCCCTTCATGTCGACCGTCCGCGACGGTGCAATCCAGATCTTCGCCAGCGCGGGTTCCGCGCCTGAAGTCATCCCGGTCCGCGGCGGCTTTGCCGAAGTGAATGAAAAGGGCCTGACCGTCCTTGCGGAACATGCCGGCTGACAAGCCACAGACCGCCCGCTCCCGTCACAAGCAAAAGGCCGCCTCCCGTATCGGAGCGCGGCCTTTTTGGTTAGCAGCTCCTTAACTTTGCGCCGGTAATCGGATGCTCAATTGGGGAGTATCCATGTCCTATATGTTCCAAGACCTTGCAGGCCTTGCTCTCGCCACATTGCTGGCGCCGCTGGTCTTGTATTTGCCGGGTCTGGGCCTTGTCCGTCTGCTATCCCGAGCGGGACTTGCGATCGAAACCTATTGGCAACGGATCGGCTGGGCCATGCTGCTGGGCCTCGCGATCCTGCCCGTCTTCGACACGCTGCTGATCCGCGTCGCGGGCATTCCGGGCATGCTCCTGTTGAACGGCATGCTCGCCCTTTGGGGGACGCCCTTGCTTAAGGGCCGGGACCGGATCACATCCCTTATTCCCTTTCTTTTGCTTGCCGTCATCTGGTGGTTGATCTGCGCCTGGAGCCTCGTCGATGTCGACATGGAGGGTAAGCTTTATCAAAGCCTGATCGCAGTCGACATGGTCAAGCATGCCGCTGTGGTGGAGCAGATCGTCCACCACGGCATCCCGTTTGCCGATCCCTTTTTCGCGCGTGATGGCATCGCGGGCTATTATCATTATTTCTATGCATGGCCCGCCGCGATCAAATGGATCGGCGGAGAAGCGATCAGCGCCCGCATGGCTTTCAGCGGTACGATCTACTGGACGGGTTTCGGCGTGGTGGCGCTCCTTTGGCGCGTTGCCGCCGATGCCGCCTTCATCCGTCCCGGTCGCGGCCCACGCCTGTTGTTGCTGGCCGCCATCCTGTGTTTCGTCGCGGGCGCCGACCTGTTGTTCATGCTTTTGCGCTATCTTGTGGTCCATCGCATCGAACCGGAACTCGATAGCTGGAACACAGAAATCCGCATGTTGGGGACGTCCGTTCTTTGGGTACCGCATCATGTATCCGCGATGGCCGCCGCATGGACAGGGATGTTGCTGGTAACACGGGCCACGCCACGTAACCGGCTATTGCTCGGTTCGGCAGCGGGAGCCGCGTTCGCGACCATGTTTGGCGAGTCGGTATGGATCGCCCTGGCCATTGCGCCGCTGCTCATGGGGTGGACAATCCTGCGATTGTCGCGACGGGACTTCACGCTATTCATAGCGGGGGCGATCGCTCTCCTGCTGTCGTTCCCGCAATTGCACGACATCATTCACGGCCGCGCGCCAGAGGCCTTTCCTATCGCCTTCAGCGTCCGGCCCTTCACTGTTCTCTTCGCGGCCGATACGCCGACGACGCAGCTTTGGTGCTTGATCCTTCTCCCCCTTAACTATGGGCTGGAATTCGGCCTTTGCGGTCTGGGCGCCTATCTCTACTGGCGCAGGCACCGGCGGCCGGACAGCCGGGGTCTGGCCGTTCGCCAACTTCTGTTGTGGAGCACGATCACCACGCTATTTATCGGCAGCTTCTTCAAATCCGTCATCATCAACAATGATCTGGGCTGGCGCGCCGTTCTTTTCCCCGTAATGGCGGTGCTGATCTGGACCCTGAGACTGGCTCAGAGCGTCCCGTCCATCCGCAAACTCCACCCGATGGCGCTTGCACTTCTGGCATTGGGTTCAGCCGGAACAGCCTGGGATCTGTTTGGCATGCGCCTCATTCGACTGCCCCTGTTTGCAGTACGGCCGATCGGACTCAATAACTCCCCGTCCACCAGCTATGCGCAACGACAGGCCTATGAATGGGCAGATCGCCATCTGCCGCCCGACGCCGTGTTGCAGCACAATCCCTCCATTACGTTAAGAGCCGTGGATTTCGGTCTTTACGGTCGCCATTGGCCTGCCGTCGCTGATGAGCAGGCCTATCTTTTCGGCGCCGGGGTAAAAGCGACCGCAGATCGCATGGCCTCGCTGTCTCCGATCTTTACCCGCCCTCTCCCCGCACAGGACACCCTCCGCCGCGTCCGCACCGCGCATATCGACTATCTGCTGTTCGCTCAGCGCGATCCGATCTGGCGCCGCCATGGCGGACCGCCCGCAGCCTTCCCCTGCGTATATCGCTCGCAGTTCATCTGCATCGCCCCCGTGCCAAAGGCTGATCGTCCATGAAAACCCTCATCACGCTCGTCCTCGCCTATGCGCTGACGATGGCGATCGGCTTCCTCCTTTATATCGGCCTGATCCGCAGCCCGTTGCTAAGCGATGTCGGCATCCTCTTCTATCGGGGGATCATCATCGCGGGCCTTGCCGCCCTGCTGATGCTGATCGCTGGCCTGCTGCTACGTCACCGGCTGCGATTGGACCATCCGACGCTGGTCGGCGCGATTGCCCTCTCGCTGTCTTTCAACATCTGCTTCCTCATCACCTTCCCCGTGACCTTCGACCGGTCGATCACCATGTTCCTGCTCGCCCGGATCGAGCGCCATGACGGGGCGTTGGACACCGCCAGGCTGGAGCAGCTCTATGTGCGGGAATATCTGGGCGATATGCGCCAGATCGACCGGCGCGTGGCGGAACAGACCCTGTCCGGCAATATCCGCATCGACCAGGGACGCATCCATATCACCCCGCAGGGGCGGCGCCTGCTGGCCGGTGGGCGGATGATCGGGGGCTGGTTCGGCGCCGACCCGCGTTTCGTTACCGCGCCTTCGCCGACGCCACGCCATTAGCCATTTATCAAAGTTTCCACTCTATTCACCTTTAACAATCAGAGCTGATCCAGATTATTTCGGCGGAGAATTATGAGCGCGTTTGGACGAAAAAATGGACCCGCCGGCATCAAGCCGGGTTTCGGCATCGCTCGGCCAATGCAGGGAGGCGCGCCCAAGGAGGAGATCAAGGGCGGCGAGCAATTCCCGCCGCTGGACATGACGGCGCTGCCCACGGACGCCCCGCTCGATCCCCTTTCCGCGCCGACCGGCCAGATGCTGCGCAATGCCGATGCGATGCAGCGCCTGTCGGATCGCGCCAATGCCGAACATGCCGTCGATACCGGGCCGCAGGGCTTTGAAGCATCAGTCCACAAGATCAAGGAGCAGGTGCTGCCCCGCCTGCTGGAGCGCGTCGATCCTGAAGCCGCCGCGACGCTGACCAAGGATGAGTTGGCCGAGGAATTCCGGCCGATCATCATGGAAGTGCTGGCCGAACTCAAACTGACCCTGAACCGGCGCGAGCAGTTCGCGCTGGAAAAGGTGCTGGTCGACGAGCTTCTGGGCCTCGGCCCGCTCGAAGAATTGCTGTCCGATCCGGACGTCACCGATATCATGGTCAACGGCCCCGACCAGACCTATATCGAAAAGAAGGGCAAGCTCCAGATCGCGCCGATCAAGTTCCGCGACGAGGAGCATCTGTTCCAGATCGCCCAGCGCATCGTGAACAAGGTCGGCCGCCGCGTCGACCAGACCACGCCGCTGGCCGACGCCCGCCTGCCCGACGGTTCCCGCGTGAACGTGATCGTGCCGCCGCTGTCGCTGCGCGGCACCGCCATCTCGATCCGTAAATTCTCGGCCAAGCCGATCACCATCGACATGCTCGCCCAGTGGGGCGCGATGAGCCAGAAAATGGCCACCGCGCTCAAGATCGCGGGCGCCTGCCGCTTCAACATCGTGATTTCGGGCGGCACCGGCTCGGGCAAGACCACCATGCTCAATGCGCTCTCCAAGATGATCGATCCGGGCGAGCGCGTGCTGACCATCGAGGATGCGGCGGAACTTCGGCTGCAACAGCCGCACTGGCTGCCGCTGGAAACCCGCCCTCCCAACCTGGAAGGTCAAGGCGCGATCACCATCGGCGACCTCGTCAAGAACGCGCTGCGTATGCGTCCCGACCGCATCATCCTGGGCGAAATTCGTGGCGCGGAATGTTTCGATCTGCTCGCGGCGATGAACACGGGCCATGACGGCTCCATGTGCACGCTCCACTCCAACTCCCCGCGAGAATGCCTGGGCCGTATGGAGAATATGATCCTGATGGGCGACATCAAGATCCCCAAGGAGGCGATTTCCAAGCAGATTGCCGACTCGGTCGACCTGATCGTGCAGGTGAAGCGCCTGCGCGACGGTTCGCGCCGCGTCACCAACGTCACTGAAGTCATCGGCATGGAAGGCGACGTCATCGTCACCCAGGAACTGTTCAAGTTCGAATATCATGACGAGGATGACAGCGGGAAGATCATCGGAGAATATCGCTCCATGGGCCTGCGTCCTTACACGCTCGACAAGGCGCGGATGTTCGGTTTCGACCAGCCTTTCCTGGAAGCCTGCCTGTAACGACCGGCCCGTAAAAGCCGATCTGTGACAATCTGTTGCCGGCGGGACATTTCTCGCCGGCCCGCTTGCGCCAGCCCCGCATCGCCGGCACATCATCCCCTCTCCCCGTGAAGAGAGGATTGCCGATGAACCGTCTCGCCCGCACCGCCCTGTTGCTGACCGGCCTCTCCCTGCCCCTGCTTCCCCTGGCCGCCCAGCATTCGGGGCACCATCAGGCGGCCGATCCGATCGCAGCCGCAATTGCAGCCCCCAGCCGCACGCCTGCCAATATCGCGCGCGACAAATACCGCCACCCAGCCGAAACGCTCGCCTTTTTCGGGGTGAAACCAGACCAGACCGTGGTCGAATATGCCCCCAGCGGCGGCTGGTACACGGAAATCCTGGCGCCCTTGCTCCGCGACAAGGGTATCTTCTACGCGCTCCAGCCGACAGGCCGCTACCTGGACGGCTACAAGGCATTTCTGGCCGCAAAGCCGGAGATTTACGGCAAGGTGAAGCTGGTTCCCTTTCCCGACCAGACCAGCCTGATCCCGGCAGGCAGCGTCGACACGCTCCTCACCTTCCGCAATGTCCATAATATGGTGATGGGCGGCACCGAGACGGCGACGTTCAAGGCTTTCTACGATCTGCTCAAGCCGGGCGGGACGCTGGGTATCGTCGATCATCGCCTGCCCGAAGGACGCGATACGGCGCAGGAAAAGACCAGCGGTTACCTTAAGGTTTCGACCATCCGCCGCCTCGCGGAAGCGGCCGGGTTCGAATATGCCGGGTCGTCGGAGATCAATGCCAATCCCATGGACACCGCCGATTGGGAGAAAGGCGTGTGGACGCTCCCCCCGACACTGCGCAATGGGGAGGTCGACAAGGCGAAATATATCGCCATCGGGGAAAGCGACCGGATGACGCTGCGGTTTCGCAAGCCGGTGAAGTAACGCGGCACCTAAGCTGTTGCTTCATCGCGCAGCCGGGCTAAGGCGGTCGCGTGCCGCCCTCGTCCCTTTCCAGCCGTCCCCATCGCCCGCTTACCGCCATCGCGCTGCGGCTGGTTGCGGTGATCTGCCTGTCGATCATGTTCGTGACGGTCAGGCTGGCCGACGCGCGCGGCGTGCATGTCGTCGAATCGCTGTTCTACCGCCAGGCGCTGGCGCTGCCCGTGGTCTTCGCCTGGATCGCGGCGACCACCGGCGCCGGGTCGATCCGCACCCGCCGCATCGGCGTTCATGCCACGCGCATGGTCATCGGCTTGACCGGCATGGTGCTGAATTTCCTATCCTATATTCTGCTGCTGCCGGCGGAAGCCGTCACCATCGGTTTCACCATGCCGATCTTCGGCACCATATTGTCTGCCCTGATCCTGCGCGAAGCGACCGGCGTGCACCGCTGGAGCGCCGTTCTGGTCGGATTTCTGGGCGTGATCGTCATGGTCCGACCGGATGCGGGGCATTTCCCCGCAATCGGGGTCGCCGTGGCTCTCTCCGCCGCGTTCATCACCGCCAGCGTCAGCCTGGTCCTGCGCGAACTGGGGCGGACGGAAAATGCCGGGGTGATCGTCTTCTGGTTCACCCTGCTGTCCCTGCCGCCATTGGGCGCGGCCATGCTGTTTTATGGACAGGCTCATGACGCCGCGACCTGGGGGCTGCTGCTGCTGATCGGCGTGACGGGAGGGATCGCGCAAATCTGCATGACCGCCGCCTTGCGCTGGGCGCCCGTGTCGGTGGTGCTGCCGATGGACTATAGCTCGATCGTCTGGACGACGCTGCTTGGCTGGGCGATCTGGGGCAATTGGCCGATGGCGACGACCTGGATCGGCGCGGTCCTGATCATCGCGAGCGGCCTGTACATCGCCTGGCGCGAACATGTCCGCGCCAGGCGATTCCGATCAGCCTAGCAGTTCCGCATCCAGGCTGATCTCCGCATTCAGCAGCTTCGAAACCGGGCAATTGGCCTTCGCCTTGGCCGCCAGTTCCTGAAACTGCGCATCGTCCGCGCCCGGGATTGTCGCTTTCAGGCTCAGCCTGCTGGCGGTGATGGCGAAACCGCCCTCCTGCTGCTCCAGCGTCACGACGGCGTTCGTCTCCATCTTCTCCGCCGTCAGCCCCGCTTCGCCCAGAATCAGCGACAGCGCCATGGTGAAGCAGGAGGCATGGGCGGCGGCGATCAGCTCTTCCGGATTGCTGCCCGGCACCCCTTCGAAGCGCATCGCAAAGCCATAGGGATGCGCGTCCAGCGCGCCGCTCTGGGTCGAAATCGCGCCCTTGCCGTCCTTCAGGCCGCCGCTCCACACTGCCGATCCGCTGCGATTGATCTTCATGACCGTCCTCCTGTCTGCGGATGGGGAACCCCGCCGCCGCCCCTTGGTTTCATCACCATAGCGCGATTCTTTCGCAGGAGAGTGACAATGTCTGACTTAGTTGGGGCCGAATTGGCCGCGGAAAATCATCACGACCTGATCGCGTCTGACCGGGTCGAAGGCACCACCGTCTATAATCGCCAGGGCGAGAAACTGGGCCATATCTCCAATTTCATGGTCGACAAGCGAAGCGGACAGGTGCGCTATGCCGTGCTGTCCTTCGGCGGCTTTCTGGGCATGGGCAACGATCATTATCCGCTGCCCTGGTCGATGCTGAGCTACGATACCGACAAGGGCGGCTATGTCGTCGATCTGGCCAAGGAAACCCTGGACGACGCGCCCCGGCATCTGCCCGACGAACGGCCCGATTATGACGACGCCTATGGCCGCAGCGTCTTCCAATATTATGGGCTGATCTACCCCTGGTAACGGGTCTCAAACGCTGTAGATGGGCGCGCAAAGGAGGTATTGAGCGACCCTTCCGGCTACATGAACGCCAGATGAATCGGGCTGCCCAGATTCCGACACATTTTGTCGCTTGGCCATTGTCTACTGGATAAATAGAATTATCTCTCCCTCGACAATAGGACGAGGATCTGACCATGGAGCGATTCGGACATTCAGGTGACGCGCGCCAGCCGGTCGTGCTGACCATACCGGGTCTCAACAATAGCGGACCCGATCATTGGCAGACGCTGTGGGAAAAAACGCGCGGGGATTGCGAACGCGTCGATCTGGGAAGCTGGGCCAGCCCCAGCCGCAATAGCTGGGTCACGCGGCTGGACGCGGCGATCCGGGCAGCGGACGGACCGATCATCCTGGCCGCGCACAGCCTGGGTTGCCTCGCGGTGGCCTGGTGGGGCGCCTTGCAGAGCCAGGCCTATGGTTGGCCGGTGACCGGCGCGCTGCTGGTGGCGCCGCCCGACTGCGACCGGATGGAAACGCCCGAGACGATCGGCGGCTTCGGCCCCACACCCCGCGCGCAACTGCCCTTCCCGTCGATCGTCGTGGCGAGCCGCAACGACCCCTATATCTTCTTCGAACGCGCCCATAGCGTCGGCAAGAATTGGGGCAGCAGCTTCGTCGACGCGGGCTTTTGCGGCCATATCAACGCCGAAGCGGGCCTGGGCGAGTGGCGCTTCGGTCAAGCCTTGCTCGAAAAACTGATCGACAATGCGCATGAGCAGGCCTCTGCGATGCGGCAATTAAGGCCCGCCATACCACTGGCGCATCAGGAGCGGCGATTGGCGGCGCTGCGGGTCAACGGCTAGATTTTTCCGGGGCGCGACAAGAGAAACTTGAGCGCCCCTTATATTTGCTTTTTTGTCTATCAATCCAGTTGAGATAAAGAGCGGCTAAGAGGTGTTTATGAGTGAAAACCGATCGATTGAATTTGCCCGCAACGGCCGCAGCGATGGGCAGCGCCACGACATCGCCGTCAGCATCGAGAAGGTGCGCAGCGTGCTCGAAGCGCTTCGTTTCGGGTCGGTCACGTTGACCGTTCACGATGCGCGCGTGGTGCAGATCGACGTTACGGAAAAGACACGCCTGACCGCCTGAAAGAAGCGCGGGGGCACGCAGGGTTGTCGAATAAGGCCCGCATAAGGGCCGAATAACAAGTGGCAAGGGGTGGGCCACATTTTCCATTCCCAGACCAACGGCTTTGAGCGGATCACCGCAGAGGCCGCGATCAACATTCACCGGACATCCGGAAGGGGAATATACATGATTGCGCGTTTTCTGTGGCTCGCCGGGGTGGCGAGCGCATCCATCATTGCGTCCAGTGCATCTGCGCAGGACGCGCCTCAACCCGTTGCGGACAGCGCCGAGCAAGCCACTGCCCGCGGGGAAGTGATCATCGTCACCGCCCGCCGCCGGCAGGAAACCGCGCAGGAAGTGCCGCTGGCGATCTCCGTGATCCGCGGCGACAGCATCGAGGCGACCGGCAACTTCAACGTCGTGAAGCTTCAGCAACTGGCGCCGACGCTGCAGGTCTACACCACCAACCCGCGCAACACCTCGGTCAACATCCGTGGCCTTGGCGTGCCGTTCGGTCTGACCAGCGACGGCTTTGAGCAGGGCGTCGGCATCTATGTCGACGACGTCTACAATTCGCGCGTCGCCGCCGCGACCTTCGACTTCCTCGATGTCGCCCAGGTCGAAGTGCTGCGCGGTCCACAAGGTTCGCTCTACGGCAAGAACACCACGGCAGGCGCGATCAACATCACGACCAACCAGCCGACCTTCGATTTCGAGGGCCGCGCCGAGCTGACCGTCGGCAACCTCAACTACAAGCAGGCGAAGGCCGCCATTTCCGGCCCGCTGTCGGACACGATCGCCGCCCGCATCGCGATCGCCTCGACCAGCCGCCGTGGCACGCTGTACAATGTGACGAGCAAACGCTGGATCAACGAACAGGACAATCTGGGCATTCGCGGCCAGTTGCTGTTCAAGCCCACCGATGATTTCAGCATCACCCTGTCGGGCGACTATAGCAAGCAGGATCCGGAATGCTGCGGCACGGTGTTCGTGCGCGTCGGCACGACCCAACGCCCGATCACGCGCCAATATGACGCGCTCGTCGCAGCGATCAACGCTGCCAATCCCGGCCGCAACTATGCGACCCCCAGCCGCAATCCCTACGACCGGCTGACCGATCTCGACAGCAACCTGAATGCAGGCAACAAGATCGGCGGCGTGTCGGCGAAGATAAAGTGGGATGTCGGCCCCGGCACGCTGACCTCCGTCACTGCATGGCGTTTCTGGGACTGGAAGCCCGAAAACGACCGCGACTTCACCGGCCTGTCGGTCGTGTCGAAATCGCAGAACCCCTCGCAGCAGGACCAGTATAGCCAGGAGTTCCGCTATAATTACGAAAGCCAGAAGGTCGACTTCGTCCTCGGCCTGTTCGGCTTCAAGCAGCGGATCGACACCCAGGGCACCGAGCAACAGGGTGCCGACGCCAGCCGCTGGAGCCTGACCGGCACGCAGGCCACCACGCCCAGCATCCTTCAGGGTCTGACCGCCAGCAATACGCAATGGCTCAAGAGCACGAGCGCGGCACTGTTCGGCCAGTTGAGCTGGAAAGTGACCAACGCGCTGACTATCCAGCCGGGTGCTCGCCTCAATTATGACAAGAAGTCGGGCTTCTATCAGCGCGTCGTGACCAATGGCACAGGCCAGGTCATTTCCTGCACTCCAGCCCCGACCGCCGGCACGGTCCTCGCAGCGCAGTGCGGCGTCTATCAGCCGCAGGTCAGCTCGCCGTCCGACAGCGCCTGGAACTTCACCTACGACTTCAACGTCAATTACAAGATCGCGCAGGACATCCTTGCCTATGCGACCTACGCCAAGAGCTTCAAGACGCTGGGCATCAACCAGAACGGCTTGCCGCTCAATTCCGACAATACGGTGAACTACGCCGCCGGCACGGTGAAGCCGGAATCGGTCAACCATTATGAAATCGGCCTCAAGACGCAGTTCTGGGATCGCCGGGCGACCTTCAACCTCACCGCCTTCCGCACGGAGATCAAGAATTTCCAGGCGACGGTGAACGGCGGACAGTTCGGCACGGTGCGCGGCTACCTCGCCAATGCGGAAAAGGTCCGGTCGCAGGGTATCGAGGCAGACCTCAAGATCGTCGCCAGCGATCGCTTCACCGCCTATGCCAATGGCGCCTATACCGACGCCAAGTACAAGAAGTTCACCAACGCGCCCTGCCCGCCCGAACTGTCCGGCGGCACGTTCGTGACTGGCACCCAGACGCCGGACGCACCCGGCCAGGCCGGCAACACGCCCACTCATCCCGGAGCATCGCTCAGCCCGCGGGCATGCGACATCTCGGGCCAGGGTCTGCCCGGCGTGTCAAAATGGGCCTTCTCCTACGGTGCCGAATACAACATTCCGGTCACGCTGCTGGCGAAGGAAGGCCAGATCTATCTGGGCGTCGACGGCAATTATCGTTCGCACTGGAATTCGAACGCCTCGCCGTCAATCTACACGCAGGTGAAGGGCTATGCGCTGACCAACGTCCGGGCCGGTTTCCGTGGCGAAGGGTTCGACATCTTCGGTTGGGTCCGCAACGCCTTCGACGTGAACTATATCGAAAATCTCCAGGTTGCGCCCGGCAACACCGGCCTGATCGCCGGTCAGCCCGGCGACCCGCAGACCTGGGGCGGAACGATCAAATTCTCGTTCTGATAGCGCCCACGGCCTCATGATCGAGGCCGGCATCCAACGAGGTTCACCCCTGCGGGGAGCGACACAGCCCTGTCGCTCCCCGCATTTTTCGATGCCGCCATGATCGGATTGGACTTCTGCCCGATTTGCGCCAGCGATCAGGCTGGGGTAGAGGGCGTCCCATGTCCACGACCTTCACGCTCGATACGTCGACCAGCCGCGCCAATCCCACGCCCGCGCCGATGAAGCGCCTGACGGTGCCCGCCATCCAGCGCCGCAAGTTCGAGGGCAAGACGCAGCAGCCGCTGGTGATGCTGACCGCCTATACGGCGCGGATGGCGCAATTGCTCGACCCGCATTGCGACATGCTGCTGGTCGGGGATTCTCTGGGCCAGGTGGTGTACGGCCTGCCCTCCACCCTTCCTGTCACGCTCGACATGATGATCGCCCATGGGGCCGCCGTGGTGCGCGGCAGCTATCATAGCGTCGTGCTCGTCGACATGCCCTTCGGCAGCTATGAAGCCTCCCCGCAACAGGCCTTTGCCAGCGCCAGCCGCATCATGGCCGAAACCGGCTGCGCGGGCGTCAAGCTGGAGGGCGGCGTGGCGATGGCAGAAACCATCTCCTTCCTCAGCCAGCGCGGCATTCCGGTGATGGCGCATATCGGCCTCACCCCGCAGGCGGTGAACGCGCTGGGCGGCTATGGCGCGCGCGGCAAGAGCCAGGAGGAGCATGCCAAGATCATCTCCGACGCCCGCGCCGTCGCGCAGGCGGGCGCCTTCGCCATGGTGATCGAGGGCGTGATGGAGGACATCGCCATCGCCGTCACCGACAGCGTCGACGTGCCGGTGATCGGCATCGGCGCATCGGCCCATTGCGACGGGCAGGTGCTGGTGGCGGAGGACATGCTGGGCATGTTCGAGCGCGTGCCCCGCTTCGTGAAGCGTTATGAAAATATCGCGGAAACGATCGGCAACGCCGCCTCCCGTTATGCCGAAGATGTCCGAAACCGGCACTTTCCGACCGAAGATCAGGTCTATCGGCCCAAAAAGTGATTTGCGTGAGCGCAGTGCGCCGCTAATGATCGCGCCTTCCGCGTGCCTTATCTGACGAATTTCTGGAGACCCAAGTGGCCCTGACGCCGCAAAACAGCGAAGCCTTCATGCGTGAGGTCGATGAGGCCGTCCGGCAGGACCAGTTGCTGACCTTCTGGCAGCGCTTCGGCCGCTGGATCGTCGTGCTGGTGATCCTGGGGCTCGCCGCGTTCGGCGGATGGCTTTATTGGCAGCATTATACGAAGACACAATCGCAGGCCGTTTCGGAAGAGATGGACAAGGTGATCGCCACGGCGGTCGGCGGGGGCACGCCCGATGTGAAGCAGCTCGAAACGCTGACACAGGCGAGCCAGCCCGGCTTCCGCGCTTCTGCCCTGCTGGTGAAGGCCGGCACCGCCGCGCGCAAGGGCGACAGCAAGGCCGCGATCGCCGCCTATCAGGCGATGGCCAGCGACAGCTCGCTCGACCAGCCCTATCGCGACCTGGCGCTGATCCGCCAGACCACGCTGGAATATGAAAGCCTGGCTCCGCAGCAGGTGATCGATCGCCTGAAGCCCCTCGCCGTCGAGGGCGCGCCCTGGTTCGGCAGCGCCGGGGAACTGGTCGCCATCGCCTATATGAAGTTGCGCAAGCCCGACCTGGCCGGGCCACTGTTCGCCGCCATGGCGAAGGACAGGAACGTGCCGCAGTCGATCCGTTCACGCGCGCGACAGATGGCGGGCTTATTGGGTGTGGATGCAGTCGAAACGCCGATCGTGGCGGGACAGGAATGATTGGGCGCATGGGAAAGCACAGCATGACGAAATTTTCGGGCGCCAGCCGCGCCGTGACTGTGGCCGCGATGATCGCCCTGCTCGCGGGCTGCGGCGTGATCGGCGGCAAGAAGGGCGGCCCCAAGACCCCGGTAATCGGCAAGCGCACCTCGATCCTCAGCAATGAACAGGGTGTGGAGGTCGATCCGACCCTGGCCGACGTGCCGGTGGCCCTGCCCGAACCCTATGCCAATGACCAATGGTCGCAGCCGGGCGGCAGCCCCGCCAAGACCATGGGCAATCTCGCGCTGGGCGCTTCGCCCTCGCAGGCATGGACCGCCTCCATCTCGGGCAGCACGCCTCAGGCGCGCCTCGCCTCCGCCCCGGTGGTGGTCGGCGGCAAGCTCTATGTCATCGACGCCGATGCGCGGGTGATCGCGTTCGACGCCAACAGCGGCGCGAAGCTGTGGCAGACCGCCCTGCCCGCCGAAGGCAGCGGCCGCGCCCTGTTCGGCGGCGGCGTCAGCGTGATCGACGGCAAGCTCTATGCCAGCACCGGCGTGGGTGACGTCGCCGCCATAGACGCCAATACGGGCGCAGTCCTGTGGAAGAAGCGCCCTGGCGGCCCGCTGCGTGGCGCGCCGACGCTCGCCAACGGCCATGTCTATGTGATGGGCCAGGATAACCAGATCTTCGCGCTCAACCAGACGGACGGCGAAGTGCAGTGGACCGACAGCGGCACGCTGCAAGTCACGGGCATTTTCGGCGTGGCCGCTCCGGCCGCCGCGCAGGGCACGGTGATAGCAGGCTACAGCTCGGGCGAGCTGACCGCCTATCGCTATGAAAATGGCCGGACGCTGTGGGGCGACGCCCTGTCGCGCACCAGCATCTCGACGGCGGTGGCATCGCTCACCGATATCGACGCCGATCCGGTGATCGATCGTGGTCGCGTCTTCGCCATCGGTCAGGGCGGCCGCATGGCCAGCTATGAACTGGTGAGCGGCCAGCGCCTCTGGGAAATCAACATTGCGGGCATTTCCACCCCCTCGGTCGTGGGCGAATGGGTGTTTGCGGTGACCAGCGACGCCAAGCTGCTCTGCGTCGCCCGCGCGACCGGCAAGATCCGCTGGATCAGCCAGTTGCGCCGCTGGGAGAAGGAAAAGAAGAAGGACAAGGCGATCCGCTGGACCGGGCCGGTGCTGGCGGGCGGTCGCCTGATCCTGGTTTCGACCCATGGCGACCTCAACTATGTCGATCCGACGACGGGCAAGATCCAGGCGGAAATCGATCTCGACCGGTCGATGTCGCTCTCGCCGGTCGTGGCGAACAACACGCTTTATATCCTTGCCGACAACGGCAAGCTGACGGCGTTTCGTTAACGCCCTCAATGATGTTAAGTAACCGTGCTCCTGCGAAGGCAGGAGTCCAGTTCCGCTGTTTGGACTGGACTCCTGCCTTCGCAGGAGCACCAATATTTTGAAGGATACGGGCCTTTTATGCTGCCCACCGTTGCCATCGTAGGACGCCCCAATGTCGGCAAGTCCACCCTGTTCAACCGGCTCGTCGGCAAGAAGCTGGCGCTGGTCGACGACCAGCCCGGCGTGACCCGCGACCGGCGGGAGGGGCAGGCGAATCTTCTCGGCGTCGAATTCACCATCATCGACACCGCCGGTTATGAGGATGAGGATCCGCAGACCCTGCCCGGCCGCATGCGCATGCAAACGCAAGCGGCAGTGGAAAATGCCGACGTCGCACTGTTCGTCGTGGACGCCCGAGCCGGGATAACACCACTGGATGAGGAAATCGCCCGCTGGCTGCGCGAGGGCGACGCCCCGGTCGTGCTGATGGCCAACAAGGCCGAGGGCCGGGCGGGCGATGATGGCGTGATGGAAGCGTTCAGCCTGGGCCTGGGCGACCCCATCCCCTTCTCCGCCGAACATGGCCAGGGGCTGGCCGATCTGTTCCAGGCTCTCCTCCCCTATATCGACCGTGAGGAGGAGGAAGAGGAAGAAGGCGAGCTGAACGAGGCCGACCTCGAATCCGCGCCGTTGAAGCTGGCCATTGTCGGCCGCCCCAATGCGGGCAAGTCGACGCTCATCAACCGGCTTCTCGGTGAAAACCGCCTGCTGACCGGCCCGGAGGCCGGCATCACCCGCGACAGCATTGCCGTCGACTGGCAATGGACCAGCCCCGACGGCAATGAACGCCCCGTCCGCCTGATCGACACGGCTGGCATGCGCAAGCGCGCCAAGGTGCAGGACAAGCTGGAAAAGCTGGCCGTGTCCGATGGCCTCAACGCGGTCAATTTCGCGGAGGTCGTGGTGCTGTTGCTCGATTCCACCCGCGGGCTGGAGGCGCAGGATCTGCGCATCGCGGACAAGGTGGTGGAGGAAGGCCGCGCCTTGGTCGTGGCGCTCAACAAATGGGATACGGTGGAGCACGGCTCGGCGCTTTACCAGGGCATCAAGCAGGCGCTGTCCGACGGCCTCGCGCAGATACGCGGCGTGCCGATCATGACCGTGTCGGGGGCAACCGGCAAAGGGCTGGACGACCTCATCCGCGTCGCCTTCGAAACCCGCACCGCCTGGTCGCAGCGCGTGTCTACCGGCATCCTCAACCGCTGGTTCGAACGCGCGCTGGAGGCTAATCCGCCACCCGCGCCCGGCGGTAAGCGGATCAAGCTGCGCTACATCACCCAGAACAAGACCCGCCCGCCGACCTTCGTGCTGTTCGGCACGCGGCTGGACGAGCTGCCGGAAAGCTATCGCCGCTATCTGGTGAACGGCATCCGCAAGGAACTGGGCTTCGGCGCGGTGCCGGTACGCCTGACGCTACGCAGCGCCAAAAACCCCTATGCCAACAAGTGATGCGGCACATATCGACGCCAGGGGCATGAAATGTCCCTGGCCCGCGCTGCGTGTGGCGCGGGCGATGCGCTCGGGCGATGCGGTGACGATCGAGGCTGACGATCCCATCGCGCCGACGGAGCTGGAGGCGCTGGCCCGGCAGCAAGGCTGGACCTTCACGGCCAAAGGGCCGCACCTCTTCACGATTGGCCGGTCGCCCCAGCCCATGGCCATCACAGCTTAACCCCATATTTACGCCCCTCTTCTATACTCGCTGCGGCAGAACAGGGAGTGTCGCAGCGTGTCATATCAAGAGGCCGAACTGGTCAACTGGACCGATTTTGCCAAATCCCGATCGGAGCTGGGTACCGCCTTCCTGCGGATTCTCGGCTATTTCCGGGAAGATGGCGGCAAGGCGATCGGCGCGATTGAGGAAGCCTTTCGCGCGCGCAACGCCGCCGCGCTCGTCACCCCGGCCCATACGCTGAAGGGCGAGTCGGCGCAGTTCGGCGCCTATCGTCTGAGCGCCATGGCCGAAAAGATCGAGATGGTCGCCCGCCGCTGCGTCGAAAGCCGGGAAGGCCCGGACGAGCTGATCGAGGATGTGGTCGCGCTGCGCCCCTGCTTTACCGAGACGATGGCCCTGCTAGACCGCGACGCCAATCCGCTGGTCGCCCGTCGGCCCCAGGGCTTCGGCCGCCGCGTCGACGGTCCCGCGCAGGGATTCGGCCGCGCCGTCTGAACCGCGTCACATAAGTATTGAAATAAAACGGGTCATCCCCCCATATGCGGGCCATGACTCGTTTTTCCGTTCTGGACCTCGTCCCCGTCAATGAAGGCAGCAGCCCCGGCGAAGCGCTCCGCCGCGCCGCCGCCTTTGCCGCCCATGCCGAAAGCCTCGGCTTCCACCGCTATTGGGTGGCCGAACATCATGGCATGCCGGGGATCGCGTCGGCCGCAACCGCCGTGGTGCTGGCGCATATCGGACAGGCTACCCGCCACATCCGCATCGGCGCGGGCGGCATCATGCTGCCCAATCATGCGCCGCTGCTGATCGCGGAGCAATTCGGCACGCTCGCCGCCCTGTTTCCCGGCCGCGTCGATCTGGGATTGGGCCGGGCGCCCGGTTCGGACCAGCGCGTGGCACAGGCGATGCGGCGGACGCTGAGCGGCGGCCCGGATGAATTCCCCCGCGACGTGATGGAGTTGCAAGCCTATTTCGCGGGCGATGCGCGCCTGGGCTTCCAGGCGACGCCCGGCGCTGGCGAGGATGTGCCGCTCTGGATTCTCGGCTCCAGCCTCTATGGGGCGCAACTGGCCGCCGCGCTCGGCCTGCCCTATGCCTTCGCCTCCCATTTCGCGCCGGGCGCTCTGGACGAGGCGATCGCCATCTACCGCCGCGATTTCCGGCCATCGGCGCAACTCAAATATCCCTATGTGATGGCGGGCTATAATGTCTTCGCCGCCGACACCGTGGAGGAAGCGCAACTGATCGCGACCTCCATGCAGCAGGCCTTCGTCCGGCTGCGCACTGGCCAACCGGGCAAGCTGCAACCCCCTGTTCCCGGCTATTATGAAAGCCTGCCGCCCCAGGCGCAGGCCATGCTGGCCGACGTACTGAGCGCTTCGAGTATCGGCACCCAGGCCGATGTCGAGCGGGATCTGGCCACTTTCATCCGCCGCACCCAGGTCGATGAGATCATCATCGGCGGCCATATCCACGATCTGGAGGCCCGCAAGCGCAGCATCGAAATCGCCATCGCCGCAGGGCGAGCCGTGTCAGGCGGCCATGAGGCGGCCGCCGCTCAATAGCTTTGCCAGTCCCGGCGCGGCGCGGCTGAGCAGCGATCCCAGCAGCACCACGGCGACCAACACCAGCAGGGGCTGCACCAGAAGATAGGCGGGATAGAAAGGCGAGCCGAGCTTGCCGAACAGCGTCCCCAGCACCGGTCCGCCCAGCCAGATCAGGATGAGGTGCGAGCAGAAGAGGAAGAAGGCGAAGGGCTCGATCCGCAGCAGCATCCCGCGCGCCGCGCTGGCCGCCAAGGACCAGGCCAGCCGCCAGAAGAACAGCGCCGCCGCGATCCGCACCGCCATGTCCAGCACCGCCATGCCGATGCCCGGCGGCAAAGCGCCCACATGCAGGGAAACATGGAGCTGCGCTGTCATCAGCAGCGCGAAAGGGGGCGCCGCGACCGTCCAGGGCAGCGCCGCCACCCGATCGGCCAGCCCCTCGCGCCGGGCAATGATGCCCATGATGAAGAAGAACAGGATCGTCGCCCGCATCAGTACCGGCGGTCCCCAGCCCATGATCTGGCACAACGCCGCCATCGCCGCGACCGCGCCCAGCGCCCAGCCGGGCAGGCGCACGAACAGCGGCGCGGCGATCATGCACAGGAACAGGTCGCGCAGGAACGGCATCTGGACATTGATGTCGGGATTGCGGCTGACGATGAACAGTTCCTGGAACATCCAGTCGGTGGACGACGGCACGGGCGCGGACAGGCCCAGCACCCAGGCCGCGCCGGACACGAACAGGATCGCCAGCGCATTCCACAGGATCATCGGCAGCAGGATCGTCCGCACCTTGCGCCCGACATGGCGCACCCAATCCTGCGTGCGCGCCGATCCCGCGACCAGCCAACCGGAAATCAGGCCCAGCAACGGCACCGCGCTGCGCCCGAAAATCTCCATCAATCCCCAACGCAGGCTGTCCTGCGGCGTTCCCCGCAGGCTTTCCAGATCATGGCCGCTCAGACCCGTCCAGGCGTGGACGTACACCACTCCCAAAATGCAGATAACGCGAGCGATGGAGATCGCATCGGAACGCCGCGCCGCATCGGTCGTCAGCACGGCGGTCAAGCGATTTTCCCGATTTTCGGCAAATGTTTCAACGACCAGGCCTGACACGCATTTCCTCTGACATCGCGGCGCAGGCGTCCGGCCGCTTCCTGTTTATGGGGCCGGAATAAGCAGATTCTTTACCAGTCGCCGGTTAAATCGATCCGACGTGCCGGAATCCCGTCCGGTCGAGGGGAAAAAGGTTCATGACCCAGATGCACGGTGCCGACCATTTCGCAGGCGCGCAGCCGCATGTCTTTCAGGCTTCGGTCGACGCCATGGGCATGGTTTTCCAGATTGCGGGGTCCAGTTCGCAGTTGATCATCGACGCCACGCGGATCGCCGCGCTGTCGCATAATCCCGATCCTTCCCTTGCCATGGCGGGGCAAGTCGGCTCCCAGGTGAAGATGCGCGTCGGCCATGTCTGGCTGATCGCCAGCGTGCGCCGCATGGCGATGGACCGCCAGGACAGCAACAGCATCGTCGTCGACATCGACTTTCTGGGCGAAGGCGATGAGGAAAAGCTGACGGGCCGCATCTACCGCTTCCGCCGCGGCGTGACCCGCTATCCAACGCCGGGGACGGAGGTTTATCCGGTGTCCAGCCAGGACATGCAGCAGATCTATTCCGCCGACGACCGCCCTCATGTGCAGATCGGCACCGTCTATCCCACCGCCGACACCCGCGCCGCGCTCTATGTCGACTCCATGCTGGGCAAGCATTTCGCGCTGCTGGGGTCGACCGGCACCGGCAAGTCGACCAGCGCCGCGCTCATCCTCCACCGCATCTGCGACCTGTCGCCGCAGGGCCATATCGTGATGATCGACCCCCATGGCGAATATGGCGCGGCTTTCCAGACCAATGGCGCGGTCTATGACGTCAACAACCTCGCCCTCCCCTATTGGCTGATGAATTTCGAGGAGCATTGCGAGGTGTTCGTCACCTCCGAGGGTTCCGAGCGGACCGTTGATTGCGACATCCTCGCCAAATGCCTGCTCGCCGCACGGTCGAAGAACCGGCTGGCGGAGAGCATCGGGCGGCTGACGGTCGATTCGCCGGTTCCCTATCTGCTCTCCGACCTCACCAACATCCTTCAGAACGAGATGGGGAAGCTGGACAAGGGCACCGGATCGCTGCCCTATATGCGGTTGAAGACCAAGATCGACGAGATCAAGAGCGATCCGCGCTACAGCTTCATGTTCTCCGGCATGCTGGTCGCGGATTCGATGCAGGAATTCATCGCCAAGATCTTCCGCCTGCCCTCGGGCGGCAAGCCGATCTCCATCATCGACGTGTCTTCCATGCCGTCCGACATCACGTCGGTCGTCGTGTCGGTGCTGTCCCGGCTGGTGTTCGACTATGCCCTGTGGGCGCGTGACGAGCCGCAACGGCCGATCCTGCTGGTCTGCGAGGAAGCGCATCGCTACATCCCCTCCTCCACCACCGGATCGGGTCAGGCCGTGCGCCGCATCCTGGAGCGGATCGCCAAGGAAGGCCGTAAATATGGCGTATCGCTGGGCCTCATCACCCAGCGTCCGTCGGACCTGGCCGAAGGCGTGCTGTCGCAATGCGGCACGATCATCTCGATGCGCCTCAACAACGACCGCGACCAGGCCTTCGTGAAGGCCGCCATGCCCGAAGGCGCGCGCGGCTTCCTCGATTCCATCCCCGCGCTGCGCAACCGCGAGGCGATCATCTGCGGCGAAGGCGTCGCCGTACCGATCCGCGTCGCGCTCGACAATCTGGAAGAAGAACGGCGTCCGGCCTCGGGCGACCCGAGCTTCACGGAGCTGTGGCGTCAGTCAGGCGGCGAGGCGGAGATTCTCGACCGCACCATCACCCGCTGGCGCAGTCAGGGGCGGTAAGACTTTACCCTGCCGGGACGATCCGGCCGGCAGGCTCGCTCTCCGCATTAATGCTTTCGCGGCACTCTTCCTCGTTCACGGGGACGAGCAGCTTCGCCTTGCGCCAGCCCCCCTGCCAATAGACCAGCCCGGCCAGCAGGAAGGCCGCTGCCGAACCCGCCGGGAAGCTGAGCCACAGCGCGTCCGCCCCGATATGCGGATAACCCAGATGATAGAAGCCTAGCCGCACCGCGAAGAGGGTGAAGATCAGGATCAGCAGCGGTCTTACCACCACGCCATTGGCCCGCATCACGCCGAACAGGATCATCGTGCAGCCGAACAGCACGAAGCTCCAGCTCGCCAAAAGCTGCATATGCCATGCAGCGGCGATGGCGGCTTCGTTCCGCCCCAGGAACAGCGACAGCAGCGGCGCGTGGAACAGCAGGATCACGGCCACCATCGTGCCGGTGATCAGCAACAGATAGCCCATGCCATAGCCGGTGATCCGGCTGATCCGGTCCCATCGCCCGGCGCCGATATTCTGCGCCGCCATGGCGCTGACCGCCGCGCCCATCGCCATCGCCGGCATCTGGAGGTAGGTCCAGATCTGCTGGGCCGCGCCATAGGCAGCGGTGACGAGGAAACCCTCCCGATTGACGAGGCCGATCATCACCAGCCCGGAAGCGGACATGACGATCATCTGCAGTCCCATGGGCAACCCCTTGCCGAACAAGACCCGCATCTGCTCCGGCGCCGGGCGCAGATAGGCCAGTTCCCGCCCGCGCAGACGCAGCGGCAGATCCTTGGCATAGGTATAGAGGATGAGGCCGATCAGGCTGATGACACCCGCCGTCGCCGTCGCCGCGGCCGACCCGCCGATGCCCATCGCCGGTATCGGCCCCAGGCCCAGGATCAGCACCGGGTTGAGCACCAGATCGACGCCCACGCTCACGAACATGAAGATCAGCGGCGTGCGCGCATCGCCCGTCCCGCGCAGGCCCATCATCATCATGACGCTGAGCAGGGAAGCCGGCATGGCGATGAAGATCACCCGCAAATAGATGAGCGCCAGGTCGAACGCCTCCACCGGCGTCGCCAGCAGCCGCAGCAAAGCGGGTGCGCCGATCCAGCCGGCGGTCGCGACGATGAGACCCAACAGGGTACAGAAGCCGACGGCCGAACCGAAAGCGCGGCGCGCCGCGTCGAGATCGCCCCGCCCCGCCGCCTGCGCGATCATCACGGTCGACGCCATGCCGAAGCCGAAAACGACGGAGAACATCAGGAACATGGTGATGTTCGCATTGGCGGTGGCCGCCAGCGCCTGCGCCCCCAGGAAACGGCCGACCCAGACGGCGTTGATCGAGCCGTTCAGCGATTGAAGGATGTTGGACGCCAGCGTCGGGACGGCGAACAGCAGCAGGGTCGATGCGATCGGCCCTTGCGTCAGATCCCTGGCCCGATGTTCCCCTATAGCCATGACCGTTCCCCCTTGCGGATGCAGCGCGGCACCTGCTGGCCCTTGGTCAGCGCATCCCGATCGGATGCGCCGGCAAATCAGGCGAGCCGTTCCAGCGCCGCCTTCAATCTTTCCGCTTCGGCGGCTTTTTCGCCATGGTCCTCGCGCGCCTTGGCGACGGCTTCGGGCTTAGCCTTTTCGACGAAGCTGGGATTGGAAAGACGCCCGGAGAGGGAATCCCGTTCCTTCTCCGCGCTGGCGAGCGCCTTGGCGAGACGGGCCTTTTCGGCGGCGGTGTCGATCACGCCTTCCAACGGCAGGATGAAGGTCGCCTCGTCGACGACAATCTGCGCCGCGCCGCCCTCGACACTGTCACCAAAGGACAGGCTCTCGACCCGGCCCAACCGCGCCAGCGCCGCGCCCTGACGATCGATGCGACGGCGGGTTTCCTCCGACGCATCCTGGACGACCACGCCCAGCTTCGCGCCCGGCGGCACGTTGAGTTCGGTTCGGGCCGTGCGCATCGCGCTGATCAGGCGGATCAGCCAGTCGATCTCCGCCTGCGCCTCGCTATCCACAGCATAGAGCGCCTGCGGCCAGCGCGCGACGATCAGCGCCGTCTCCCGCTCGCCCGTCAGATGCCACAGCTCTTCGGTGATGAAGGGCATGAAGGGATGCAACATCACCAATATCTGATCGAACGCCCAACCCGCGACGGCGCGGGTTTCGTCATCCATCGCGCTCTTGGTCAGTTCGATATACCAGTCGCAAAACTGGTCCCAGACGAAATGGTAAATGGCGTTCGCCGCCGCGTCGAAACGCAATTCGGTCATCGCGGTGTCGATCGCCTGCACGGTCGCGACCGTCTCGGCAATGATCCAGCGGTTGACCGGCGCCTCCGCATGGGGCGCCTCATGGCTGGTCGAAGCGGTGACGCCATTGGATTGCAGGAAGCGCGCCGCGTTCCACAGCTTGGTCGCGAAGTTGCGATAGCCCTCGACGCGCTTCTCATCCATCTTCACGTCGCGGCCCTGGCTTTCCATGGCGCTCATGAAGAAGCGCAGCGCGTCGGCGCCGAACTTATCGATCAGGCCCAGCGGGTCGACGACATTGCCCTTGGACTTGGACATTTTCTGCCCGTCCGCGGCGCGCACCAGCCCGTGGAGGTAGAGCTTGCGCCACGGCACATCGCCCATGAACTCCAGCCCCTGCATCGCCATGCGCGCATCCCAGAAGAACAGGATGTCGAAGCCGGAAATCAGCAGGTCGTTGGGATAATGGCGCTTGAGCGTATCGGTCTCTTCCGGCCAGCCAAGCGTGCCGAACGGCCAGAGCGCAGAGGAGAACCAGGTGTCGAGGACGTCAGGATCGCGGGTCAGCGTCTTGTTGCCCGCGAGCGCCTGCGCCTCTTCCTCGCTCTCCGCGACATAGGGATTACCGTCCTCGTCATACCACGCCGGAATCTGGTGCCCCCACCAGAGCTGGCGCGAGACGCACCAGGGCTGGATATTCTCCATCCAGTTGAAGAAGGTCTTTTCCCACGTCTTGGGGACGATCTCGATCCGCCCGTCCCGCACCGCCTGCATGGGGGCAACCGCCAGCTTCTCCGCATCGACATACCATTGATCGGTCAGCCACGGCTCGATCACCACGCCCGAACGATCGCCAAAGGGAGTCTGGATGGTGCGCGGCTCGGCGTCGGATTCGACTTCCTCGCCTTCCTTGGTCTTGCTGATGTGCGGGACCAGCAGGCCCAGCGCCTTCATCTCCGCCACGACCAGCTCGCGCGCGCCGTCCACGCCGTCGCGGCTGAAGCGGTGCAGGCCCAGGAAGCGCTCCGGGATCAGGCCGTCGGCGGTCTGGATCACATTGGCTTCGGCATCGAACATGTTGAGCATGTCGGCGGCCTTGAAGCCCGCGCGCTTGCCGACTTCGAAGTCGTTGAAGTCATGCCCCGGCGTGATCTTCACCGCGCCCGACCCCAGTTCCGGGTCGGCATAATCGTCGCCCACGATCTTGAACCGGCGGCCAGTGATCGGCTGGAGGATATCCTTGCCGATGACGTCCTTGTAGCGCGGGTCTTCGGGATGCACGGCGACCGCCATGTCCGCCAGCATCGTCTCGGGCCGCGTGGTGGCGACGACGATATGGTCCGCGCCATTGGCCAGTTTCACGCCATCGGCTAGCGGATAGCGGAAATGCCAGAAGCCGCCCTTCACTTCCTTGGTCTCGACCTCCAGGTCGGAGATGGCCGAACGGAAATGCGGGTCCCAGTTCACCAGGCGCTTGTCGCGGTACAGCAGGCCGCGCTTGTGCAGTTCCACGAACGTCTTGATGACGGCCTTCGAAAAGCCCTCATCCATGGTGAAGCGCTCATTGGCCCAGTCCATCGAGCAGCCCAGACGGCGAAGCTGGCGCGTGATCGCGCCGCCGCTCTCGGCCTTCCATTCCCAGACCTTCTCGACGAACTGGTCGCGGGTGTAATTGGTGCGCTTGTCCTGCCGCGCCTCCATCTGCCGCTCGACCACCATCTGCGTCGCGATGCCTGCATGGTCGGTGCCCACCACCCACAGCGCATCCTTGCCGCGCAGCCGCTCATAGCGGATCACGATGTCCTGCAACGTATTGTCCAGCGCATGGCCGATATGCAGGCTGCCCGTCACGTTCGGCGGCGGGTTGACGATGGTGAAGGGCTCCGCGCCGGACCGCTCCGGGCGGAACAAGCCATTTTTCTCCCAATGGGCGTACCAGCGGGACTCGATATCGGCGGGGTCGAAGGTCTTGGGCAATTCGGTCATGAGAAGGCGCCTTAATGCGCCTTCTCATGGCATTCCAGCTTTACTTGCCGGTCCACTTGTCAAGCCAGCCCAGCGCCTCATCATACCATTGCAGCGAGTTGCGCGGCTTCAAGACCCAGTGATTCTCATCGGGAAACACCAGCAGCTTGGAAGGCACATTGCGCCGCTGCAACGCCGTGAAGGCCGCCAGCCCCTGGGTATAGGGAATGCGGAAATCCTTCTCGCTCGTCACCACCAGCATCGGCGTCTTCCATTGGGTCACATGGTTGACGGGATTCCATTTCTCGAACTCTTGCGCCTTTTCATAATAAGACCCGCCATGTTCCCATTCGTCGAACCATAGCTCTTCGGTCTCATAAGCCATGGCGCGGGCGTCGAACACGCCGTCATGCTGGACGATGCACTTGAAGCCGTCGGGCCAATTGCCCTCGATCCAGTTCATCATATAGCCGCCATAGCTTGCGCCGAGCGCACAGCCATTGCCCGCATCGACCTGTGCATCCTTCGCCGCAGCCGCCGCCAGGCCCAGCTTCAGATCCTCCAGCGGCTTGCCGCCCCAATCCTGGTTGATGCTGTCGACAAAGGCCTGGCCGTAGCCGGTCGAGCCATGGAAATCGACGATGACGGCGGCATAGCCATGCGCCGCGAAAGCCTTGGGATTCCAGCGATAGGACCAGCTATCGTTGAAGCTTCCCTGCGGCCCGCCATGGACCAGCATGGCCACCGGCAGCTTGCCCGTCACACCTTTGGGCTTCACGATCTGTCCCCAGACGGTGTCGCCATTGGCGCCCTTGAAGCTGTAGCGCTGGACCGACACGTCATCCACCCCTGCCAGCTTCTCCGCATTGACGCTGGTGAGTCGCACGGCTTTCCCCTTGGCCGGCATTTTCCAGAAATCGGTCGGCGACTGGATGCTGTCGAGGGTATAGACGAACCCACCCTTGGGCAGCGGCACGACGCTGCCCGCATGGCCCGCCTGTGTCAGCCGCGTGACCTTGCCCGAAGCAGCATCCACTCGAAAGACCGGATGGTCCAGCACATCATCAGCGGTGACGAATATCGCCTTCCCATCCGCCGCCCAGGCGATGGATGCCACCGAACGGTCCCAAGCCTCGGTCAGCGCCTTCGTCTCGCCCGTCGCGATGTTGCGGAGCATCAGCACCAGCCGGTCGCTCTCATAGCCGGGCCGTTTCATCGCCGCATAAGCGAGCCATTTCCCATCCGGCGACACGGTCGGCATGGTATCCGTCGCATCATTGGCATCCGTCAGATTGACCGGCGCCGCGCTGCCATCCGCCGGAACCGCGAAAATATCGAGATTGGTCGACAGCGATTCGATCCGCCCCGCCTCGCGCAGCGCGAAGAACAGCGTCTTGCCGTCGGCACTCCACGCGATCTCCTCGGCCCCGCCAAAGGGCTTGGACGGGCTGTCCCCGACCAGCGCGCCCATCACCGACACCGCCTTTCCGCCCGAAAGCGGCATCACGAAGATCTGCGAGCGCTGCCCGTCCGCCCATGTGTCCCAATGACGCACGAAAAGCTGTTCATAGACGCGCCCCGTACCAGCGCCCGGCGGCGTCGCGGGCTTTGCATCGTCGATCGTCTTCGCCCCCACCGGCCGGTCCGCCCACAGCGCGACCCGATCTCCCGCTGGGCTCAGCAGAAAGCCTGCAATCCCGCCTGGCGCCTGAGTCACCTGCTCGCCCTTGCCGCCCGCGACGGTCACCCGCCAAAGCTGATCATCGCCGCTCTGATTGGAAAGATAATAAAGCGATTTCCCATCAGCCGAAAAAGCGGGTGCGCTTTCATTCTTGTCCGCGACCGAGGCGACCATGCGCGGCGCCGCGCCCGCCTTGCTCAAGTCCAGCAGATAGAGGTCCGTCCGTCCCTTGTTCGCGGCAAGATCGGTCACCCGCAATTGATAGGCGAGCCATTGCCCGTCAGGCGAAACCGCCGGGGCCGACGCGCGATGGAGACTGGCCATGTCGCTGGGCGTGAACGGCCGGGCCGACGCCGGCGAAACGGCCAGCGCCGATTGGGCCAAGGCCAGAGCGCCAAGTCCCGCGTGCAGAAGATATTTCATGGATGAACACCCTTGAATCAGGTCGCGCCGCTCTCTTGGGGGCAGCGTCGACAGCTATGGAAAGGGTGTAGGCAACGCCTCGCCTGCTCGCAAGGATCAACCACCAAAGCGTAATAAAAGAACAAAGACGATGAAATCGGCGTTCAGTTAAGCGCAGGCGGAACATAGGACAAGCAACCGCCCGCCATGCGCGCGCGAATCACCAAGACTTCTCGACTCAACGGCCAGTGATGCGGGCGATTTCCTTGGCGACCATATCCTCGACCATCTGCGGCAACCGCAGGTCCAGCCATTCCTTCAGCATCGGCTTCAGCATCGAGCGGACCAACCCGTCGAGCGTATTGTCCTCGCCCTCCTTGGGCGTCACCAGCATGGACGACAGGGCCGAAAGCGAATGGCGGGCCGCAACCTCGCTCTCGACCGACAGGATGGACACACCCTCCTGTTCAGCCACGGGCCGGGGCGCACGGGACGTTCGATGGGCAGGCATGGGTTCCTCCACAGCAACCTCGTCGGTCAGTTCCAGCACTTCATCGCTGGCAGGCTCCGGCACTGCCTCCGCGACGGGTCCAGGCCGGACCTTCTGCGCCGCCTCTCCCCGCACGCGGCGCGGCAAGGTCTGCACAGCTTCTTCGCCTTCTTCCGCGATGATCCGCTTGATGGACGAGAGAATGTCCTCCATCGAGGGTTCCTTGCTCATATCGCCCATGGTTAACCCCTATTCCAGTTCCCGTTAACGCTATACCACAAAGGAACGCTTTCGGGGTTAAAATTGCGTTAAGGCTGCGCCAAACCGGGGTCCACATTGGCGTTTTGCGCCGGCGAGTCAACGGTCCGCGTCGATTGCAGCTTCGGCGCGGGGTCGAAATCCCAATCGAACCACTTGCCCTTCACCCGATCATAATTGACCATCGGGTCGTAGAGCGTGCCCGCTTCCAGGTTCAGATCGTCCGCCTCGGCATGGCCCATGGCGGCGAGCAGGCTGAAACCCGCGACATAGGCATTGCGCCGCGCCGTCACCAACTGGACCTTGGCGTTCACCGCCTCCTGCTCGGCATTCAATATGTCGAGGATGGTGCGGCTGCCGACCGAGTTTTCCGCACGCACGCCTTCCAGCGACAGGTTCGCGGCGTCGACCGCCTTCTGGTTCGACTGGATGCTCTCCAGCGAGGCTTGCCAGCTCGCATAAGCGGACCGGGTCTGCGCGATCACGCCGCGCTCGACCTCGATTTCCTTCTCCATCGCCTGCGATTCCAGCGCCTGGCTGCGCCGCACCTGCGCCGCCGGACGGCCGCCCTGATAGAAGGGGATGTTCAGTTGGACACCCGCCGACGCCTGCTTGTTGATTTGCGATCCGGTCGCGCTGCTGGTCAGCGTGTCGAGATAGTTGGTGTAGCCCGCCTGGGTGAAGGCGGATACCGTCGGCAGCACCGTGCCCTTGGCCGCGCGCACGTCGAATTGCTGAGCCTCCCGCAGCTTTTTCGCGACTAGAATGTCCGGATTGTCCTTGAGCGCCACCTGCACGGCGCTGTCCGGGGTCGCGGGCAGGCCCGGCAAGGGCGGCGGCGGCTCCAGAGCGTCCGGCGCCTCGCCCACCAGCGCGATGTAATTTTCACGGGCGGTAATGAGATTGGCCTCAGCGCCCTGCAGGTCGGACCGTGCCAGCGCCAGGCGCGACTCGGATTGCGCGACGTCGGTGCGGGTCACGTCGCCTACCTCGAACCGGTCGCTGGTCGCCTGGAGATTGACCTCCAGCGCCCGCACATTGGCCTGGTTGAGCGCAACCACCGCCCCGTTGCGGATGACGTCCATATAGGCGGCGACGACCTGCGAAAAGACGCTCGCCTCCGTGCCGCGCAGATCGGCCTGCCCGGCGGCCACCCGTGTCTTGGCGGCCTTGATGCCGTTGCGCACGCTCCCGCCTGTATAAAGCGGCACGCTCAATTGCGCATTCGCATTCAGCGTCCGCTGCGGCGAAGTGAAGCTGATCGTCGGCTTGAGAATGCTTTCGGAATAGCTGCCCGTCGCATCCAGCGCGGGCCGCCCCGACGCCTTCTGGATCGGCACATTCTCATCCGTCGCCCGCTGCCCCGCGCGTGCGCCCGTCAGCGTCGGATTCGACCGATAGGCCTTGGCGAGCGCGCCCTGCAACGTCTCCGCATGGGCCGCGCCGGCCATGGCGGAGGACACCGACAGCAACAGGAACAGGGCGCAACGCCCAGAAAACCGATGTCTTGCCGTCATGTCTCCCCCAATCGGTCCTTCAGAACACAAACCGTTCCGGCGCGGCAAAGCCCGGAAGCACAACCATTTCCAAATCAGCGAGACTGGAAAGACCCAGCACGCCCGACACCACCCGGCCGCTGCACAGACGGGTAACGCCGCGCTCGACGATGCCCGTCACGACCCGCGCGCCATCGGCAAGCTGCTGAACGAGCGGGGCGGGCACTTCCTCCACTGCGCCGTCGATGAACAGCACAGTATAAGGCGCCCCGGCAGCCGCACCGGCATTCAGCGGACCGCGAACGACCGTCACGCCCTCGACAGAAATCTCGGCCCCGCCTTCTTCCTCGACCGCCGTCACCTGCGCGCCCAACGCCGTCAGCAGCGCCGCGCTGTAGCCGGTGGCGGCACCGATCAGCAGCACCTTGTCGCCCTCAACGATCTGCGCTTCCTTAAGCAGGCGGCCGGTCACCAGCGGCGGATTGAGCGCGCGCCCTCCCGCCAGCGGAATCGGCCGGTCGACATAGGTCATCGCGCGCCGCTCGGCCGGCACGAAATCCTCCCGCGCGACATGCGCCATCGCCGCGATCACACGCTGATCATCCACATCGCTGGTGCGAAGCTGGCTTTCGACCATGGCGGTCCGCATCGATGAAAAATTCTGCTCGGTCACGACAATTCCTCGATCAGGATAGCTTCTATGACGACTGTATTAATAAGGCAATACAGCAAAGGATATAATTCCGGACCTCTAAATCAGCGCAAAGGCCACGCCAAGCGGCTTTGCGTGCCCGAGTGCCGGAATCTTGCCCGACAATATCACAGTGCTGCTTGACTTTGCATCAAAAGCCGCACATTTGCGGCCACCCACGCCGAGGCCCGATGGCGGAGTGGTGACGCAGCGGACTGCAAATCCGTGCACGCCGGTTCGATTCCGGCTCGGGCCTCCAGATTGCTGTCAGCCAATGCTCGCTGATAATTGAAAAAACCCCTTATTTCCGCTAGTTTACAGGTAATCGCTGATTGGCAGCGACCGCCTCTATTTGCCTGTAACCGCAGACGATGGGGGCCTGTCTTGGGGGCCTCGCGAGGCCCCCACATTATCGAGGCCCCCAATGGCGCTGACCGATACGGCAATCCGAAACTCCAAGCCAAAAGCGAAGCCTTACAAGGTGACAGATTCTCAGGGGCTTTACCTACTGGTCAACCCAAGGGGCAGCAAGCTGTGGCGCCTCAAATACCGAATGAATGGCGTGGAGCGCAAACTGGCACTGGGGTCTTACCCGGAGATCACGCTGGCCGAGGCGCGCGCGGCGCGTGATGCCGCCCGCAGACAGCTTGCTCATTCGATTGATCCGAACAGTGCCAAACGGCAAGCGCGGATCGAGGCAAGCATCCGCGCCAGCAACAGCTTCGGCAGCGTGGCCGAGGAACTGATCGAGAAGAAAACGCGGGAGGGGCTGGCGGAGCCGACGCTGGAAAAGATGCGCTGGTTCGTGAAGCTGCTTGGCACCGATTTCGGCAAGCGTCCTATAACGGAGATCACGCCGCAGGAACTGCTGCATGAACTGAGGAAACATGAACGGCGAGGCCGACTGGAGACGGCGAATCTCTTACGATCTTTCGCCAGCCGCGTGTTTCGCTATGCGGTGGCAACGGCACGGGCAGAGCGCGACCCGGCTCAACTGCTGATAGGTGCGCTGACCACAGCGAAAGTCAAACACTTCCCAGCGATCACCGATCCCGCGACGTTCGGCGCATTGCTCCGGGCAATAGAGGATTATCAGGGCGATCCCGCCGTTATGTATGCCCTGAAACTCACGCCGCATGTGTTCCAGCGCCCCGGTGAAATCCGACAGTTGGAATGGACAGAGGTCAACTTCGACAAAGCGGTCTGGATCATCCCGGAAGAGAAGATGAAGATGCGCCAGCCCCATTCGGTGCCTTTGTCCCGGCAAGCGTTGGCGATCCTTTCGGAGATGCGATCCCTGTCCGGCTCCGGGCGCTACGCCTTTCCGTCAATACGGACGCGCGCGAGGCCGATCAGCGATAACACGATCAACGCGGCATTGCGGCGAATGGGTTATTCGAAGGACCAGATGACCGCGCACGGCTTCCGCACGTCCGCGTCCTCGCTCCTGAACGAATCGGGCAAATGGAATCCCGATGCCATCGAGCGGGCGCTCGCACATATGGTCGCGGGCAGCGTGCGACGCATTTACAACCAGTCCGCCTATTGGGGCGAACGTATTGAAATGGCGCAATGGTGGAGCAACTATCTGGACCAGTTGCGCGATAGCGGCAATACACCAGTCCGACGATGAGGGATAAATGATGGATCGCAATGACGATGACCGCTCACTTCGGAGAATCGCCTTGCGCATCCTGAATGAAAATGAAGACCAGGCGCGCGATGAGCTGGATAGCGTCATCCAGGCGGTAGAAGATCACATAGGACGGCAAGCATCAGTCTATACGTGGTCTGTTCCCGTCATTCTCACAATTCCCGCATTATGCCTGATACTCTCCATTTTCGCGGCGCTGGCATCCAAAGCGGTTGCCGATAGCTTCTTGAGCATAGCTATCGCAGCCTGCCTCATTCCGCTGTTCATGGCGTTGCTCTGGCGTCGTTTCCAATACGGGACCGGAAGGCTGCGAAAGCCGCGAGAGGCAATCTACGCCAACGCCAGCAACGAGACGCGGGAAACGCTTGAAAAGCTCTTTGCCTATCTCCAGCGCGAAAGCGCACCAAGGGCCTACTACCGCAACTGGAGGGGCACCCCGATTTATCTGGAGCGCCGTTATTTCTTCGGGAATTTGCGGGTCCTGCTTCTATCAGAATTTGCCGCCGTCCGGGCGCTTTGCCTCGCGCCGGGCGGGAACCGGATTTCCGGAGCGATCAAGATCGAGAAAGACCCCGACGAAATTATCACGGAACTCGGCATCAAGCCCAAGCGGGCCGGTGGTCCAGGCCGGAACGCGAAATATGCCTATAGCGACGCTCTTATATCTCTGATCGGCGACGGTCGGTTCAGCGCGCTGGACCTGAGCAACCGGGCAGCGGCGATCAGGGCGATTAAGAAGCGGCTCTCGGAATGGTTTGAGGAACATGCCGACGAGTCCGGCGACGTGCCACGCGGCGACCTTCTGGCTCCCTATGCAGAAAAAATTTGCGCGCATTTGGAGAAAATCGCCCCTGCCAAGGGCAGTTAACCGACTCCCCGCCGATTCCAGCGAACCTAACTCGCAATTCCAACTTACGATGACTCGTCTGGCGGCGAACTGCTTGGCCGGATTCGACCATTTCGTCGTCATTCCCGTGCCAAATCGCAACGCTCGAAAGCAGCCATTCAATTCGGCACCGTTTCCCGCTGAGAATGGCGGTAGCGGACTGGCAACCCACGAGTGAGAGATTTACGTAAGTTGCCGTTCCCTCTGCGGCCAGTTAAAGGCACTGACTTGGACGACTTTCAGGTTTTCAGCCAACGATTCCAAAGCTCCGATATGCATCATCGTTGTAGAAGCCCAAACCCTTGCCCTTGGGCAACTTATTGTGACTGAATTGTCCAATAGCATCAAGCAATACAGTTTTCTTATAGGGAATATGGATAACGCTCGCGGTCTCGTTGTTAATTCTTGTTGCTAGCGCTGCAGGCCACCTCGCCTTATATACCGATGGATTCTTAATCGGCGTTGATATATTCGTATAAGTAGCAATGATGGGTATTTTAAACTTGTCTACAGCTTGACTTATTTCAAATGGAACCCAGTCGTCATCAAGCTTTGTGGTAGTCCCGATTATCAGGATCATATTTTTTGAATTTTTAAGGCGATCGCGCAGTACTTCCATGAGTCGTTCGCTGCTACTTGTATCTCTGACTGCCGCTGTTTTTTCGTGGCTATTGCACATCGTAAAATCGTCATCTGTCTTGGATGACCACGCCTTTAATAAATTATAATAATCAATATCCGAGTTTCCACCGGGGATATTCGTCCCATTGGCATGAAAAGCTACGTAGGTTCCGTTTCGATAAGCCATACTATTCTTCCCAATGCTGCTTAACATCACGAAGATCTAAATCTTCGAAGCGATCACGATAGAGAACAATCCTGATTTTTCTCGTAATTTCTTGCGCCTTCGTTTCAGTTATCGCAGAAAGAATGATCAGATTTAGGAGATCACGCGTCGGCAGTCCAAGCCCCGCCAACCCACTTCCGACCAAAGCCACATTGATATCGTGCCCACCTGCTTCGATCCGAGCGCGTTGCCAAGCACCGTGAAGAGCAAGCCACATCTTCGTGACATCCGAAGATGCTTTGCATGTAGCCGGGTTACTCTCAGCCAGAGCAACCAAGATGTATGTGTCACCCGCTACATCGATCAGTGCAGTTGTGCCGATCTCATATGATTTTGTTTTGCCAGCCTGCTTTTGTGGCACATCGACAGATGGTTCATTTGCCAATTGGGCATCAACTTGTGCATCAAAACCCTGTGGATGTCCGCCAAACGAGCGCTTGATAAATATCCCGTGGAGACTCTTGTCCGACACGGGCTTTCCAAGCTCACTGTCAAAAAAATTATTGACCGATATTATTTTTATTCCGGGCATGCGGAATAAATCGCCAAATACGATTTCAATAGATGTATTTGTATGATCGACAGAAATGCTAATTCTGGAAGGTTTCCAGACCCTCCAAAAAGCGAAGGCTACACTGAGGGAAGTCAATAGAGCGAGGTAAATCAATCCCTCAAATTTAACTTTATTGTCAAAGAAGTTGACTGCCTGAAACAACGTAAACAGAGCACTGAAGGCTAGGTAGACTAAGCCTATCGTTTTCCAAGGATGACGGCTTACGCCATGCCATAAATCCGACAACGCTTGCATTTTGATTCCCCGCCTGCCGCAAAAGGTACGCAGCCGAAACGGGTTCTAATGTGTTCGCAGATTGTAATCCACCCCTGCCTGCGTGGACAAAGAGCAGTTTAAAGACCACTAATAGAAAACGTTACAGTCAGAAAATGGCGCGGAGCAGTCGAGAAACTGCCACTGGAGAAACATCCGATTCCCCAGTCTGCGCACCCGAAAGCAATTTTTCTGATACCCCATGCGGGTCATTATCTGGATCGCTGAGTTAGGTTGGCAGGAATCAGCAACACGTCCGATTTTTGGCTACGGCATAAAGATTTTCGGACGACGCCATCTATTTTCGTATCCGCGCATCATCGGCAGTTTCCCACGGCCTTCCCATTACTGGACGACGCACAGGCGAACGTGTGCAACCTGAACCGTCTCTCGCCGCGAATCGGCAAACACGGAGACGCACATGGAACCTCTTGCCATTTCCATCAATGACACCTGCAAGGCACTCGGCGTCGGGCGGTCATCGGTTTACGTCCTGATCAAATCTGGTGGACTGGACGCCATCAAGATCGGCAGGCGAACCTTGCTGACGACCGAGTCTATCCGGCGCTTGGCGCAATCACGACCCGTCGCCTGATTTACAGCCGCTCGACAACCCCAGCCTGATTGGTGGGCGGGCCGCTTCGCGCCTGCGCTTCCCCTCAACCTCAATGAACACCCGCCATCGTGATTTCACGAAAGGATATCCCATGCTCATTTTCCATCGCACCTTGGATCGGCTTGCCGATTCCCTCTGGACGGGCCGCAAGGTCACTCTGCGCTTCACCGCCGACTATCGCACTGCCTGCGTCGCCTTGCCGCTCATCAAGAAGCTACTCGCCGATAGCGAGGACGGCGAGACCTATCGTTGCTCCATTGCGCATTGGCATTTGAACGAGCGTCCGCCGCTCCATATTCACCGGGGCGAGGTTTCGACCGTGCGTATCGACGGCCCCTTGCAGAACGCGGGCACGAGCTATCTTCCGCTTGGCGGATTGATCGAGTCTCCCGGCGTGACCGCTCATCTCGATCCCGTCGAAGCCGACCGGCTCGACAGACGGATGCAGAAAGCAGTCGAGCGGGCCATTCGTGACTGGATCATCGAGCATGACCTTTACGACCAGCCGCGCGCCCTCCGGGAGATCGACCGACACAAGGCTGACCAGGCGGCCCGAGCTGTCATCGCCCAATGGGTGGCGAAGCAGTTCGGAGAGCCGGAACCGGTGCCCCCGTCCGATAGCCGGAAAGGGCCGGACCATGCCTGAGCCGGACGCACATGTGGCAATATTGCGGGGCTGCGATGCTACGCATCGAGCCAGCAATTCAGATACACACCTCACGCACGGGTGCATCCAGCTTTTCCGTCATTTTTCGGGACAGCGATCAGACAGCACCGTTTCTCGTCGGCCATCAAAGCTTGGATTTCAGCCACGTTCCGAGACAGCGGATCGCTGTCGCGGTGGAGGCAGGCAATGAAGCTGGTCCGTCACACCCTCCGCCTGCCCGTGGCGCTCGACAAGACCCTGCGGACGCTGGCCGAACGGCAAGGCATCAGCGCCTATGCGATGCTCCAGCGCAGCGTCAAAGCCGGGATCGCGACACAGATAAGTCCGCCAGCCCGCGACACTGGCGATAGTGAAATGGTCGCCGAACTGGCATCGGTCAGCACCCGTATGGTCGATGTCGAACGGATGCTGGACCGGGCGCTGTTCACTGCCTGCGCCGCCTATTGCTACGCCCGCAGCGCAGCGACCGGCGCGCGCAAGAGCGATGAGGTCATCACCGCCGAGATCAACGCCGCCTATGATCGCCAGCGCAGACTCTCCCAGGAGAAGCGGCCATGATACAACCCCATGATCGCCGCATCCACGCAGACGCCTTGCGGCGGCAATATCGCGGCAACCAGTGGTCCCGCTTCAAGCGGCAGACCGGTATCATGCTGTCATCCGTTGCCCTGGGCGCGGTCGCCGCGCCTTATGCGACGCTGGATCAGGACAGGGTGGATGCCCTTACCGCCTGGTCTGTGGCGAGGGCGAAGCTGTGGCTCGCTTCGGGCACGTTCGCCGATGCCGAGGTCAGCGTCCGCATCGGCGGCCAGACTTATCCCGGCCGGTCCGCCCGCGCCGTGATCGCGCATCCCTATTGCCGACAATCGGTTGAATTGGCCTATGCTGATGCCAAGCGCGGGGGCGGACTCGGCTTCGCCGCTTGGCTGTCCTGCCTGTTTCTGTTTCGCGGGGCCGTCCGGCGGCGGCGTGAACGCGCCTTGCGGGATCGCGTCATCGCCGGAACCCTGGTCACAACCGAGAAGCAGCTTGCCAAGATGACCGGCGCCGAAGCAGATTCCCGCGCGCTCGCCATCGGCACAGTGCCGATCCCGTCGCGGCTGGAAACCCGGCACTTGTCGATGATTGGCACGACCGGCTCAGGTAAGACCACGGCGCTGCGTCAGTTGCTCGACGGGATCGAGGCACGCGGCGAAGCTGCCTTGGTTTACGACACCAGCGGCGAGTTCATCGCGCACTATTACCGGCCCGAGCGCGGCGACATCATCCTCAATCCCTTCGATGCCCGATGCGCCTTCTGGTCGCCCTTCGCCGAGATCGCCCATCCCGCCGACGCCGATCGCATCGCGCACCAGCTTATCACCGAGACGGGCCAGAGTGACCGCGACGTGTGGCTGGAAACCAGCCGCATCCTTGTCGCCAATATGATCCGCGCCTTGTGGCGGGAAGGCAAAGGCACCTTGCCGGACCTGCTGGACGCGCTTCAGGACCGAACGAAAGACGACCTCAAAATCTGGCTGGCAGGCAGTTCGTCGGCGCGGACCTTCGCCGAGGATGCCGACCGGGCAACGGGCAGCGTGTTGTTCATGCTCGCCAAGGCCGCGAACCTGATACAGTTCCTCCGCGCGGACAGCAGCGGCGGTGAACCTTTTGCCTTCCGGGACTTCATTCACGGGCTGGATAAGCGCACCGGGGCGCGCCCGTGGATTTTCGTCCCCCGCAAGGAGGATTATTTCGAGGCCTCGAAGCCCTTGCTCGCCTGCTGGCTGGAATGCGCGGCAAGCGCCGTGCTGGGGCTTCCCCCCTCGCCCGACCGGCGCATCTGGTTCGTGCTGGACGAACTGGCCGACCTGCCCCGCGTCGATAATCTGGCGCGACTCCTGCCCGAAGGGCGCAAGTTCGGGGCCGCCGTGGTGTTGACCTTTCAGGCGCTGGGCCAGATGCGGCATCGCTATGGGCCGCAGATCGCCGAATCCATGCTGGGCTGCTGCAATACCAAGCTGTTCCTGCAAACCATCGACAGCGAAACCCGGCAATGGGCCAGCCAGACCATCGGCGAGTGCGAGGTCGAAATCCAGACCATGACCGACGCGCTGGCCGAGGGCGATGACGAAGCCCGCACCACCCTGGGCCGGATGCGCAAGATGCGGCCCGCCGTGTTGGAAAGCGAATTGCGCCTGCCCAAGTTCGAGGGGTATTTGCTGTTCCCTGATGGCTTGCCGGTGGCGCGCATCAGGCTCACCGCCGATCATGTCGCGCGGCGCGGCGCACCTCGCCAACCTGGATTCATTGCGGGCGATCCCGACACCACGCTTTGGAAGCAGACGGCAGCCGCTGCACCCGTGCCGTCGCCGACCCCGCCCTCACCCGCCAGCCAAGGGCCGGTGTAATGGTGGCGTCGGTATCGGCGCTGACCAGTTCGGCGCAGGCCAGCAGCTATTATGAAGCCGACGATTATTATTCGGAAGGCGGGCTTTCACCTTCCGAATGGCAGGGCGCGGGCGCGGAGGCGTTGGGCCTGTCCGGCGAGGTGAACCGCGACCAGTTCCGCGCCCTGCTGGATGGCAGGATCGCCGATCAGCAGCTTGGCACCTTTCGCGACGGCCAGCTTGAGCATCGCCCCGGCTGGGACGTGACATTGAGCGCGCCCAAGTCAATTTCCATCATCGCCGAGGTGGCGGGCGACCGGCGGTTAATCGCCGCGCATGGCGAAGCGGTCAGTACCGCGATGGCCCATGTCGAGAAACATATGGCCGCCACCCGCGTCCGCGACGGCGGCACCGTCACCCGTGAGGCGACCGGCAATCTTGTGATCGCCAGTTTCCAGCATGGCACCAGTCGCGCTCAGGACCCGCAGCTTCATACGCACAATGTCATCATGAACGCGACGCGGGACGAGGATGGCGCTTGGCGCAGCCTTGAGCCGCGCGCCATCTACCAGCTTCAAAAGCAGATCGGCGCGATCTACCGGCAGGAACTGGCCTTGAAGGTGCGCGAACTGGGTTATGAGATCGAGACGGGCAAGGACTCGATGTTCGAGATCAAGGGCCTATCCGCCGAAGTGATGGCTGCGTTCAGCACCCGCAGCGCCGAGATCGAGGCGGCATTGGCGGAACGCGGCACGTCCCGCGACACGGCCAGCGCCGTTGAGAAGCAGGTTGCCACGCTCGACACCCGGCAAGCCAAGGTCGCGACCGATCATGCCTCCCTTGTCGCGGATTGGCGCGAGACGGCGAGCAAGGCCGGGTTTGAGCCGGAGGCGCGTTTGGCGATGATCGAACAGGCCGAGGCCAAGGCCGCCGATCCTTCCCGTCACGCCGATATAGATCACCAAGCGACGATGGCGGATCGGGCCGTTGCCCATGCGGTCGACAAGCTGGGCGAACGGCAATCAGTATTTTCCGCAGCCGCCTTGCAGGAAGAAGCCGGACGGATCGGGCTGGGCAAGATCGGCTATGCGCAGATCGGGACCGCCATAGGGGCAGCGACGAAACAGGGCGAGTTGATCGACCGGGCCTTTCAGGATCGGCGCGGTGCGGAGTTTGCGGGGTTCACCACCCGTCAGAATGTCGAAACCGAATCCAGGATGCTGCGGATCGAGGCGGAGGGGCGCGGCGTGTTCGCGCCCATCGCGTCAGAGCTTGCTGCCGCCAAGGCCATCGCTGCCGCATCGGCACGGGCGGAACGGGCAGGTTTCTCTTGGAATGCGGATCAGCGCGCCGCCACCGAGCAGCTATTGACCAGCCGCAACCGGATCACCGCCTTGCAGGGTTACGCGGGCACCGCCAAGACCACGACCGTCTTGGCGACCTTTGCCCGCGAGGCCGAGGCGCGCGGGATGGCCGTGACGGCATTGGCCCCCACCGCGTCGGCGGCGATGGTGTTGGGCGAGGCACTGGGCACGCGCGGCGATACCGTTGCACGGCACCTGTTGTCGCCTGAGCGGCCCCAACCGGGCCAGTCCGCCGCGTGGATCGTGGACGAGGCTTCTTTATTATCCGCCCGCGATACCGCCCGCCTGTTCGACCTGGCCGACAAGCATGATGCCCGCGTCATCCTTGTCGGCGACGTGAAGCAGCTTGGTTCCGTTGAGGCGGGCGCAGCCTTCACCCAGTTGCAGGGCGCGGGAATGGAAACCGCCAGGCTGGACGAGATCGTGCGGCAGACCAACGACGCCACCAAGGAGGCGGTGCTGGCGTCTATCGAAGGCGATGCCAGGAAAGCCCTGGTCGCGCTGGATAATGGCGGCGGCCAAATTGTCGAGAATGCCGACCGCGCCGAACGCTTCGCTGCCATCGCCGAGCGATATGCGGCGCTGGACAAGGCCAAGCGCGCCCGCACCCTCGTTATCGAGCCGTCGCGCGAAGGGCGCGATGCCTTGACCGCCGACATTCGCGCCGCGCTTTCCAGATCGGGGGCACTGACCGGCCCCGCCGTCACCATGCAGAGCCTTGCCAACAAAGGGCTGACCCGTGCCGAAGCCCGCGATCCCCTGAGCTACAACAAGGGCGATGTTGTTCGCTTCACCCGCGATTATGCCGACAAGGGCGTGACGCGCGGCGAAGCCTACCGCGTGGAATCCATCGACTCGGCTAAAGCCGCCATCACGCTCAAATCAGAGGATGGGCACGAGGTGGATTGGCGGTTGCGGCAATGGGGTGCGGGCAAGGTGCAGACGTTTACGCCGCAGCCAATGGACCTGAAAACCGGCGACAGCATCCGGTTCACCCGCAACGACCGCGAGTCAGGCCGGATCAACGGTGGGCGCGGCGAAGTGATCGCCGTGGACGAACAGATCCGTACCGCCACGATCCAGACCGCGCAGGGCAGGATCGAGACGCTGAACCTCGATTCCGCCCGCGACCGGCACATTGCCCATGCCTATGTGGACACCGCTTTTGCCGCCCAAGGCCGCACCGCCGATCATGTGATGATCCATGCCGACAGCCGCGCGACCAACCTTGTCGATCAAAAGAGCTTCTACGTGGGGATTTCCCGCGCCAAAGAATCGGCGACCATCTTCACTAACGATCGCGGCAAGCTGGTATCCGCCATCAGCGAGCGCGCTGGAGAGGTGCAAACCGCCATCGCGCAGGTGGTTATGCCTACGCCTGCGGCCGACAAGGCAGCAGGGGCTGAGATGGGGTAAAGATAGGGAGAGGAGCGAGGTTGTCCGCGTTACGATAACTTTATAGTGTCGCTCAACGGCGCACGATGCAGGGGGGCGAGGCTTATGGCCGCGATTGCAGACATCCGCTTGAAGAACCCCGCCCATCCCGGCGGTTTCATCAAGCATGAGATCATCGAGCCGCTGGCCCGGTTCGTCACGGCTGCGGCGGAGGTGCTGGGCGTGACGTGCGCGACACATTCGACCTTGCTCAATGAGCGCGTGAAACTGTCACCGGAAATGGCGTTGCGGATCGAGAAGGCGTTGGGCGTGTTGATAGATACCCGCAAACGAATGCAAAATAGCCACGACATCACGCAGACCCACAAGCGAGAAGCAGAAAATAAGGACGCTCCATATAAGGGTAAACTGGTTAATCAGCCCTCGGCCTCCATTTGAGCGGACCTTGAATGCAACTTCTACGAAATAGCGGAAATGAGCGCGTTATTGATCGGCTTCGGAACTGGCTTCAAGCGGGTTCAGCAATTGATCTTGTGTCACCAGACTTCTCGCTTTACGCATTTGCGGAAACTCACGACCACCTGAAAAAGGTCGGACGCTGCCGTATTCTTCTCGGTGCCGACAGCGCGGTCGTCGATTCCCTCTACGGCGGGCTGGGCGACATTGCCGCGCGAGGCAAACTGCAAGGGCGTTGGCTCGCCAAAGTGGCCGGTGAATGGCTGGACAAGCACGCCGAGGTTCGACACGTCCCCACAGCGCCGCCCCAATCCATGATCGTCGTAACCAACAACGACAATCGCCATGTTTTGACCGGTACATGCCCGTTCACGACCGAGGGCCTGGGCGTCACGCCGGGCGACCGGCTTGGCCTTGTCCAGCTTTCCGACACGGATGCGGAAGCCGCTGCCTATGCCGACTGGTTTCACGCGAATTGGTCCAGCGTGAAGCCGACAGCAAGTCAGATTACCGCCAGCCTCAACGATGCTGCGGCGCACCGACCACCGTCGCTCTTGTATTTCAAGGTGCTCTACGAGCTGTTCAAGGACATCGGCGATGAGCTGGACGAGGAGCGGATCATCAAATCCGCCACCGGCATCCGCAACACCACCGTCTGGAAAAAGCTGTTCAAGTTTCAGCGCGACGGTGTCGTTGGTTCCATCGACAAGCTGGAGCGTATCGGCGGCTGCATTATCGCCGACAGCGTCGGCCTCGGCAAAACCTTCGAGGCGCTTGCCGTCATCAAATACTACGAGCTGCGCAACGACCGCGTCCTGGTCCTATGCCCTAAGCGCCTGCGCGACAACTGGACGCTCTACAAAGCCAACGACCGCCGCAATATCCTTGCGTCCGACCGCTTCAACTACGACGTGCTCAATCACACCGACCTGTCTCGTGAGGGCGGCCTGTCGGGTGACATCGACCTCAGCCACGTCAATTGGGGCAACTACGACCTAGTCGTGATCGACGAGTCCCACAACTTCCGCAACAAAGCGACCCATAAGGACCGCGATACCCGCTACGATCATTTGATGAAGCGGATCATCAAATCGGGCGTCAAAACTAAGGTACTCATGTTGTCCGCCACACCGGTCAACAACCGGCTGGCCGACCTCAAGAATCAGATTGCTTTCATGACCGAGGGCAATGACCTCGCGCTTATGGGCCACGGTATCCAGAGCATCGAGGCGACCATCCGCAAAGCGCAGACGCAGTTTAACCGCTGGTTGGACCTACCCGAAGCCGACCGCCGCCCCGCGCGCCTCATGGACATGCTCGGCTTCGATTATTTCAAGCTGCTCGACCTACTGACCATCGCTCGGTCCCGCAAACACGTCCAACGCTATTACGGCACGGAGGAAACCGGCCAGTTCCCGGAGCGCCTGCGCCCCGTTAACATCAAGGCGGACGTGGACCTGGCCGGAGAGTTCCGCCCCATCCGCGAGATCAACAACGAGATCAGGCGGCTTACGCTCGCGGCCTATGCGCCGCTGCGCTACGTCGTGCCCCACAAGCAGGCCGTCTATGATGAGAAATACAGCACCAAGATCAGGGGCGGCGAAAGCTTTTTCCGTCAGGTGGACCGCGAGGAAAGTCTCATTCACCTGCTGCGCGTCAACATCCTCAAGCGCATGGAAAGCTCGGTCGCGTCCTTCGCGCTCACCATCAAGCGCCAGCTTGCCGACGTGGACGCGCTGCTGGCGAAAATCGACGCCCACGAGGAGAGCGTGGACGAGATCGCCGTAGATGATGTCAATATAGACGATCCCGCCTTCGAGGCTCTACTGGTGGGACGCAAGGTCAAGGTTTTGCTCCACGACGTTGACCGTGTTCGCTGGCGACAGGATTTGATCGAGGACCGCAACCGCCTAGCGACGTTGCTGTCCGCCGCGCAGGCCGTCACGTCGGAACGCGACGCCAAGCTGGCCGCGCTACGCGAAGTAATCGCCAGCAAGGTCGCTGCGCCGATCAATGGCGAGAACCGCAAAATCCTGTTGTTCACGGCGTTTGCGGACACGGCAGACTATCTCTACGCGCAGCTTTCGAGCTGGGCGAAAAACGAGCTTGGCCTTGAAACCGCTGTCGTCACCGGGACGGGCGCGAACAAGACGACCCTGCGCGGACTACGCGGTGAAATGAGTTCGATCCTCTCGGCCTTCTCGCCGCGCTCAAAAGAGCGCCCCGAGGAATTAAGCGCCGAAGGCCAGATTGACCTGCTCATCGCCACCGATTGCATTTCTGAAGGCCAGAACCTTCAGGACTGCGATTTTCTCACCAACTACGATATTCACTGGAATCCCGTGCGGATCATCCAGCGGTTCGGACGCATCGACCGAATCGGCTCGACCAATACCCGCATCCAGTTGGTTAATTTCTGGCCCAACATGGAGCTGGACGAATATCTGGACCTCGAATCTCGCGTTAGCGGGCGCATGGTGCTGCTCGACGTGTCGGCGACCGGCGAGGAAAACGTCATCGAGTTTCAGGCTGGAAACCAGATGAACGACCTCGAATATCGCCGTGCCCAATTGCAAAAATTGCAGGATGCGGTGATCGACCTTGAGGACTTGTCCAGCGGCGTTTCCATCGCCGACCTCACTCTCAACGATTTCCGCATCGACCTGGCCGGATATATACGCGAACACCGCGAGCGGCTGGAGAGCCTGCCGCCCGGCACCTATGCCGTCGTGCCAGCGCCCGACGCATCCGCCTCTGAAAACGACCTACCGCCCGGCGCCATTTTCTGCCTGCGAGCTGTTGGTGAAGCAGCGGAACGCGCCGCCGAACCCGGATACCCCTTAAGTCCCAATTTCGTCGTCCATGTCGGCGATGATGGCCAGGTGCTGTTACCCTATACGCAGGCTAAGCAGGTGCTCGACCGGCTCAAGAAAGCCGCCATCGGTCGCGACCTACCGGATGCCGGAGCGTGTGCGCGCTTCGACAAGGAAACCAAATTCGGGCGAGATATGGAGGACTATCAGACACTTCTTGCGCGGGCCGTCGCCTCGATCGCCGGCAAGAGCGAGGAGCGCGCAGTCGCTAGCCTGTTCAGCCCCGGCGGCACCCACGGCCTGAGGGGCGAGTTTGCCGGTATCAACGACTTCGAGGTCATCGCCTTTCTCGTCATCTTGCCGGAAACGGAGAGCGCATGACGGCAAGCACGGACTTCCTCACGATCGTCAATGCGCTGGGACTCCCGCCCGGCGCGCGCGTCGATGCCCGTGTTCCAAAGAAACTGCTGATCGAGCAGGGTGCGCCGACCGCCGCCGATAAGGGCGCCATTCAGGACGGGATCGACGAACTGCAATGGTTCGCTGCCTGCAAGCCCGCCACCATCGGCGTGCCGACCTTTTCCGACGATACTCGCGAATATCTTGAGATCGCTGTTGTCGGCTGCGCATTCCGTTCCGGTGCCAAGGCGGCTCGACTGATCGAGCTGATGCACCGCGCCATTCCCTATCCGCTGCTGCTTGTCACCGCCGACGAAGGCGGCCTTGCCATGTCGGCGGCGCATAAGCGCCATGCGCAGAACGAAGCAGGCCGCACGGTGATCGAGCAGGTCGTCACGGCCAGCGGCCTGCGGGCGGGTGCCCTAGATTCCGCGCAGGTCGCGTTCCTGAAAAGTCTCGCGCTGGCGCAGCAGCCGCGCACCGACCTGTTCGCCCTCTATGCGGGCTGGATTGCGCGGATAGAGGCAATCAATGCCGCCTGCGTGACGGGCGTGTACGCCGCGACCGACGACCATGAGGCCATCGACCGCCGCCACGAGGCGCTGGACGCGCACGCCAGACTCTCTAAAGCAATTGAAGGTTTGCGCGCCAAGGCGAAGCGCGAGAAGCAGCTTAGCCGCCGCGTGGACCTTAACCTCGAAATTCAGCGCCGCGAGGCCGACCTCGCTGCTTACATGAACCAACTGTGACTCACAGGGAAGCCGCCTTACATGCCTGAACTCAAGAAACTCGTTTTGGATGATCCTGCTACCAAAAGCGCCGACATTGTGGCCGGGAACGTCGATTCCCTGAAAGCTCTGTTCCCCGATGCATTCAAGGATGGTGGCATCGACTTCGATGTGCTCCGTCAACTGCTGGGTGGAGCCGTCGATGAGAAGGACGAGAAATACGGGCTGAACTGGCACGGCAAGCGCAAGGCACGGCAGATCGCGTTGACGCCGTCCACCGGCACACTTTTGCCGTGCCCGGATGAGAGCGTCGATTGGGATAACACGCAGAACCTCATGATCGAGGGCGACAACCTTGAGGTGCTGAAACTCTTGCAAAAAAGCTATGCAGGCAAGGTCAAGCTTATCTACATCGACCCGCCGTACAATACTGGGAAGGACTTTGTTTATCCCGACGACTATCAGGACAGCATCAAGAATTATCTCAGTTTGACTGGGCAGATTGATGAAGGCGGGCAAAAGGTATCTTCCAATACCGAATCGTCGGGCCGTTTCCATACGGACTGGCTCAATATGATGTATCCTCGCCTCAAGACGGCTCGGTCGCTACTCCGTGCAGATGGCTTGATCTTCATTTCTATCGATGAATCTGAGGTTCATAATCTAAGGGGAGTTTGCGACGAGATATTCGGTCCAGAATGCCTAGTGGGCTGTATTTCAAGGGCGACTGGAACCCCGACCGGTGGAGGAAATAAAGCCCTAGTCGGAGAAATTGACTACATCGTGGTTTATTCTCGCAGTCCAGATGCGAAAATTGAGGGGGTGAACTTCACCGAGGAAGATGCCAAAATCTACGACAAGGAAGACGATCAAGGTAGATACCTTACCCGCACCCTCAGAAGAACGGGCGGAGAGGATCGCCGAGAAGATCGGCCGAGCATGTTTTACCCTCTCACGGCGCCCGACGAGACGGTGGTTTACCCGATTGCACCGGCTGGGTACGAAAGTCGTTGGATTTGCGGCCTCGACCGATTTAACGAAATGGTCGAAGAGGGACTCATTGAATGGGCCAAGGCCAAGAAGGGTAATAGCTACGAGTGGCAGCCTTACCAGAAATTCTATCTTGAGGGTCGCCTGAAGCAGCCTTCTAATTTTTGGTCAAAGCTGGAAGGGAACAAGAAGGCATCTCGCGACCTTAAAGCTCTGTTTGACGGTGAAAAGGTTTTTACATTTCCGAAGCCAGTTGGTTTGCTGCAACACGTCATTGAGCTCTCCGCTCTTGAGGACGGCGACATTGTTCTAGACTTCTTTGCCGGGTCTGGAACCTCTGCTCATGCCACTTTGGCTCAAAATGCGGCAGATGGCCGGAAACGTCGTTACATGCTAGTACAACTTCCCGAGCCGCTCGACGCGAGCAACAAGGATCAGAAGGTTGCAGCCGATTTTTGCAAGCGTATCGAAAAGCCGCAAAATATAGCAGAGTTAACCAAGGAGCGCCTGCGCCGAACTGCCGCTAGGTTGAAGGCTGATGCGCCAGGCTTGGCAGGCGATCTAGGCTTTCGTGTCTATAAGCTGGAAACCTCCAACCTCGTTTCATGGGATCCAAATCCCACCGCGCTGGAAGACACTCTGCTCGCGAGCACCGAACATCTTGTGGCGGGCCGCACCGAGCAGGACGTGCTCTACGAGCTGTTGCTCAAGCTAGGCCTCGACCTGTGCGTCCCCATCGAGAAGAAGGACATTGCCGGAAAGGCAGTTCATTCCATCGGTGGCGGCGCGCTGATCGTTTGCCTTGCCGATGGTCTTACCAAGGATACCGTCGAAACGCTCGCAAATGGCATCGTCGCGTGGCGGAAGGAGTTGGCTCCCGCCGTCGATACCCGCGTTGTGTTCAAGGATTCCGGCTTCGTCGATGATGTGGCGAAAGCCAACATGGCAGCGGTCCTCAACCAGAACGGTATCCTCGACGTGAGGAGCCTGTAATGAGCGCGGGTAGTTTCGTCTCGTTCGCCTTTGGTTCCAATATGCCTGTCGCGCGTCTGCGCGAACGGTGTCCATCCGCACGCCCACTCGGTATTGCCGAGCTACCCGGCCATGAGCTGCGCTGGCACAAGCGGAGCAAGGACGGATCGGGCAAGTGCGACATTGTCGCTAGCGCCACCCCTGGCCTTTCGGTCTTTGGTGTACTCTATGAGATCGCGGACCAAGAGAAGGCCGCGCTTGACAGAGCCGAGGGTCTGGGTGCCGGTTACGAAGAAATCGAGGTCGAGGTTCTTAGTGACGGCGATCTGGTAAAAGCCAGGGCTTATCGGGCAACCGACACCGATCCCGCACTCCGTCCCTACACTTGGTATCGCGCCTTGGTCATCGCGGGCGCGCAAGAGCATGAGTTGCCCGCCCCCTATATCGCTTCACTGGAATCCGTGTCAGCAAACGAGGATGCCAACCGCGCACGCCACGATGAGCGCATAGTGCTAATCGAGGGGGCACGCGCATGAAACTGCATTTCGAACCGGACCTTGATTACCAGCACACTGCCATCGAAGCCGTCTGCGACCTGTTTCGCGGACAGGAAATCAACCGCACAGAATTTACCGTCACCAGACAAGCTGGTGGCGGTGCGCAGCAGGAGCTTGGCCTTGTCGAAAACGCGCTGGGTATCGGCAATCGCCTGACCCTGCTCGACGACGAGATCATTTCCAACCTGAACGAGATTCAGCTTTGCAATGGCCTGCCGCCATCCGCGAGCCTCGCATCCGGCGACTTCACCGTGGAAATGGAGACGGGTACCGGCAAAACCTACGTCTATCTGCGCACCATCTTCGAGCTGAACAAACGCTTCGGCTTCACCAAATTCGTTATCGTGGTGCCGTCCGTTGCCATCAAGGAAGGCGTCTATAAATCACTTCAGATCACTGAGGATCATTTTAAGGCCCTCTATTCCGGCCAGCCCTTTGACTATTTCCTCTACGACAGCGCCAAGCTGGGTCAGGTGCGTAATTTCGCCACCAGCCCGACCGTTCAAATCATGGTCGTGACCGTGGGCGCGATCAACAAGAAGGACGTAAATAACATCTACGGCAAGGGCGCGAATGAACAAACAGGTGGCGAAGCCCCTATTGATCTTATCCGTAACACCCGCCCAGTCATTATCGTAGACGAACCGCAGAGCGTGGACGGTGGCCTTGAAGGGCGTGGCAAAGAAGCCCTAAGCGCCATGAACCCTCTTTGCACGCTGCGCTATTCGGCGACCCATGCCGACAAACACCACATGGTTTACCGGCTGGACGCGGTGGACGCCTATGAGCGCAAGCTGGTCAAGCAGATCGAAGTGGCCTCGCTCGAAATCGAAGGTGGGCACAACAAAGCCTATCTGCGTTTTCTATCCGCCAGCAATGCGCGCGGTGCCGTGACCGCCCGCGTCGAAATCGACGTGCAGCAGGGCGGGCAGGTGCGCCGCAAGGAAGTCACAGTGCAGGACGGCGACGACCTGGAGGACACAACAGGTCGCGCCATCTACAAGGATTGCCGCATCGGCGAAATCCGCGTGGCAAGCGGCGACTCTCTGCTTGAGGTAAAAACAGCGGGGTCCGAGTCCTTCCTCACTGTCGGTCAGGCAATCGGTGACGTAGACGCCGACGCCATCAGGCGGCTGATGATCCGCCGCACCATCACTGAGCATCTTGAGAAGGAGCGCCGTCTTGCGCCGCTTGGGATCAAGGTGCTGAGCCTGTTCTTCATCGACGCCGTGGAACATTACCGTTCCTACGACGAACACGGAAGCGCGGTGAAAGGCAAATATGCGACGATCTTCGAGGAAGAATATCGCCGGGCCGCCAAACTACCCGAATTCGCGAGCATGTTCAAGGAAGTGGACCTCGCAACCGACGCCGAGGACGTCCACGACGGCTATTTCTCCATCGACAAGAACAAGCGATGGACGAACACCGCCGAGAGCAATCAGGCGGGCCGCGACAGCGCCGAACGCGCCTACAACCTCATTATGAAGGACAAGGAGAAGCTGCTGAGCTTCGATACGAAGCTCAAGTTCATCTTCTCCCACTCGGCGCTGAAAGAGGGCTGGGATAATCCCAACGTGTTCCAGATTTGCGCACTGCGCGAAATCGGGACCGAGCGTGAACGCCGCCAGACCATCGGGCGCGGCCTGCGTCTCTGTGTCAATCAGCAGGGTGAACGCCTGCGCGGCTTCGAGATCAACACCCTCACCGTGATCGCCACCGAGAGCTACGAAGCCTTTGCCGAAAATCTCCAGAAGGAGATCGAGGCCGATTCCGGCATCCGTTTCGGCATCGTCGAGAAGCACCAGTTCGCGGCCATCCCCGTCCAGCGGAAAGACGGAACGCTCACCATGCTGGGCTTCGAGGAATCCGCCGCGATCTGCGAATATCTCAAAAACGCCGACTTCATCGACGCCAAGGGCAAGGTGCAGGACAAGCTGCGCACTGCGCTTAAAGACGGAACGCTGACGGTTCCCGACGAACACGTCGCGCACCTTCCGCAGATCAAGGCGGTCCTGCGCAAGATCGCGGGCAGGCTCGACATCAAGAACGCCGACGACCGCAAGGCGGTGCGTGTGCGCAAGGAAGTACTGCATAGCGCCGAGTTTCAGGCGCTATGGGACCGCATCAAGCACCGGACGACGTATCGCGTCCACTTTGACAACGCCAAGCTGATTGAGGATTGCACCAAGGCCATCGCCAGCGCCCCGCCGATTACCAAAGCGAAGGCCATCATCCGCAAGGCAGACCTCGCCATCGGCCAGGGCGGCGTGATCGCCACCGAAACCGCGACCTCCGGCCCCGTGACCATCGAGGAGGGCGACATCGCCCTTCCCGACGTACTGACCGACCTTCAGGACCGTACACAACTGACGCGCCGCAGCCTCGTCACCATATTGACCAGCAGCGACAGGCTTGACGATTTCAAGCGCAATCCCCAAGCCTTCATCGAGCTTGCGGCGGAAACCATCAGCCGCACCAAACGCCTCGCACTTGTGGACGGCATCAAATATCAGCGGATCGGCGACGATCATTTTTACGCTCAGGAGCTGTTCGAGCAGGAGGAACTGACCGGCTACCTGAAGAATATGCTTCAGAATGCCCAGAAATCCGTGTTCGAGCACGTCATCTACGACTCCGGCGGCGTCGAGCGCACCTTCGCCGAACAGCTCGAAAAGAACGAGGCAGTGAAAGTCTACGCCAAATTGCCCGGCTGGTTCAAAGTCCCCACACCGCTTGGCACCTACAATCCCGATTGGGCGGTGCTGGTGCAAGTTGACGGAGCGGAACATCTCTATTTCGTGGTCGAAACCAAGGGCAGTCTGTTCACAGACGACCTGCGCGACAACGAAGCCGCAAAGATCGCCTGTGGCGAAGCTCACTTCAAAGCGCTTGCTGTCAGCGAGAACCCAGCCCGTTACGTGAAAGCCACCAAGATCGGCGACCTGATGGAACATTGCTGATATGGGCGGGCAAGGCCGCCCATTCCGCTACCCGACACCGTTCTGCGCAACGGCGAGACTAAAAAGCGCCGGACGCGCTTTGACGACTTACAGCCGGAGGAGATTCGCTGCATATTTTGCGGTGAATACTCTTGCACTTTGCGGTGAATGACCACTATTATCACCGCAGAAGGTGCGGTGATAATGACATACATCCATGAGCAAGCCGATTGGCCGAACCTGCGCTGGAGCGACGAGCAAATTGCTCAGCCGCTTGCCGCCATGCGTCATCGGCAGGGGCGGCTGATCGGCCATATGGAGGCGCTTGGCTTCCCGCTACGTGCGGAGGCCGTGCTCTACGCCCTGACTGAAGATGTCCTTAAATCCAGCGAGATCGAGGGGGAGATGCTAGACAGGGGACAAGTGCGTTCCTCCATCGCCCGCCGTCTCGGTATGGACATCGGCGGCTTGATCGAAGCGGATCGCAACGTCGAAGGCGTCGTGGAAATGATGCTGGATGCTACGCAGAACTATGTCCAGCCGTTGACCGCCGAAAGGCTGTTCGGCTGGCACGCGGCGATGTTCCCCACTGGGCGCAGCGGCATGAGCCGGATCACCGTAGGCGCGTGGCGCGCCGCCGAAGGCGGACCGATGCAGGTTGTGTCGGGGCCGATAGGCCGTGAGCGTGTTCATTATGAAGCACCGGGATCGGAGCGGCTGGATGCGGAAATGACGCGTTTCCTTGACTGGTTCGAGACGGCAACGCCCGATCCTGCCCTGAAAGCCGGGATCGCGCATCTGTGGTTCGTCACCATCCACCCTTTCGATGACGGCAACGGGCGGATCGCCCGTGCCATCGCCGATCTTGCACTGGCGCGCGCGGAGGGAACCGCGCAGCGTTTCTACAGCATGTCCGCGCAAATCCGCATCGAACGCAAAGCCTATTACGATATGCTGGAATCGACGCAGAAGGGCGACTTGGACATTACACCCTGGTTGTTATGGTTCATCGGTTGCCTTGATCGCGCTTTCGACCGGGCTGAAACCATCCTCGCCAGCGTCATGCGCAAGGCCCGGTTTTGGGAATCGGTTGCGGATCAGCCTTTGAACGAACGCCAGCGTAAGGTCGTCAGCCGCTTGCTGGAGGGCTTCGAGGGCAAGCTGACGAATGCAAAATGGGCGGCGATCACCAAGGCGTCGTCCGACACAGCATTGCGTGACATCAGCGATCTGATTCAACGCGGCATCCTTGTGAAAGACCCCGCTGGCGGGCGCAGCACCAGCTATTCGCTCGCGCCGGAAGTTACGTAGGCGCCGGCTCAAACAGGGTTGCCTCCTTCCGCGTATAGTGCGCGTCGAATTCCTTCAATACGTTGGGGTTGAAGTAGGATTTCTTGGTGCCCTTGCGCTTATCGGGATCGAGATATCGTTCGTAGCAGAGCTTTTCGTTCGATTTCACTGCCTTCATCAGAGCGTGGAAATCGACGTTCTGCTTGAAGTCGGAATACCGCTCCTTGAGCTTTTTAATCAGCGCATCATACGTCAGGCTGAAACCCGCTGGCACCTTATCCCCTTCCACCGTGACCGTCAGATCGGCCTCCGCTCCTGCGACGACTGCGGCTTTGACGGCAGCGCCATCCTTTTTCTTGATCAGATCGAAATCGACGCGGACGGTGAAGGAATAGGGCGACTGGTCGTTGGGCAAGGCAGCCTCGACCTTTTGCATGTGCGCCAGGAACTTGATCACCGCATCGGCGGATTTCTTCGCCACTGCATCAACCTCCTTCTGATCGAGGTCAAAGGAGATGGGGATCGACGCAATGTTGAGATCGGAGAACGAGATGGAAAACCAGGACTGCGCCGCCTCGACGTAATTGCGCACCGCAGCCAACGAAATCTCGGTGAGTTTCTTGCGGAGCAGCGCATCGGTGGCGACGAAGTGGGTTGCGCTGTCGCGAATCTCCATCAACGCCTCGATGTTAGCAATGCAATGGGCGTCGATCCTGTCCTTGGAGTAGTTGGACACCAGGTTCCAGCAACGGTCGATGCCTATCGTCATCGGTGCGCCGGACCGGGTGATCTTGACCTCCTTAAATTTGCTCGGCGTCCCGTCCTTCTTCTTCCGCTGGCGAAATTCATGCAGAGCGCTGGCCTTGCCGCCATGCTCGCGCATGATGCGAGCCTTGAGTAGCAGCTCCCAAGCGTTGATCATCAGGATGGCGAAGGTCTCCTCGCGATACAGCGAGGAAGCCCTATTGTAGCTTTCGACGGCGGAAAGACAGGCCGCTCGGGACTTCGCAACCAGCAACATATACTTCGGGGTCGGCAATCCGGTCGCTCCGTCCGGTTAAGCTTCGTGCAGTGCTGGGTACGCCACGGCTATAGCATCGTCATCTGGTTCGTCGGTTTCATCCTGAGCACGCCGTTGATCAGCCATTGGTCTGCCCGATACCTGTGCGTTCCCATGGCAAGCGCCATACCGTCCCTTGGAAATTCGACACCGAACCGTTGGACCATCCAATCGAGCGCGGCCTGCTCGCTATGCATTTCACCGCGACGGCGAAGGAACGTGGCCTCGGTTTCCCAGTCCTGACAGGTGCCGACATGCACGCCATCATCATCACGGTAGCGGTATTTGAAGACGAATGGGCACGCTTCGCGCGGAATGAGGTTCGCTTGGCTGAAGAAGTCGCTCTGCTGCCGCATGCCATCATAGACGGCACGTTGCCTTTCCATTTCCTCGGCCGATTGGCGCTCAGGCCAGAACTCAAGGATTTCGCAGCGCAGGACCGCGAGGCTACGATCCTTTTCCCGCTCCGCCTTGAGCGAGGTGACGGCGGCTCGGTTCAGGAACGCGTGTCGGTCGCTATCGCGCATCTTTCCCGTGATGACGATACTGCCCTGATCGACACGGCGGGATTCGACACGGCGATCGGCTGCGGCAGTCGGTTTGCGCCAGCGGTAGGTGATGCGATCCCATCGACCGAACTGCTGAGCGTCGGAAAGATCGCGAAAGGACACCGGGTAAAGCCGCACCCAGCAACCATTATGGTCGATCGCTGCAATGCAGACCGTCTCACCATAGGTCTGGCTTGCACGAGGGGCCGCCTTTACGATGATGAAGGCTTCGTCTTCGACGTGTTCTAGTGATCCCTCAGGTACTAACGCCATCAATGGTTCTCCCGGTCGCTCGACCAGGCTGTACCCCAAGGTGAACGATCTCCGCCGATACTATGTCGCGAATCCTTTCCGCTACAATAGATCGATGACAATCTTTCGGTGCACGCTCGTAGCACATGAGCGCCACTGTCTCCTCTTGGGACACGGTGGCTGCAACCTGGATGGCGATCTGCGATTCCTCGGATTCCAAGTGGGCTCCAAAAATCGAGCGGAACGCGACCATGTCACCACGGCGCGCGGCGTCACGCCCAGGCTTGGGATCGCCCAGCTGTCGCATATGCCGATAACCGATGCCTGCTTCCTCCAGCGCTTCCGACAGGACACGCTTGGAGAACCCCGGCCGGCGGGACTGAGGCAACTGACGCACATCGAGCAGCAAGGAAATACCAGCCTGCCTCAATGTCGCGATAAAATCTGCAACGGTGGCGCCTTCATATCCCAGCGTGTAAATCTTGTTCAGCTCTGCCTCCCGGGCGAATTGGCGACCGATATCATCACCGGCGACCTAGGCGAGAAGCGTGCGAATTTCCATCGGACATCGATGCACTATGCAAATTTGCAGCTCCATCCCCTTGTCGGCGGGCGCACGGCCGCCCTTCAATTCGTCGACCTGCGAATGACCGGTTCAAGAGTAAAGCTAACCTTCCTACGTTGGTAGGGACCAGCATGAGTTGTTCGGTTAACCGGCAGTCATTCATCCTGCTTTGCCTTTGTCGCTTTCCAACCGCTCGACTTCGCGTTCCAGCACGTCCCGGATGAAAGCCGCACGCCGCTGACGCCCGACTAGCTTGTCAATTCGTTCGCCTAACCCTTCGGGCAAACGAACATTGGTCGATTTTAAGTTGAGCGGCGGTCTTCCCATATAGTTGTCGTAGCCGCGCATGGCACCTGTTCAACCTGAAGCAGAATAACCGGCACCGCTTATTGCATATTTCCTCCCTTTCGCGCTATAAGCGGTGCCGGTTATAGGTTCCGGTGCGACTGCTGCGTATCCGAGGGCTGAAGGAAGGAAGGCTGATGAGCTTACGCAACTGCCCACCGCTCGATTCGAGAATCGTCACTTCCAGACGCGCATTGCTGCATGGCTTGACCGTAGCGCCTATCACCGCCTCGACGATCGCCTCGCCTTGGGCGACGGCGTTGGCGTCGCTTCACCAACGTTATGAGGACGAACCCGCCACCCTTGTTCGCACCAAGACAGGCCGTGCGCTCAGTCGCGACCGCTATGATAGCGCGGAAATCGCACTCGCTCCGATCGAGGCGGGTTTCTTCGCGCAACACGTCCGCGTGACGCTGCATCAGGCGGGCGCCATCGCCAAGCTGGCGTTGTGCGCCTATCTTCTGGACATTGGTTTCCCCGATGACTGGAACGCGGCCCATATCCAGCAGGACATTGCGAAGGCCCTGGCCTACGCCAACGCTACAGGGTTTGGGCATGACTGCCCTGACATGGCGCGGCTCGCGGTCATCCTCTCGCCCTATTGGAAATGGGGCTATCCGCACCTGATCGGCGACCCACCCATAGATGACGGCGGCTTCACGCCTGATAGGGTCCGTCCGCTTGTGCGCGCCTTGCTAGACCGCGTGGCAGACGGAACCGGCCACCCCCGCCCACAGGGATTTGAGCGCCGCCAGCGGGAGGTGCAGTCATGATGCTGCGAACCGATGCCGACCATCTGCCCATGCCGATCCGGGCTGAGCTTCTTCGCGTCGCAACGATCCTGTTCGAGGCATTCGAGGAAACAGCCAAGGGTAGGCTGTCGCAGCAGTATCGGGAGGGCCAGATTCTGACCCTGATCCTGCATGGCCCCCATGCCGAGAAGAATTGGGAACAGCTCGCGCCGGGAGAATCGTTCCGCCTGCTGGCGATCGTCAATTATCCCCGCCTCGCCCGCAGTGAAGGCGACTGGCGGCTGGTGCGGGACCGGTTGCGCCGCGCATGGGAGTTTGGCGAGATCACCCGCCCGGTGCGGCTAACCGTCGAAAGTCTGGAGCGGATCAACAGCGCTCTTGTCGAGGGCGTTCCGCATTTCGTCACCATCGCGGAGCAAGGAATAGCCCTCTACCAGATGGATGGCCTGCGCCTGCAAGCGCCGCGTGATCTCCCCGTGCGCGACCGGGCCATACGCGGCGTCGCGGAGTATCGGCGCTGGCACAGGAACGGATGCGATTTTCTGGCGGGCGCCACCTTCTACCGGGATCAGGGCAACGCGCCGTTGGCGGCGCTGCTGCTGCATCAGGCGTGCGAACATTTCTATCAATGCGTGCTGTGGTCGATCACCCTCCACGGCCCGCGGACCCACGCGCTGGACGAATTGCGCGAAGCCGCCGAAGCGCTCGACGCGCGCCTGTGTTCAGCGTGGCCGCGAGTCAGCCGGTTCGAGCGCCGCGCCTTCGGTTGCATCCGCCGAGCCTATGTCGAGGCGCGCTATGGGCGATCCTACCGCATCTCGCCGCAGGAACTGGCATGGGCGTTCGCGCGAGTCGAAATATTGGCGGAACGGGCGGAGTGCGTCTGCGCCGATCATCAAGCCTCGCTTGTCGCAGGGCCGCCAGCGCCGACGCTCCCGCCACCCAAAGAACGAATCATGATTGCCACGCTTCCCCAGCCCATCCACCGCGCCAATATGCTGCAACGGACATGGCGGGTTGCGCGCCGCGCGCGCCCTTTGCGGGTCCGATGGAATCGGCTCATTCCCGTTCACCGTTTCTGGCGTTCGGACAGGTTCATGCGATGGGTTGACCGTATCCCCTTGGCTATGATCGGCCTGTGTTTCTTTATGGCTGGCGCGGAGGCCCTATGGCAGGTGAGGTCCGTCTATCCAGCGCAGGCAGCCCGTTCCAAACCCGCCGACCCGTCCGCCGTGTTGGACTTCAATGTGCGCGCGGACACGGTGCTGGGCGCAGTCATGGTCGTTGCAGAGCGGGCGGGCTACCGCGTCAAAGCCAACGAGGACATTTGGGCGGTACGTTGGACCGGAGCCTATCGCGCCAAGGCAACGACCTTCGACGCGCTGGCGGACATTCTCTATGGCTCCGGCCTTTGCCCTGCCATCAGGGACGACACCATTACCGTGCGCTATTGCGACAAGAGCCGTCCACCGATTGTCGCGACGGTTGAATATATGGCGGAACCCGATGGGAGATTGCGTTTCGGGCGCACAAGAATGTTTGAGGAAAATCGCGCGAACGAATCGGTCGGCTGACAAAATCAGTCGGGATTGCAGTGTTTCAGGCGCTCATTCCGCAAAACTGACTTTTCCAATTCAAAGTTGAGAGAAATTTGCCTCCATTCACTCAAACTGACTTTTTCAATCGCAAATTGAGTTCCTCAATCCTAAAATGCCAACACAGCTTCCGGTCATCCACTCAACGCCCAGCTTATGGGTTGGGTTAGCTGTAACCTTGCTTCCCAACATCGGCGTTCGAGCCGCTGCAAGGAGCAGCCTGCCGATCCAAACCCAGCGCAAGTTGGAAGCGGTGAATGACGGCCCGATTCGCCGCACTTGTTGCGGTGAATAACCTCGACAAGACCGGACGGTTGCCATCCCTGACGTAAGCTAGGGCGGGCAGGCCTGCCCGACGCTGAGCGCCGCAGTGGCGCGACCTTTCTCCGATTCGAGGAAGAAAGAGGCGCTGCCTCTCTCTCCCTGCAAGGCCATGCTTTGGTGGCCGTGGCTCGCTGCGCTGCGCCCGCACCACCCACCGGCACCAGACCTTGCCCCCTCTCTCTCCGCCCCTCGCCGGGTCGGCAGGGGTCATGCGCGGCATGACCCGCTGCGCGGATTGGAAGGGAGTGAAGATCATGACCAAGCAAGACCCCCACAGCCGCATCACCGACCGCATATTGGCCGAACTGGAACAAGGCGCCCGCCCGTGGATCAGACCGTGGAGCGGGGGCGACATGGCCGCATCGGGGCAGACCCGACCGTTGCGCGCCACCGGCCAGCCCTATCGCGGGATCAATGTTCTGTTGTTGTGGATAGAGGCCCAAGCATCCGGGTTCGTCAGCCCGTCATGGATGACCTACAAGCAGGCACAAGCCTTGGGCGCGCAGGTGCGCAAGGGCGAGCGCGGCGCAACCGTGGTCTATTATGGCGACAGCAGCGGGACCGTGCATGACGAGGCGAGCGGCGAGGACCGGGAAAAGACGTTCCGTTTCCTGAAGACCTATACCGTCTTCAACGTGGCGCAGATCGACGGATTGCCCGAGCGATTCCGTATCGTGGAACCCTCGCCGGAGGTGGAGCGAATCGAAACGGCCGAGGCGTTCTTTGCCAGCATCCCCGCAACCGTGAACCACGGCGGCGATAAGGCCTATTATGTGCCGTCAGCCGACCGCATCCAGCTTCCGCCCTTCGGGGCCTTCCACGATGCCCACGGCTATTACACCACCAGAGGCCATGAAACCGTGCACTGGACTCGCCATGAGAGCCGCCTTGATCGCAGCTTTCGCCGCGAGAAATGGGGTGACGAAGGCTATGCCCGCGAGGAGTTGGTTGCCGAGCTAGGCGCGGCCTTCCTTGCCGCCGACCTTGGGCTTTGCATCGAGCCGCGCCCAGATCATGCGAGCTACATCGCAAGCTGGATCAAGGTGCTGCAAAACGATTCGCGCGCCATTGTGCAGGCCGCAGCCCATGCCGAGCGCGCCGTTGCCTATCTGCAGCAACTGGCGAACCCCAAAGCGATCAAAGAGGCAGCATAGCCCGGCAACGATCAGGGCCGCCCAATCAGGGGCGGCCACCTTGTTTGAGCTACCCACCACCCAGCTATGCGCGGGACGTTCCCTTCGGCCTGGCCTCGTGGTATAAGTATTGGGAAATCAATGTGATTCCTGATTGCAGCCTGACCGAACTGTGGCCTTTTTGGGGGCCCATTTTTCGAATGGTAATCACTATATCTCTGAAAAACCAAACAAATTTGTTATCAATTCGATTCCGGCTCGGCCTCCAGATATCATGCCGGTCAAACGATCAGGCGCCACCCCACCACCACCAGCACCGTCGCCAGCAAGGGCTGAAGCACGCGATCCGACGTGCGCGTGGCCAGCAGCGATCCGATCACGATGCCCGGCAGCGATCCGGCCAGCAGGTTGACCAGCAGGACCGGATTGACGTTTCCGATCCACAAATGCCCAAGCCCCGCGACGAGCGTCAGCGGCACGGCATGAACGATGTCCGTCGCCACCAGCCGCTGCATCCGCATGCGCAGCGGATAGAGCGCCAGCAACAGCGTCGCCCCGATCGCGCCCGCCCCGACGGAGGTCAGCGTCACCATCCCGCCCAGCAAGGCTCCCGCCAGCACGGTCAGCGCCGGCTGCCAGCGGGTGAAGCGGTCGGCCGTGCCGACCCTGCGGGCCAGCGCCCATTTGTGGAAACGCCCGCGCAGCAAGGTCGCGATCGCCGTGCCGATCAGCACCACGCCCAGCGCACCCGTGATCACGCCGGCCTTGACCTGCCCGATATGCATTTGCGACAGGATCGCCAATACGATCAGGGAGGCAGGGATGCTGCCGATCATCAGGCGCTTCACCACTTCATAGTCCGGACCGCCATCGGCGCCGCCCTGATGGTGATGCACCGCGCCCCCGACCGCCTTGGTGACCGATGCGAACCACAGGTCCGTGCCGACCGCCGTCGTGGGCGCGACGCCGAACAGCAGGATCAGGATCGGCGCCATCAGCGACCCGCCCCCCACTCCGGTCATGCCGACCATCAGGCCCACAAAAAGGCCTGCGATCGCGTGCAACCAATCCATATTCCGCCCCAAACTCTCTATGAGTAATTTGGTAGACATCTAGAGCCCAAAGCCCGCGCCAGCCAGCCCCCTTTTTGGATTGGAAATTTATCGCCATCAAAACAAATGCTGTTCACCGCGCCGATAGCGCGATGCTCTCGACTTCCCTTGCTCCCGCCGTCTAAAGACAAAGCATGATGAAGCTGTTCATTGGCAACAAAGCCTATTCGAGCTGGTCGCTGCGCGGCTGGCTGGCGTGCAAGCTGTCCGGCCTTCCTTTCGAGGAAGTGGTCGTGCCGCTCTATGACGAAGCGTGGGAGAAGCGGCGCGAGGGCGACGAATTCGCGCCATCGTCCGGCAAGGTGCCGATTCTCTGGGACGGCGACGATATGGTCGTTTGGGATAGCCTGGCCATCGTCGAATATCTCAATGAAAAGTCGGGCGGCGACAAATTCTGGCCCGCCGACACTGCCGCTCGCGCCATGGCCCGATCAATGGCGGCGGAAATGCATTCGAGCTTCGCCGCGCTGCGCCGCGAGCACAGCATGAACATCCGCCAGATCTATGCGCCCGTCCCGCCGTCCGAAGCGGTAGCGCAAGATATCGGCCGGATCATGCAGCTCTGGGCGCAAGCCCGCGCCCGCTATGGCGGTGAGGGGGAGTTTCTGTTCGGGGAGTTCGGCGCGGTCGACGTGATGTTCGCGCCGGTCGTGACCCGCTTCATCACCTATCAACTCCCCGTGGCCCGCTTTGCCGAGGCCTATATGCGCGCAGTCATCAACCATCCCTGGATGCAGGAATGGATCGGCGGCGCCCAGGCGGAGGAATGGGTGATCGACCGTTTCGAAGTTCCGCCGCAATTGGGATGAGTGGTCGTTAGTGGCCAATTGCTGCAATTGAGCGGATCCGTGTTCCTGCGAAGGCAGGAACCCAGTTCCGCCGCTGGTGGATCATCGCACCATAGGAACTGGGCTCCTGCCTTCGCAGGAGCACGATGCGCTTCAAGAAAAGCAGCGCGAAGCAGACCGTCCGCCTTCCACCCATTTCCACCACAAAAAAGGGCCGGCGGGCTTATCGCCCCCGGCCCTTTTTCCAAACTATCGCGCCGGATCAGCCGACGATTTCGTCCGTCTTGAAGAAATAGGCGATCTCGATCGCGGCATTTTCCTCGCTGTCCGAACCATGGACCGAATTGGCTTCGATCGATTCGGCATAATCCTTGCGGATCGTGCCTTCATCGGCATTGGCCGGGTTGGTGGCGCCCATGATGTCGCGGTTGCGCTTCACGGCGTCTTCGCCTTCCAGAACCTGCACGACCACCGGGCCGGAGATCATGAACGCGACCAGATCGGCAAAGAAAGGGCGTTCCTTGTGCACGGCGTAAAAGCCTTCGGCCTGCTCGCGGCTCATGCGGATGCGCTTCGAAGCGACGACCCGCAGGCCCGCTTCTTCCAGCTTCTTTGTCACGGCGCCCGTCAGGTTGCGACGGGTCGCGTCGGGCTTGATGATCGAAAAGGTGCGGGTAACGGCCATGAGGCTCAAAAGCTCCGAATTATTTGGGATAAGATGGCGCGCCTTTAGACCGGGCCGATGCCTATCGCAAGAGGGGCTGATTTACGGCCCCTGGACCCATTTGCGGCCTTCCTGCCGCCAGAAGCGGGGAGTCACGCCTTCGCGCTTGGCAAGATCGCGCCAGCTTGCCCGAGCGGCTTCAATGGTTTCCGCGTCGAAGAAATAGAAGGCGCGCTCGAATTCCAGCGCTTCCTCGCGCCATAGGCCGTCCGCCAATGCGACATGCCGTGCCCCATTGGCGGCGACGCAATCCGTCGCCAGCAAAACCGGCTGCATCGACTCGGCTCCCTCGCCCACCTTCCCGTGCGCCAGGAAGCTCTCTGGCGGTCCGGCCCACAGGCCTGCGGAAATCCGATCCAGCCGATCGGATTCCTGCGCCACCACCAGCAACCGCTCGCCCAGTCCCAGAATGCGGCCCGCAATGGCGGGCAGCACCTGTTCCACCGGATCGCGGCTGAGCTGGTAGAAGTCGACCTGTATCGGACTTTCTGGCATCAACCTTCAAACTTGTCCGCGACATAGCGGTCGAGCAGCCGCACGCCATAGCCGGTCGCGCCCTTGTCCCAGGTCGCGCCGGGCTTGTCGGCCCAGACCATGCCGGCAATGTCGAGATGCGCCCATTTGACGCCTTCGTCGACGAAGCGCTTGATGAACTGCGCCGCGGTGATCGAACCGCCATAGCGCGGACCGATATTCTTCATGTCGGCAATCGGGCTGTCGATCAGCTTGTTATAGGCGTCGCCCAGCGGGAAACGCCACAATTGGTCACCCGCCGCCTTGCCCGCCGCGATCAGATCGTCGGCCAGGCCGTCATCATTAGAGAAGATGCCCGCATATTCATTGCCAAGCGAAATGATCATCGCCCCGGTCAGCGTGGCGAGATCGATGATAACCTCCGGCGCATAGGTCTTCTGCGCCCAGGTAATGACGTCGCACAGCACCAGACGCCCCTCGGCATCGGTGTTCAGCACCTCGATCGTCTGCCCGGACATGGAGGTGACGATGTCGCCCGGCCGCTGCGCATTGCCGTCGGGCATATTTTCGACCAGGCCGCAAATGCCGACGACGCGGACCTTCGCCTTGCGCCCGGCCAGCGCCTTGATCGCGCCCGCCACGGCCCCGGCGCCACCCATGTCCCATTTCATGTCTTCCATGCCCGCGCCGGGCTTTAAGGAAATGCCGCCCGTATCGAAGGTCACGCCCTTGCCGACGAAGACCAGCGGCTTTTCGGTCGCGCCACCAGCACCCGCAGATGGCGTGCCGTCCCACTCCATCGCCAGCAGGCGCGGCTCGCGCACGGAACCCTGCGCCACGCCCAGCAGCGCGCCCATGCCAAGGTCCGCCATCGCCGCCTTGTCCAGCACGGTGATCTTGACGCCCAGCTCTTCCAGAGGCTTGCAGCGTTCGACGAAGCTTTCGGGATAGAGGATGTTCGCCGGTTCCGACACCAGCTCGCGGGTGAAGGCCACGCCCGACGCGACCGCCGCCCGCTTCTCCCATGCCGCCCCGGCATCGGCCGAGACCAGCGTGATCTTCTGCAACGTCGGCTTGGACTTTTCCGGCTGCCGCGTGCGATATGTTTCGATTCGCCAGCCGCGCAACAGCGCCCCGAAAGCCAGTTGCGCCGCCTTCTCCCCGCTCGCGCCGCCGAAAAATTCGACCGCCGCATGGGCCGCGCCGCTGGTCGCCAGCCGCGCCGTCAGCGCGCCGCCCGCGCGCTCATAATCCGCGTCGCTGCCCACCCCGGTGCCGACCAGCACCACACGCAGCACCTTGCCGCCTTCCTCCACGAAGCTCTCGAAGCTCGACCCCGCTTCCCCGGCGAAGCGCGCCGCGGCAGCGCCAGCCGCCAACACCGGCGCCGCGCCGAGCGGCAGCGCATCGAAGCCGCCCTTCGGCACGGCGAAGACCAATGTATCGGCTTCGGGACGGATCGGGCTGAACGCGATTTCCATCTAGGATCCTTTATTTCCTGCAAACATTCTATGCCTGTCAGATAGTGCGGCTTAGCTTGTCTGGCAAAGCCGTTCGACCGATTTTCCGGCAAAACTGTTGGTCCAGACGATTGCAGCGCAGACAAAGCGGTGCAATAGGGCATGCGATAGGCGGGAAACAAAGCGCCCCCTCAAAGAGGCTCCATCCCTTTGCATCATTCCCCATCCCTCTTGAATTTCAAACAGGTTCTGGCGGTAGGCGCGGCCCTTCCGTGCCTCGCGCTGGCGCCCCATGCCACCGCCCAACAGCTCCAGGAACCGCAGACCACGATCAGCACGCCCGACGCCCCAGTGCCGGAAAATGACGATCAGATCGGCTTTGCCGCCGACGCCCTGGAATATGACAGCAACAGCGAGGTCGTGACCGCCAGCGGCAATGTGCAATTGCTGCGCGAGGGCAACCGGCTGCGCGCGGACAAGGTCATCTGGAACCGCAATACGGGGAAGGTCGAAGCGACCGGCAATGTCTCCGTCACCGACCCTGAAGGCAATATCGCCTATGGCGACAGGTTCGACGTCACCGATTCCCTCCAGGACGGCATGGTCCAGAACATGCTGCTGGTGCTGCAATCGGGCGGACGCCTGGCCGCCGCCAACGGCCAGCGGGTGAACGGCGTCTACACGCTGCGCAAGGCCGCCTATACCGGCTGCGTGGTCGAGGATCATGAAGGCTGCCCCAAGGAGCCGACCTGGCAGATCAAGGCGGTCAAGGTCGTCTATGATCCGGTGAAGGCCCGGGTCAAATATACCAACGCCAGCATCGAGCTGTTCGGCCTGCCGCTGATCCCGATGCCCGGCTTTTCCCATCCGGTGGGCGACAATGGCGGCAGCGGCCTGCTGGTGCCAAACCTGCGCTACGACCGCACCAACGGGTTCGAGGTCGCGCTGCCTTATTATCTGAAGCTCGCGCCCAATCGCGACCTCACCATCACGCCGCATGTCTATACCGACACGCTGCCGATGCTGGAGACCAATTACCGCCATCTGTGGGACCGGGGCGCCTATCAGATCACCGGCTATGCCACCTATGGCAGCCGCGTCGCCACCAGCGGCGCCTCCTCCACGACCCCGGCGGGATCGGAAAAGGATTTCCGCGGCTATATGGACGCCAGCGGCGCGCTACAACTGACGCCGGAATGGAGCATCGGCGGATCGATTCGGACCGCGACGGACCGTACCTTCCTGCGCCGTTACGACATCAGCCGCGACGACCGGCTGCGTTCGACCCTCAATGCGCAGCGGATCGGGGAGAACAGCTATTTCTCGATCGCCGGCTGGGCTGTGCAGACGCTGCGCACCGGCGATTCGCAGGGGCAGATGCCGATCGCGCTGCCTGTCATCGACTATCGCCTGCGGATGAAGGATCCGCTGCTGGGCGGCGTGGTGCAGTTGCAGGCGAACAGCCTGGCCATCACCCGCACCCATGGCCAGGATACGCAGCGCGCCTTCGCCGCCTTCGAATGGAATCTGCGCAAGCTGACCCCGATGGGCCAGGAAGTGACCTTCACCACCTATTTGCGCGGCGACGTCTATCACAGCAGCGACAATCTGCTGACCAGCGTGGTGAGCTATGCCGGCGATCCGGGCTGGAAGGCGCGCGGCATCGCGGCGGCGGCGATCGACGTGCGTTGGCCCTTCATGGGCGAGGCTTTCGGCGGCGTCCAGCGCATCGCCCCACGCGTGCAGATGGTCGCCGCGCCCAGGATCGCCAATCTCTCCGTCCCCAATGAAGACGCCCGCGCCATCGACCTGGAGGACAGCAACCTCTTCGCGCTCAACCGCTTTTCCGGCTACGACCGGTTCGAGGATTCGAGCCGCATCACCTATGGCCTCGAATATAGCCTGTCGCTCCCGAACTTCTCGCTGGAGAGCGTGGTGGGGCAGAGCTATCGCCTCAACAGCCGGGAAAGCATCCTGCCCGATGGCACCGGCCTGTCGGATCGCCTGTCCGACATCGTCGGCCGCACCACCGTCCGCTACAAGGATTTCATTAGCTTCACCCACCGATTCCGGCTGGACAAGGACAACCTCTCCGTCCGCCGCAATGAGATCGACGCCACCATCGGCAGCCGCAAGACCTATGCGACGGTCGGCTATTTGCGGCTCAACCGCGATGCCAATCTCAATCTGGAGGATTTGCAGGACCGCGAGGAACTGCGTCTGGGCGCCCGCGTCCAGTTCGCGCGCTTCTGGTCGGTCTTCGGCTCGACCGTCATCGACCTCACCGATGCGAAGGAAGATCCGCTGTCTGTCGCGGACGGTTATGAACCCGTCCGCCACCGCCTCGGCATCGCCTATGAGGATGATTGCCTGACGCTCGGCCTTACCTGGCGGCGCGACTATCAGGTGTTGGGCGATGCACGAAAGGGCAATAGCTTCCAGCTTCGGCTGGCTTTTCGGAATATTGGCATATAAGGATCAGCCTTCCCGCTTTCCGCTCAGCACCGGTTAAGGCGGATCGGCGCATCTCGTGCCGAACCGATTGGAGAGTTTTGTCGACGATGCAGCCTGTCGTTTTCCCGTTTTACCGCATTGGCCGCCATGTCCGGTCGGGTCTTCGCACCATGCTCCTGTCCTCGGCCCTCCTGGCGACGGGCGTGCAAAGCGTCGCTGCCCAGACGGTCAATGACGATGACAATGTCGGAACCCAGCAGCTCAACTTGCCCAAGGACGTGACCGTCTTCGGCAAGAGCGATCCCAATGTCCGCAAGGCGACCGCCATCGTCAACGGCCGCATCATCACCGGCACCGACGTCGACCAGCGTCTGGCCCTGATCATCACCGCCAATGGCGGCAAGGTGTCGGACGAGGAGAAGGAGCGGCTTCGCGTCCAGGTTCTGCGCAACCTGATCGACGAGACGCTGCAGATCCAGGAAGCCGCCGCCAACGACATCAAGGTCGACAAGGCCGAGATCGAACAAAGCTATGAAAGGGTCGCGGCCAATTTCCGCCAGTCCCCCGCCCAGTTCGACCAATATCTGCGCACGCAGGGCAGCGCGTCCGCCAGCATCAAGCGCCAGATCGAGGGCGAACTGGCCTGGAGCCGCCTGCTCCGCCGCAACATCCAGCCCTTCGTCAACGTGTCGGAGGACGAGGTGAAGTCGGTGGTCGACCGCATGAATGCGGCCAAGGGCAGCGACGAGTTCCGCATCGGTGAGATCTATCTCTCGGCCACGCCCGAAAATCAGCAGCAGATCCTGGCCAACGCCCGCAACATCATCGAGCAGATCAAGCAGGGCGGCAGCTTCGCAGCCTATGCCCGCCAATTCTCCGAGGCTTCGACGGCGGCGGTCGGCGGCGATCTGGGCTGGGTCCGTCCCGCCCAATTGCCCGACGAACTGGCGCAGGCCGCGGCCGCAATGCAGGTCGGCCAGATCGCGGGGCCGATCAGCGTGCCCGGCGGCGTGTCGGTCATCTATGTCATGGACAAGCGTAAGGTGCTGACCGCCGATCCGCGCGATGCCCTGCTCAGCCTCAAGCAGCTTTCCGTCAGCTTCCCCGCCGGCACGACCAAGGAACAGGCGAGCAGCAGAGCTGCGGCCTTCGCCGCGCAGGTCAAGACCATCAAGGGCTGCGGCCAAGCCAATGAACTGGGCGGCAAGATCGGCGCCGACGTGGTCGACAATGACAATGTGAAGCTGCGCGATCTGCCGCCGCAGTTGCAGGACATTCTGCTCAACCTCCAGGTGGGCGAGGCGACGCCGCCCTTCGGCTCGATCGCGGACGGCGTGCGCGTGCTGGTCGTCTGCGGCCGTGACGAAGCCACTTCCGCCGCTGCGCCCAATGCAGAACAGATCATGGCGCAGCTTGAGGAGGAACGGGTCAACAAGCGCGCGCGCATCTATCTGCGCGATCTCCGCCGCGATGCCGTTATCGACTATAACTGATCCGGCGGACCCTCACGCGATGGGGCCGCCCTTCGCCGTCTCGCTTGGCGATCCGGCGGGCATTGGGCCGGAAATCGTCGCCAAAAGCTGGGTGATGCGGGAGGCACGCGGCCTGTCGCCTTTCTTCGCGGTCGGTGACGCCGCTTCGCTGCGGGCGGTCTGGTCCGGCCCGGTCCAGATGGTCAGCTCGCCGGAGGAAGCGATCATGGCGTTCGACGACGCCCTCCCCTGCCTGCAGGTGGCCGATGCTGGCGAAATCATCCCCGGCACGCCCAGCATGGACGGCGCGCGCACGGCGTTTCAGGCGTTGGAAGTCGCGGTCGGCCTCGCCCGCAGCGGTTCCGCGGCGGGGATCGTCACCGCGCCGGTGGGCAAGGAACAGCTTTACGGCGTCGGCTTCACCCATCCGGGGCAGACCGAGTTCATCGCTGAACGTTGCGGCGTGGCGCCGCATAACGCCGTGATGATGCTGGCCGGGCCGTCGTTGAAGGTCGTGCCGATCACCATCCATATCCCCTTGGCCGATGTGGCGTCCGTGCTGACGATCGATCTGATCCGCGCCCGCGCCATCACCACCGCCAAGGGACTCCAGCGCAATTTCGGCATCGGTCGTCCGCGCCTGGTCGTCGCCGGGCTCAACCCCCATGCGGGCGAAGGCGGGGCGCTGGGCCGGGAGGAGATCGACATCATCCGCCCGGCCGTGGAATCGCTCCAGGCCGAGGGTTACGACATTATCGGCCCACTCGCCGCCGACACCCTGTTCCACACCCGCGCCCGCGAAACCTATGACGCCGCGCTCTGCATGTATCACGATCAGGCGCTGATCCCGATCAAGACGCTGAATTTCGATGAGGGCGTCAACATCACTTTGGGCCTTCCCATCGTGCGCACCTCGCCCGACCATGGCACCGCCTTCGGCATAGCAGGCAAGGACAGCGCCAATCCCGGCGCGATGATGGCCGCGATCCGGATGGCCGCCGAAGCCGCCCGCGCCCGGTTGACCCCCGGCTGCTGAGCCTCATGACTGCTGATATCCGCCCCAAGCTCCCACCACTGCGGGAGGTCATCGCCGCCCACGGCCTTCAGGCGAGCAAGGCGCTCGGCCAGAATTTCCTGCTGGACGAGCAATTGCTGGATCGCATCGCCGCCATCCCCGGCCCGATCAAGGACCAGTCGGCCTTCGAAGTCGGCCCCGGTCCCGGTGGCCTCACTCGCGCGATCCTGAGGGCGGGCGCGAATCTGGTCGCCGTCGAACGCGACCGTCGTTGCCTTCCGGCGCTGGCCGAACTGTCCGAAGCCTTTCCCGGCCAGCTCCGCGTCATTTCCGGCGACGCCATGCAGATCAATGCCCGCGCCGAAGCGGGCGAAGGCGCGCATATCATCGCCAACCTGCCCTATAATGTCGGCACGGCCCTGCTGATCGGCTGGCTTTCGGCAGAGTGGGCTCCGCTCCCCTGGTGGTCGACGCTGACCCTGATGTTCCAGATGGAGGTAGCCGAGCGCATCGCCGCCAAGCCCGGCGGCGACCATTATGGCCGCCTCGCGGTGCTCGCCCAATGGCGGAGCGACGCCAAGATTGCGATGAAGGTCCACCGCAGCGCCTTCACGCCCCCACCTAAGGTGATGTCAGCAGTCGTCCACATCACCCCCAAACCCGCGCCCGAAGGCGTGCAACTGAAGCATCTCGAACGCCTCACCGCAGCCGCCTTCGGCCAGCGCCGCAAGATGCTGCGCCAGAGCCTGAAAGGCCTGCCCGGCGCACTGGACGCGCTGGAGGTGGTCGGCATCGACCCTCAACGCCGGGCCGAAACCGTAAGCGTCGAGGAATTCGTCGCAACCGCACGGATGATGGGCCGTTCCTGACGAATCGCCAAGCTTTCAAAGGCCGTCCATGCTGCGTACCCTCCCGTTTCTTCTCGCCCTTCTCGCCAGCCCGGCGCAGGCGCAACTGCGCGATTTCTGCCCGGAACGCCCCGGCCTCGACACCCCGCCCTGCATTTTGGACAAGGGCCATTGGCAGGTGGAAATCGGTCTGGCCGACCTTGCCCGCGACAAGACGCCCGAGCGGAAGACGACCAGCGTCACTCTGGGCGACACCGAATGGCGCTACGGCCTCGACGGCAACACCGAACTGCACGCAGCCTGGACAGCCTATTTATGGCGGCGCGACATTGATCGGCTCAGTGGTGGGCGCAGTCATGCGTCCGGCATGGGCGACCTCAGCCTGGGTCTCAAACGCGCCCTGTTCAATCCCGATGGCGATGCGCTATCGCTCGCGGGCGCGGCGACGATCACTCTGCCGACCGGAAGCGATGCCGTCAGCGACGGCACCTGGAGCGCTTCCTTCCAGCTCCCCTTCAGCTATGCGCTGACCGACAATCTCAGCCTGATCGCCACCCCGGAAATCGACGCCGCCGCCGATGAAGGCGGCCATGGCCGCCACCTCGCTTATGGCAGCGCGGGCGGCCTGTCCGCCGATCTTGGCGAGAAATGGAATGCCTCGCTGGAAATGCAGGTCATTCACGATCGAGACCCGGAGGAATCGTCGACCCAGACCCTCAGCTCCGTTTCGCTCGCCTTCAAGCCGCAGGCGTCTCTCATGCTGGATGCCGGGGCGAATTTCGGCCTCAACCACGCTACGCCGGACGCGGAAATCTATATCGGCCTGTCACGACGTTTTTGAAACGTCTCCAGTTTAATCAGATGTGTTCCTGCATCCGAAGGTAAGCCATCAGGGCGTTTCGGTCGCCGCCGCCTTGGGCGCTGGCACCGCATCCTTCGAACTCAACACCGTCGCGGGCGGACCCTTTTCGATCGCTGCCGCCAACTGGCCCACGGCGGCACAGTTCGCCTTGCACAGCCCCTGCGCCTGGGCGAGATTTTCCTTGGCCTTGGCGATCGCACCCTTTTCGACCATCGCCTCGCCCTGTCCCACCAGAGCAGCAACATCATTGGGTTCCAGCAACAGCGCCTCGCGATACAGGCGGATCGCCTTGCCCTGCAAACCCTGCGCCCGAGCGACCTGCGCCAGCTCGATATAGGCGGAGCGGTTGCGCGGATCGACCGCCAGCGCGCTTTCCAGCGCATCGGTCGCGCCCTGATAATTGCCCGCCTTGCGCGCCGTCTCGCCCGCCTTCTGCCACTCTACCGACAAGGGCGATATCTGCGAATCCGGCCGCTGCGACAGGCCTGCGCTGGAAACGGTAGTCAGCAGGACAGCCAAGGCGATCGAAGCAGGGGTAAAACGCATGCACAACTCCAGCCATGTTTCAGGCATTGATTCCGACCCGAATTCCGGCTGACAAGTGTCGCGATTTTGCGCCCGCTTGTCCATCGACTCTTTCAAACGGCCCGCCGCAGGCGCGCGACATAGAAACCGTCGGTGCCGTCATGGCCCGGCGTCAGCAGCAATCCATCGCCATGGGCACGGCCCATCGCCGCTTCGATCCTTTCGGCGGTCCAACCGTCATGCCGTTCCAGAAATGCCCGCACCTGATCCCGCCCCTCCCGGTCCGTCAGCGCGCAGGTAGCATAAACCAACGCACCGCCCGGCGCCAGCAAGGGCGCCGCGAAATCGAGGATACGTGCCTGCTCCGCCACCAGCCGGTCAAGCCGGGCCGGAGTCAGCCGCCAGCGCGCCTCCGGATTGCGCCGCCAGGTGCCGGTCCCCGAACAGGGCGCGTCGACCAGCACGACATCCGCCCGGCCCTTCAGACTTTCCAGCGCACCCGCCTCATGCCCCTGATCGAGCAGCAGTGTCTCGATGAAGGTCGCCCCGGCCCGCTCGGCCCGCGGATCGAGCCGGGCTAGGCGCGAACGGATGGTATCGGCGGCGATCAGCGTCCCCTTGCCCGCCATCGCTGCGGCCAGCGCCAGCGTCTTGCCGCCCGCCCCGGCGCAAAGATCGATCACGGTCATGCCCGGCGCGGCGGCGCAGGCGAGCGCGATCAACTGGCTGCCCGCATCCTGCACCTCGACCTGACCCCATTTCCAGGGATCGCTCTGCTCGACGGGCGCGCCTTCGGGCAGGCGCAACGCGTCGGGCAGTCCCGATAGCCGGATCGCTTCAGGATAATGCGGCGCGACCCTGTCCAGATCGGCCTTCAACCGATTGACGCGCAGATCGACGGGCGCCCGACCAAGCAACGCCTCGCGCTCCACCGGCGCGGCCAGCAGCGGCTCGATCCAGCTGGGCACGATGCCGGCCAGGGCGCCCGCTTCCGCATCGGTGATCGGCGCAGGGCCATGCGCCGACCCATCGAACAGCGCCGCCAGTTCCGCCCGCTCCCGTACGAGCCCGACCATGGCGGCGCGCCCGCTCTCGGGCCGATCGGCCACGCGCCGCACGGCGTCATAGACATGGTCCCGCACCGCCCGCCGGTCACGCGACCCGGCATAGCGCCGTTCCTTGAAATAGCGGGCGATCAGCGTGTCCGCCGCCGGACCGCCATCCCGCGCCGAGGCGATGATGGCGTCGAGCAGTTCGATGGCGGCTTGGACACGAGCGGAAGGGGTCATCAAAACACTCCCCCCTTCCGCAAGCGGGAGGGGAATTTACAAGGCTTCAACGCGTCGGATAATTGGGCGCTTCCCGCGTGATCGTCACATCATGCACATGGCTTTCCGACAATCCGGCATTGGTGATCTGAACGAAGCGCGCCCGCTCCTGAAGATCCTTGATCGTGCGGCTGCCGGTATAGCCCATGGCCGCCTTCACGCCGCCGACGAGCTGATGGATGACATCCTTCGCCGGTCCCTTGAAGGGCACCTGACCCTCAATGCCTTCGGGCACCAGCTTCATCTGATCCTTGATGTCCGCCTGAAAATAGCGGTCCGCCGACCCCCGCGCCATCGCGCCGACGCTGCCCATGCCGCGATAGCTCTTATAGGCGCGCCCTTGATAGAGGAAGGTTTCGCCCGGCGCCTCCGCCGTGCCCGCCAGCAGTGAGCCAACCATGACGCAGCCTGCGCCCGCCGCCAGCGCTTTCGCCACATCGCCCGAGGTGCGCAACCCGCCGTCCGCGATCACCGGAACGCCCTGCTTGGCAGCTTCCTCCGCCGAATCCATGACGGCGGTAAGCTGTGGCACGCCCACGCCCGCGACCACGCGGGTGGTGCAGATCGACCCCGGCCCGATACCCACCTTCACGCAATCCGCGCCCGCCCCGATCAGCGCCTTGGTCGCCTCGGCGGTGGCGACATTGCCGGCCACGACCTGAACATGGTTGGACAGCTTCTTCACCGCCTCGACGGCGACCGCGACCTGCCTGCTGTGACCATGGGCGGTATCGATGACGATCAGGTCGCACTCCGCGTCGATCAGCGCCTTGCTGCGCTCCAGCCCTGCATCACCCACGGTCGATGCCGCCGCCACGCGCAGGCGGCCCGAAGCGTCCTTGGTCGCCTGCGGATAGGTGACGGCCTTCTCGATATCCTTGACGGTGATGAGGCCGACGCAATGATAATGATCGTCCACCACCAGCAGCTTTTCGATGCGCCGCTGGTGCAGCAGGCGCATCGCCTCATCCTGGCCCACACCCGTCTTCACCGTCGCAAGATTGTCGTGCGTCATCAATTCGCTCACCGGCTGGGCCGGGTTTTCCGCGAAGCGCACGTCGCGGTTGGTGAGGATGCCGACCAGCTTGCCCGTAGCCTCGACCACTGGAATGCCGCTGATCTTGTGGCGCGCCATCAGCATCTGGGCATCGGCCAGCGTGGCATTGGGGGTGATGGTGATGGGGTTCACCACCATGCCGCTTTCGAAGCGCTTGACCGCGCGCACAGCGTCCGCCTGTTCCTCGATCGAGAGATTGCGGTGCAACACGCCGATCCCGCCCAACTGCGCCATGACGATTGCCATGTCGGCTTCCGTCACCGTGTCCATGGCGGACGACAGGACCGGGATGTTGAGCCTGATCGCCTTGGTTACGTAAGTGCTGGTGTCCGCCTGGCTGGGCAACACATCGGATTCGGCGGGCTGCAACAGCACGTCGTCGAAGGTGAGGCCAAGGCGAATATCCATGTAAAAGCCACTTTCTGCTGCGCGGACCATGCAGGGGCATAGCATGATCGCTGGGGGATTCGTGGCGGCCCATGTAACCATTAACCAGCAAAACGGCCAGACCCCCGATGGTATTTTATTGCGGGGATATTTTGGACGGGGTGTCGAGGGGTTAGATTGGGTGGAAGGCGGACGCTTCCTGTTTTGTCATTCCCGCGAAGGCGGGAATGACGAACTTCGAAAATGTCCGGAAATGGCCAAAAAAGTGAGCGTTTGATGATATTGTCATCCCATCGAAAGCTGGGTTCTCGTGAGGCTAGGTCGAGCGCTATCGCCTGAAATCCCAGCTTTCGCCGGGATGGCGGAAATGAAGGCCGCTCCCCACCCAAAACGGCCACAAGAAAAAGACTGGCGGATTGCTCCGCCAGCCTTTTCTGTTTCGCTTGAGGGCAGGACTTAGAAGTCCATGCCGCCCATGCCGCCCATGCCGCCGCCGGGCATGCCCATCGGCGCCTTGTCGTCGGCGGGCAGTTCAGCGATGGTCGCTTCGGTCGTGATCAGCAGGCCGGCCACCGAAGCGGCGTCCTGCAGCGCGGCGCGAACGACCTTGGTCGGGTCGATGACGCCAGCGGCGACGAGGTTCTCATAGGTGTCGGTCGCGGCGTTGAAGCCCTTGGTCTCGTCATTCTCGCGCAGCAGGTTGCCAGCGACGACGGCGCCGTCGACGCCCGCATTCTGGGCGATCTGGCGCAGCGGCGCTTCGATGGCCTTGCGGATGATGTCGATGCCACGGGTCTGGTCGTCATTGGCGCCCTTGAGGCCATTGAGAGCCTTGGTCGCGTACAGCAGAGCCGTGCCGCCACCGGGGACGATGCCTTCTTCAACGGCTGCGCGGGTCGCGTGCAGCGCGTCGTCGACGCGGTCCTTGCGCTCCTTGACTTCGACTTCGGTGGCGCCGCCGACCTTGATGACGGCCACGCCGCCAGCCAGCTTCGCCAGACGCTCCTGCAGCTTTTCGCGGTCATAATCGGACGTGGTGGTCTCGATCTGAGCGCGGATCTGCTCGGTGCGGCCCTTGATCGCTTCGCCATCACCGGCGCCATCGACGATGGTGGTGTTGTCCTTGTCGATCGTGATGCGCTTGGCGGTGCCGAGCATGCCAAGGGTGACGTTTTCGAGCTTGATGCCGAGGTCTTCGGAGATCACTTCGCCCTTGGTCAGGACGGCGATGTCTTCCAGCATGGCCTTGCGGCGGTCACCGAAGCCGGGAGCCTTGACCGCAGCGACCTTCAGGCCACCGCGCAGCTTGTTGACGACCAGGGTTGCCAGCGCTTCGCCTTCGATATCCTCAGCGATGATGAGGAGCGGACGGCCCGACTGAACCACGGCTTCGAGGATCGGCAGGATCGACTGCAGGTTCGAAAGCTTCTTCTCGTGGATCAGGATGTACGGATCAGCCAGCTCGACAGCCATCTTTTCCGGGTTGGTGATGAAATAGGGCGACAGATAGCCGCGGTCGAACTGCATGCCTTCGACGACGTCCAGTTCGAAGTCGAGACCCTTGGCCTCTTCCACGGTGATGACGCCTTCCTTGCCGACCTTTTCCATCGCTTCCGCGATCTTCTGGCCGACTTCGACGTCACCGTTGGCGGAGATGATGCCGACCTGGGCGACTTCCTGCGAACCGGAAACCGGCTTCGAGCGGGCCTTGACGTCTTCGACGACCTTGGCGACGGCGAGGTCGATGCCGCGCTTCAGGTCCATCGGGTTCATGCCGGCGGCAACCGACTTCATGCCTTCGCGAACGATCGCCTGGGCCAGAACGGTCGCGGTGGTGGTGCCGTCACCGGCGATGTCGTTGGTCTTCGAAGCGACTTCGCGGACCATCTGGGCGCCCATATTCTCGAACTTGTCCTTCAGTTCGATTTCCTTGGCGACGCTGACGCCGTCCTTGGTGATGCGGGGGGCGCCGAAGCTCTTGTCGATGACGACGTTGCGGCCCTTGGGGCCGAGCGTCACCTTGACCGCGTCGGCCAGGATGTCGACGCCGCGCAGAATGCGCTCACGGGCGTCGCGGGAGAATTTTACTTCTTTTGCAGCCATGGGTAAAAACCTTCTTGCAAATGTGTGTGCGGGGAAATCTTGAGTAGGTCAGACGACGACGCCCAGCCCGTCGCCTTTAGGCGACAACACCCAGAATATCCGATTCCTTCATGATCAGCAGGTCTTCACCGTCGACCTTGACTTCGGTGCCCGACCACTTGCCGAACAGCACGCGGTCGCCCGCCTTCACGTCCAGCGGAGTGACCTTGCCGTCTTCGGCCTTGATGCCGGTGCCGACAGCGACGATCTCGCCTTCCTGCGGCTTTTCCTTGGCGGTGTCGGGGATGATGATGCCGCCGGCAGTCTTCTCTTCCGCCTCTACGCGGCGAACGAGAACGCGGTCATGCAACGGACGAAATGCCATGTTGTGTGCCTTTCCCTCTTTACGACGTTTAAATGGGATGAGGTGGAACCGCCATGGACGGCGACTCCGGCTCCTTCTCCCGATGAACCCGTGTCTGTTAGCACTCCCGATCAGGGAGTGCCAGCGCCGTTTCATATGGACGGGAAAGCCCGGAGATCAAGAGCCACCCGTATTTTTTTGGACCCGGAATTTTCCGAACGCAGAACGAAAGAGATTATGACGATGCCGCTATAAGACTTCCGTGCGGACAGAGACAGTCAAACTGTTGCCAAAATGCTTCTACGTGCAAAAAATACGACAAATGCAGGCCGATGCCGGGGAAATACTGCTTTACGTGAATAAAACAGAACAGCAACATTCCCCTGTCGGCTCAACCGGATAGCGGATGGTCGGACAAAAGCAGCGTGATGTCGCGGCATTCCCAGACCGCGGCGCGCGCCACAGAGGGGATAGCCTGATGTCTATGATGAAGACATTTGCCCGGCTGCGTGATGGCGCGGCCCTTTCCGTGTTTGCCCTTGCCAGCTTGAGCGCCGTCGCGGCGACACCAGCCTTGGCCCAAAGCTCTCCGCAAAGCTCCTCCACCGCCGATGAGGGCGAAACCATCGTCGTCACCGGATCACTATTCCGCCGCACCAATACGGAAACGCCATCCCCGGTTACGGTTCTCACCGCCGAGACGCTGCAAAAGGCGGGCATCACCACTGCTTCCGACGCCATCCGGTCCGTGTCCGCCGACAGCGCCGGATCCATCGGCACCGGCTTCCAGAGCGGCTTTTCCGCTGGCGGTTCGGCCGTGTCGCTGCGCGGCCTGGGCGTGTCCTCCACGCTCGTTCTGGTGGACGGGCTGCGCTCCACCAACTTCCCGATCAACGACGACGGGCACAATGCCTATGTCGACCTAAACTCCATTCCGTTCAGCCTGGTCGAGCGGGTCGAAGTGCTGAAGGACGGCGCGTCCTCCACCTATGGCGCCGATGCGATCGGCGGCGTCGTCAACCTGATCCTGAAGAAGCATTTCAACGGCATTGCGGGCAGCGCCGAGGCGGGCGCCGCCTTCCAGGGCGATGCCGCGCACCAGCGGCTGGACCTGACCGCCGGCTATGGCGACTATGAGGATCAGGGCTGGAATATCTACGTCAACGGCGAATATCAGCGCGACGGCCGCGTCACCAACCACAGCCGTGGCTTTCCGTACAACACGCTGGACCTGACCTCCATCGGCGGGCTGGATAACAATAATAATGACAGCACGCTGACCGGCCAGGCAGATAACGGCACGCCGACCGCAGTGGTAACCCGGGTCAGCCAGACCGACCTCAACAATCCGCTTGCCGGCGGCGGCACGTTGCTGACGAACCAATATCAAGCGCTCAACCTGAACTGCGCCAACGGCACCTATACCCAGACGGGAGCGCAGGTCGGCACCGTCTGCAAATATAATCTGGAGGATCAATATAATCAGCTCGCGCCCCTTCAGCGGCGCTATGCCTTTAGCGGCCGCATCAGCGTGCGGATCAACGACAATGTCGAAGCCTATCTGACCGGCATGTATTCCAACAGCTTCGTCAGCATCATCAACCAGCCACGCGCCCTGCGCGCCACCCAGCCCTTCGGCGCTTCGCCATCGCTGGCGTCGAACAATCCGGGGATCGTGCTGCCGGTCTATATCTGCTCGGCGGGCGTCAATTGCGCCACGGCGGCCAATCGTCAGCTCAATCCGAACAACCCCTTTGCGGCCGCCTTCGCCAACGATCCCGCCAATGGCGCGGCGCGCATCCATTATCTGTTCGGGGACATTCCGGCGGGCAGCGACCGCACCAATGAGGTGTGGCGCTTCGCCGGCGGCTTCAGCGGCAGCATCAATGACGACTGGAACTGGAAGATCGACGGGGTTTACGCCCGCGACAACCTCAAGATCACGCAATATGGCTATCTGAACATCGCCAACACGCTGAACGCGATCAACACGGGCGCCTATAATTTCGTCAATCCCTCCGCCAACAGCCAGGCGGTGCGGGACTTCGTGTCGCCTGACATCACCACGCCGTCGCATTCGGAAATGTATTCGGTCGATGCGTCCGTGACCAAGAAGCTGATGGACCTGCCGGGCGGCCCGCTCCAGATCGCCATCGGCGGGCAGGTGCGCCATGAGATGCTGGAGAACAACAACCAGAATGCGGCGCTGGACACCTGGACGCTGACGACATCCGCGGCCTTCGGCAAACATACCGTTTCGGCCGCCTATTTCGAAGTGCAGGCGCCGATCCTCGACAGTCTGGAGGTGAACGCATCCGGCCGCTACGACCATTATTCGGAAGGGTTCAGCCACTTCTCGCCCAAGCTGGGGGTGAAGTTCACGCCGATCCGGCAACTGGCGCTGCGCGGCACCTTCTCCAAGGGGTTCCGGGCACCGACCTTCGCGGAATCGAACCCGCGCAGCCAGTTTGCGGGCTTCTCCAACTTCACGCCGCCAACCTCCTTCCAACTGGCGCATGGCAATAACGGCTATTCGCAGAGATATCGGCTAGGGTCCGGCCTGACCGGCAATCCCGACCTGAAGCCCGAAGTGTCGCGCAGCTTCACGGCGGGCGCCATCTTCGAGCCGACCCGCTGGCTGAGCCTGACCGTCGATTATTATAATGTGAAGAAATCGGACCTGATCGTCGCGGGGCCGCAAACAGGCGATGCTCGAAACGCCTATTATGGACAGTCGAACGTGGCCGCTGCCTGTGCTGCGGTGGCTGCCGTAGGGCCGGGCTATAGCTGCTACGCCATCGACGCGCCCGACCCGGCATTCCCCAATGCCCTGCCCCGCGTGCTGATCATCAACGCACCGTTCGTCAACGCCAACTATGCAGTGACGTCGGGCGTCGACTTCTCGGCCACCGCCAAGATTCCGCTGGGCGACGAGATCATGTGGACGAGCCGGATCGAAGCGACCCATGTGATCCAATATGATCTGCACACTGCCAAGGGCGTGCAGAAATATGCGGGCACCATGGGCCCCTATGAGCTGTCGTCGGGTAACGGCACGCCCGATTGGCGCGGCAACTGGCAGAATACGTTGCAGATCAGGAAATTCGCCCTGACCGCGACGGCCTATTATGTCGGCAAGATCAAGGCGGTGGCGGCGGACGAAGGATCGCTCGACCTTTCCTGCGCCCACAATCTCTATTCAAGCAATCCGCTCTATTCCGACAAATTCTGCCATGTGAAAAGCTTCATCAATGTCGACATGAACGCTCAGGTGGAAGTGAACGAGAATTTCACCTTCTTCGCCAATGTCGGCAATGTGTTCGGTCGCCGGGCTCCGCTGGCGCCCGCTTCCTATACAAGCTCGCCCAATTTCCTGACCACTTGGCATTATGCCGGGCTGATCGGCCGCACCTTCAAGGCGGGGGCAAGCTTCAAATTCTGATCTTCCGTTAAAGGGGGAGAAAGGGCGGCCTCCCTTGGGCCGCCCTTTTTTTGCGCGCGCGCGTTTGTATCGCGGGCGGGCGATCCTTACCTAGCGCCGGAGCGGTGGACCTCCTCGCTACCCGCCGCCCCTGTTAGAAGCCTTTAGAGGGATCGCCTGCATGACCGACACAGCCTATATTCCGCCGCGCGTCTGGACCTGGGACAAGGATAATGGCGGCGCCTTTGCCAACATCAACCGGCCGATCGCGGGACCGACCCATGAAAAGGCGCTGCCGGTCGGCAAACATCCGTTGCAACTTTATTCGCTCGCCACGCCCAATGGGCAAAAGGTGACGATCCTGCTGGAAGAGTTGCTGAAGGCAGGCAAGGATGCGGAATATGACGCCTGGCTGATCCGTATCGGAGATGGCGATCAGTTCGGCAGCGGCTTCGTTTCGGTCAATCCGAACAGCAAGATCCCGGCGCTGATGGACCATGGCGTCTCTCCGCCCCGCCGGGTGTTCGAGTCCGGCTCGATCCTGGTCTATCTGGCCGAGAAATTCGGCGCTTTCCTGCCGACCGATCCGACCAAGCGCACCGAGACGCTCAACTGGCTGTTCTGGCAGATGGGCAGCGCGCCGCTCCTGGGTGGCGGCTTCGGCCATTTCTTCGCCTATGCGCCGGAGAAATTCGAATATGCGATCAACCGCTATGCGATGGAGGCCAAGCGGCAGCTCGATGTGCTGGACCGGCAACTGGCCGAGCATGAATATATAGCGGGCGAGGATTATACGATAGCGGACATGGCGATCTGGCCCTGGTATGGCGGCGTCGCGCTGGGCCGCGCCTATGATGCGGCGGAGTTTCTCGACGTGCAGAGCTACAAGAATGTGCTGCGCTGGGCGAAGCAGATCGACGAGCGGCCCGCGGTGAAGCGCGGGCGGATGGTCAACAAGGCGAACGGGCCGCTGGAAGAACAGCTACACGAACGCCATGAAGCGGGCGACTTTGCGACGCGCACGCAGGACAAGCTGGAGGGGGCGAGCTGAGGGCGACCTTATCCTTGTCCGGTTTTGCCTAGGCGGTTTTGAAATTTTGCGCCGGGTGGCTTCCCGCCATTCCCCCTCCCGCTTGCGGGAGGGGGATGTCTTGGAAATGTCCAAAACCGGCCACACACACACTATCCCGCCGCTTTCACGATCTCCGCCCAGGCGGCTTCGTCGATCACTTCAATGCCGAGCGCGGCGGCCTGTTTGAGTTTCGAGCCGGCGCCGGGACCGGCGACCACCAGGTCGGTCTTGGCGCTGACCGAGCCGGCGGCCTTGGCGCCCAGCCGTTCGGCCTGCGCCTTGGCCTCGTCGCGGCTCATGGTTTCCAGCTTGCCGGTGAAGACGACCGTCTTGCCCGTGACCTGGCTGGCGGTGGTTTCGACCACATAATCGGGCGGAGAGACTTCGCTCAGCAGGTCGTTCCACACCTCCACATTATGCGGCTCGTGGAAGAAATCGGCCAGTGCATGGCCGACCGCTGAGCCCACATTTTCGACGCCGATATGTTCCGCGATCGCCTTGTCGAGGCGGTTGCGGAAGCGGCCTTCCTCTTCCCCCTCCGCAGGCTCGGCGGCATCGCGCAGGGCGATGATCTCTCGGGCAAGCGCGTGAATCGCCTCCAGCGTCGTATAGCGTTTCAGCAGATCACGCGCCGTCACCGCCCCGATATGACGAATACCCAGGCCGAAGAGCAGACGGGCGGCGTCGGGCCGACGCTTCGCCTCTATGGCAGCGAGGAGATTGTCGACCGATTTTTCCTTCCAGCCCTCCCGGCCCAACAGGCTTGGGCGGTGAGCCTTCAGGCGGAAAATGTCGGCGGGTTCGGTGATCCAGCCCAGATCGAGAAATTCCTCTATGCTCTTCTCGCCCAGCCCCTCGATATCGAGCGCGACGCGGCTGACGAAATGGCGCAGCCGTTCGAAACGCTGCGCCGCGCAGATCAGGCCGCCGGTGCAGCGGATGTCGACCTCACCCTCTTCGCGCACGGCTTCCGAATGGCAAACGGGGCAATGATCGGGGAAAGTGAAAGGATCGCGCACGGCATCGCGGGTCAGATTGTCGACCACCTGCGGAATGACGTCGCCCGCGCGCTGCACGACAATGCGGTCGCCGGGACGTACGCCCAGACGCTCGATCTCGTCGGCATTGTGCAGGGTGACGTTGGAAACGACGACGCCGCCGACAGTGACGGGGGTCAGACGGCCCACCGGCGTCAGCTTGCCGGTGCGCCCGACCTGGATATCGATCGCCTCCAGCGTGGTCTGGGCGCGTTCGGCGGGGAATTTATGGGCGATGGCCCAGCGCGGAGCCTTGGCGACGAAACCCAGGCGTTGCTGCCAGTCGAGCCGATCGACCTTATAGACCACGCCGTCAATGTCGAAGGGCAAGTCGGCCCGCGCCGCCTCTATGGCGCGATAATGGGCGATCAGCGCTTCCAGCGTGTCGACGCAGGTGAGCCGGTCGGAAACGGGCAAGCCCCAGTTCGCAATCACCTGCATGACGCCGAGCTGGGTTTCGGCGGGGACCGCGCTGACCTCACCCCAGCCATGGGCCAGGAAGCGCAGCGGGCGGCTGGCGGTGACGGCGGCGTCCTTCTGGCGCAGCGATCCGGCGGCTGCGTTGCGGGGGTTGGCGAATTGGCGGGCCTTTTCCGGGTCTTCGGCTTCGGCCGCCAAACGCGCGTTGAGGGCAACGAAATCGGCCTTGGCCATATAGACTTCGCCCCGGACCTCGAAAAGATCGGGGATGGCTTCGCCCGTCAGGCACTGCGGGATGTCGTCGATGGTGCGGACATTGGCGGTGACATCCTCGCCGGTCGTGCCGTCGCCGCGCGTGGCGGCGAGGACCAGTTCGCCCTTTTCATAGCGCAGCGAGCAGGACAGGCCGTCGATCTTGGGCTCGGCGGTCAGCGCCACCGGGGCATCCTCGGGCAGCGCCAGGAAGCGGCGGACGCGGGCGATGAATTCGGCTATGTCCTCGTCGGAAAAGCCGTTGTCGAGGCTCATCATACGGACGGCATGCTGCACCTTCTTCAGCGAAGAGGTGGGCGCTGCGCCGACCTGGGCGTTGGGAGAGTCGCTGCGGATGAGATGCGGGAAGGCGGCTTCCAGCGCATTATTTTCGCGGACGAGCGCGTCATAGTCGGCATCCGCAATCTCCGGCTCGTCCTGATCGTGATAAAGGCGGTTGTGACGTGCAATCTCGCGCGCCAGGCGCATCAGGCGATTGGCGGCTTCGGCTTCGGTCATTTGCGTGGGGTCGGTCATCAGCCCTGATTCTTGAAAAACTCGTCTATCTTCGAACCCCAATAGACTTCATGGGGCGCGTGAACACCATCTGCATCGATAATCTCGGCAGCGCTCTCCTTTAACAGCCGAACCAAACGCGGTTCGGCAGCACATCGGTTCAAAGAGACAAAAAAGGTTTCCGCATCAGGCGCCAGCCGGTCGGCATGGTTGAGAATAGCCTCCATATCTGGATCACCGGGAGCCTCGAACCGCAACCAGTAGCGCGCAATACAATCCTCCAGAGCCTGTCGTTCCAGCGGATGATATTCGCGATCACAGCGAGCCATGAACATTAGGGCATTCAGAACAGCAACGAAATCGGCTCGTTGACGAACGTTCAAACCCCAACCCGGTTTCGAGCGTTGCGATCTGTCGATCTCAAATTGTGCAAAGAAAGCCAATGGCGAACCGAGTAACTCTCCCGTCGCCGCATCAGCAATATCCGTGATGCGATCGACACGAAATTGACGCACCGCCGCCCGATGATGACAGAAAGCCCATAAATAGAGCGTATCGGCGGCACGATCCAATCGTTGGCAGGTTACAAGCCGCTGAGTAACCTCGCCTTTGCTTGCCGGATAGGTAAGAACGAAGGGTAGGCCAGAAACCGAAATGAGTTTTTCTTGCCACGCAGGCAGCCCGTCTTCGGGAACAGAGGCAGGGTGATCGTCCTCATCGGGGACAACAAAGTCGGTGAGGATTGCTCTTGCTGCGACAAACTTCCCGCGAACCTCCGTCCACAAACTGCTCATCCTTTTGCCCCCTTAGAAATCCAGCCGCACCTCTGCGGCAGCCCCAGCTTTTAGAGTTTGCCTCGATTTGATTGAAGCGCAATGTGCTCCTGCGAAGGCTGGAACACAGTTCAAACGGCAGGACTGGGCTCCTGCATTCACAGGAGCACCACTTTCCTTCGAACAAAAATCCTAAACTCCCAGCAGCCTTTCCGCCTGCGCCCGCGCCTCTGCGGTGATCTCCGCGCCAGAGAGCATGCGGGCGATTTCTTCGCGCCGTTCGCCATCGCTCAAAGCATGGACGCCGGTGCGCGTGACCGTGCCCCCGTTCACATTGGCGCTCGATTTGGCGATCAGCATATGGCCCGCACCCCGCGCCGCGACCTGAGGGCTGTGGGTGACGACCAATATCTGATTGGTCTTCGACAAGCGCGCAAGGCGGTCACCGATGGCGGATGCGACCGCGCCCCCTACCCCGCGATCGATCTCGTCGAAGATCAGCGTGTCCGCCCCGCCCTGCTCCGCCAGCGCGACCTTGAGCGCGAGGATGAAGCGGGACAATTCGCCTCCGCTAGCGATCTTGACCAGCGGCGCGAAGGGCGCGCCGGGGTTGGTGGAGATTTCGAACTCCACCCGGTCCATGCCATGGGCGCCCCATTGCCCCTCCCCCTGCGGTGCGACCACGGTGCGGAAGCGGGCGGCGTCCAGTTTCAGCGGCGCCAGTTCGGCGGCGACAGCGGCGTCGAGCTTGCCCGCCGCCATCTGTCGTTCGGCGGACAGAGCCTGCGCTGCTTCACGATAGGCGGCCGCCTTGGCCCTCGTCTCCGCTTCAAGGGCGGCAAGATGCTCCTCCCCACCTTCGATCGCGGCCAGTTTCGCGGCCATGTCGTTGCGCAGGGCGGCGAGATCGTCGGGCTGCACCTGATGCTTGCGGGCCAGGCCGCGCAGGTCGAACAGGCGGGTCTCGATGGCGTCGAGCCGGGCGGGATCGAAACTCAGCGCCTCGGCGGCTTCGTTCAGGCGGTCCTCCGCTTCGCTCGCCTCGATCACGGCACGGTCGAGCGCGGCGAGAACCTCGGCCAGCAGCTCATATTCGCTGACGATCCGGTCGAGTCGGCGGGCAGCCTGCCGCAACTGGGCAAGGCCGCCATCGGAGCCGGTGAAGCATTCGGTAACGGCGGACAGATCGTCGGACAGGCGGGCACCCTTCTGCATGGTGGCGCGTTCCTCGGCCAGCAGGGCTTCCTCGCCGGGTTCGGGCGCGAAGCGGGTGAGTTCGTCCACCGCATGGGTCAGGTAATCGCGGTCGCGGGCAGCCGTTTCGACGCTGGCGCGGCTTTCGGCAAGGCGGTCGGCGGCGGCCCGCCAGGCCTGATAGGCGCCGGAGACAGCGCCAGTGTCGCAGCGCCCATAGGAATCGAGCAAGGCCCGATGCCCACGCGGGTTGAGCAGACCGCGATCGTCGTGCTGGCCGTGGATTTCCACCAATGCGCTGCTAAGGTCACGCAGCAAGGCGGCCGAACAGGCCTGGTCGTTGATGAAGGCGCGGCTGCCGCCATCGGCCTTGACCATGCGGCGGATGATCAGCGGCTCGCCCGGTTCCAGGTCGATGCCATTGTCGGCCAGCAGGTCCGTCGCGCGATGATCGGCGCGGGGCGTGTCGAAGGTGGCGGTGACGCTGGCCTGCGCCTCCCCATTGCGGACGAGGCCGCTGTCGGCGCGAGCCCCCAGCGCCAGACCCAGCGAATCGAGCAGGATCGATTTGCCTGCCCCCGTCTCGCCGGTCAGCACGCCCAGGCCGGAACCGAAATCCAGGTCCAGCGCCTCGATCAGCACGACATTGCGGATGGACAGGGCGGTCAACATGACGATGGTCCGCGAATGTCATTCCAGCGAAAGCCGGAATCTCGGGCCGCCAGGTCGCGCCCGGACGCCTGAAACCCCAGCTTGCGCTGGGGTGACGATATCATCCGATTAAGCCTTGGGCGCATGTTCCCGCATGAGCTTGTAGGACCGCTCATACCATTTCGAACCGGGATAGTTCTTGCCCAGTACCGCGGCAGCCTTTTGCGCTTCGGCGGGAATGCCGAGCGAGAGATAGCTTTCCACCAGACGCTCCAGCGCTTCCGGCGTATGCGTGGTCGTCTGATATTTGTCGATCACCGTGCGGAAGCGCAGCGTCGCCGCCAGCCACTGACCCCGGCGCTGGTAGAAGCGCCCGACTTCCATTTCCTTGCCCGCCAGATGATCGTTGACGAGGTCGAGCTTCAGCCGGGCGTCGGCGGCGTAGCGCGTGTCGGGATAGCGGCGGATCAGCTCGCCCAGCGCGTCCAGCGACTGCTGGGTGATCTTCTGGTCGCGGGTGACATCGGCAATCTGTTCATAATAGCAAAGCGCGATCAGATAATAGGCGTAGGGCGCGTCCTTGTTGCCGGTATGAATCGACAGGAAGCGCTGGGCGGCGCCGATCGCTTCGGGATAATCCTGATTCATATAATAGCTGAAGGCGGACATGAGCTGCGCCCGGCGCGCCCAGGGCGAATAGGGATGCTGGCGCTCCACCTCGTCGAACAGCGCGGCGGCGAGCTTGTACTGCCCCCGATCCAGCCGATATTTGCCCGCATTGTAGAGCGTGGACACGTCGCGGGCGACATATTGGGTGTCGGCCTTGTTCTTCGACGTCGCGCAGCCGGCGAGCAGGGCGGCAAGCAGAAGCGGTGCGGTGGCCGCGCCGATGCGCGTCATGGTTTTCGTCAGCATGGCCGGGTCATAGCCGAGCGAATGCGCCGCGCCAAGCGGCAGAATGGTGGCAAGCGTCACTATGCGCGGACTGGCAGGTCCAGCCGTGCGGTCGCGCCGCCCTGCGCCGAGCGCTGGAGGGAGAAACGGCCGTTCAATTGCCCCGCCAGCGCGTTGGAAATGCGCAGGCCCAGACTCTGACTGCCGCCCAGGTCGAAATCGGGCTCTATCCCCTTGCCGTCGTCGGTTACGTGGAGCGTGATCCCGCCGTCCGCCATGTCCAGACCGACATGGATGCGACCCGCCCGATGCGGCAGGCCATGTTCGATGGCGTTGCTGACCGCTTCCGTCACGATCAGCGCCAGCGGCACGGCGATATCGGGTTCGAGAATCAGGTCTTCCGGCGCTTCGATGGTCAGCGCTATGTCATCACGGCCGCTGGCTTCCACCACATCGGCGGTCAATGTCGTTAAGAAGGCGCGGATATTCTGCCCCTCCCCCGACGGATTGTAGAGCGCACGGCTGATCCGTCCGACCAGCGCCAGCCGGGCCGAGGCGTCGTCCAGGGCGCGGCGGGCGATGTCATGGTCGACATCGCGCCGCTGGAGCGAGAGCATCGCGGCCACGACCTGAAGATTATTGGACACGCGGTGCTGCAATTCGTGAAACAGCAGCTCGCGATTTTCCGCCAGCGCGCGGCTGCGCTCCCGCTCGATCGCGAGGTTGAAATTCGCCTCTGCATGAAATGGATGAGCGCGATGTCGACCGCCACGACGGCGCCGTAAAAGCCAAGGGCCAGCAGGACACCCGGATCGAATGCAATGCCCATGCGCGGCGGAATGAAGAAATACCAGGAAAGCGCGCCGCACAGCAGGCCCGCATAGATGCCCGGCCGTACGCCGAAGAGGAAGGATGAGAGAATGACGGCAGGAAAGAAGGACACGAAAGGATAGCCGACCGGCATGACGATTTCGGCGGCGCTCCGGATCGCAAATGCGATCAGGCAGAAGGCTGTCGTCAGCAGATAGGCCTGCCACGGTCGCCGCAGGACAAGCGGCAGGCGCTCCACGAATTTTTCGTTCCTGCGCTGCATATGTCCCCCCAAACCCTTTGTTACCGTATCATAACTTTCATTCCCGCCAACTGATTGAGATCAGGAAAGACTCGATTCCATCGAAAAGGGCGCCCGGATGATCCGGACGCCCTTTCCTGCTGTTTCAGCGATGTGCTTGCGCGATCAGTCCTGGGTCAGGAAGTCGGGCAGACCGGCGTTCGAGCCGTCATCATCACCGCCCTTGCCGCCTTCGCCACGCGGGCCACGGTCACGGCGCGGGCCACGATCGCCACGACCTTCACCACCGCGACCGCCACGGTCGCCGCCATCGCGACGCGGGCCACGGCCCCGATCACCACGATCACCGCGGTCGCCGCGCGGTTCACGCGGCTCGCGGGCAGGACGGGTGTCCTCCAGCTCTTCGCCGGTCTCCTGATCGACGACGCGCATGGACAGGCGAACCTTGCCGCGCGGGTCGATCTCCAGAACCTTGACCTTCACTTCCTGGCCTTCCGACACGACGTCGGTCGGCTTTTCGACGCGCTCATTCTTCATTTCGGAGACGTGGACGAGGCCGTCCTTGCCACCCATGAAGTTCACGAACGCACCGAAGTCGACGATGTTGACGACCTTGCCGGTGTAGATCTTGCCGACTTCCGCTTCCTCGACGATGCCGAGAATCCACGCCTTGGCGGCTTCGATCTGAGCGATGTCGGACGAGCTGATCTTGATGATGCCCTCATCGTCGATGTCGACCTTCGCGCCGGTTTCCGCGACGATCTCGCGGATGACCTTGCCGCCGGTGCCGATGACGTCGCGGATCTTCGACTTGTCGATCTGGATCGTCTCGATGCGCGGGGCATGGGCCGACAGCTCGGAACGGGTCGAGGACAGCGCCTTGCTCATCTCACCCAGGATATGGGCACGGCCTTCCTTGGCCTGACGCAGGGCGACTTCGAAGATTTCCTGCGTGATGCCGGCAACCTTGATGTCCATCTGCATGGTGGTGATGCCCGCTTCCGTGCCCGCCACCTTGAAGTCCATGTCGCCCAGATGATCCTCGTCGCCCAGAATGTCGCTGAGGACAGCGAAATTCTTGCCTTCCAGGATCAGGCCCATGGCGATGCCCGACACCGGACGCTTGAGCGGAACGCCCGCGTCCATCATCGACAGCGAACCGCCGCAGACCGTCGCCATCGAGGACGAGCCGTTGGACTCGGTGATGTCGGACAGGACGCGGATGGTGTAGGGGAACTCGTCCTTGCTGGGCAGGACGGGGTGCAGGGCGCGCCATGCCAGCTTGCCATGACCGACTTCGCGACGGCCCGGCGCGCCGAAGCGGCCGACTTCACCGACCGAATAGGGCGGGAAGTTATAGTGCAGCATGAAGTTTTCATAATAGACGCCGTTCAGGCCGTCGATCATCTGCTCGGCGTCCTTGGTGCCCAGCGTGGTGGTGCAGATCGACTGCGTTTCGCCACGGGTGAACAGCGCCGAACCATGGGTGCGGGGCAGGAAACCGACGATCGCCTCGATCGGGCGAATCTGCGTGGTGGTGCGGCCGTCGATGCGCTTGCCGTCCTTCAGGATGGCGCCGCGCACGATCTCGGCTTCCAGCTTCTTGGTCAGCTTGATGCCGGCCATGACGGTCTGGGCGTCCAGGCCGTCAGCGGTGAACTGTGCCTTCGCCTTGGCGCGGGCTTCGTTCAGCGCGTTGGAGCGGGCCGACTTGTCGGTCAGCTTGTAGGCGGCGGTGATGTCCTTGCCGATCAGCTTCTTGAGCTTCTTCTTCAGGTCATCCAGATTGTCGCCCGTGGCAACGTCCCACGGATCCTTCGCCGCCTTTTCAGCAAGGTCGATGATCGCGTTGACGATCTTCTTGCTGGCTTCATGGGCGAACAGGACGGCGCCGAGCATGACCTCTTCCGACAGCTCCTTGGCTTCGGATTCGACCATCATCACCGCACTGCCGGTGGCGGCGACGACCAGGTCGAGTTCGCCGGTCTTCACTTCGTCCAGCGACGGGTTGAGCTGATATTCACCATCCTTGTAGCCGACGCGGGCAGCGCCGATCGGACCCAGGAAAGGCACACCCGACAGGGTCAGCGCGGCCGAAGCGGCGATCATCGCCACGATATCGGGCTCGCTCTCGCCGTCGAAGCTCAGAACCTGAGCGATGACGTTGATTTCGTTATAGAAACCTTCGGGGAAGAGCGGGCGGATCGGGCGGTCGATCAGGCGGGAAACCAGCGTTTCCTTTTCCGTGGCGCCACGCTCACGCTTGAAGAAGCCACCCGGAATGCGACCGGCGGCCGAATATTTTTCCTGATAATGGACGGTCAGCGGGAAGAAGTCCTGTCCTTCCTTCACCGACTTGGCGGCGGTCACGGCGCACAGCACCACCGTCTCGCCATAGGTCGCCAGCACGGCGGCGTCGGCCTGACGCGCAATACGGCCGGTTTCGAGAGTCAGGGTCTTGCCTGCCAGCTCGATTGATACCTTCTTTACATCGAACATAGATTTTTCCTTCGCCCGCGCGGCCCTATTGCCGGGCGGGGCCTGTGTTGCGCGCTATCCGGCGCGCGGCGGTTTCGGGGCATCGTCTGGCCCCTTGTTTCGAGGGATCGCGCCGGATTGCACAATCTCCTCACCTGCTTACCGTGTTCCTGCGACCCGAAGGGCGGCGTAAGCCAACGCAGGAACCCAGTTCTGGTCTTTGTCCTGGATCCCCGCCTTCGCGGGGGCGCCCCAGACCTATTTGACCAATACGTAATCGGCCCGCCGAAGCGGGCCGAACGATTGGGTCACTTACTTGCGCAGGCCCAACTTGGCGATGAGGTCGGTGTAACGCGCCCCATCCTTCTTCTTCAGATAGTCCAGCAGCGAACGGCGCTTGTTGACCAGCATAAGCAGGCCGCGACGGCTGTGGTTATCCTTGTGGTGACCCTTGAAATGCTCGGTCAGGTTCGAAATGCGCTCCGAGAGGATCGCCACCTGGACTTCCGGCGAACCGGTATCGCCTTCGGCGCGGGCATGTTCCTTGATCAGCGCTTCCTTGCGCTCAGCAGTAATCGACATCGGCTTCCTTTCATTTTAGAGATTAAAGCCGCGCACCACCCGGATCTCCGGGCCACTGGCTTCGACCAGCGCGACGGGTGTTTGCCCGTCCATCGCCAGCATCAGGCCGGTATGCGGTTTCCCCATAAGCACCTTCCCCTGTCGGAGAGCCAGCGCGTCATCGGGAGAGACTGCGAGAGCCGGGATGTCGTCCAGCCCTGCGGTCAACGGCAGCATGCACTGCGCGATGCCGCCGCCCCTAGCAGCTTCGTTCAATTTGTCCAGCGAAATCGCGGATTCCAGGGTGAACGGCCCCGCCTTAACCCGGCGGAGCATCGTGACATGGCCCACCGTGCCAAGCGCGAGCGCAATGTCGCGGGCAAGGCTGCGGATATAGGTGCCCTTGGAGACATGAGCGGTGAGGGTGACGGAGGCAAACCTGTTTTCCTCGAGTTCTGGCCCTTCCGGCTCCTGCCCCGTGATGGAGAGGGCGTGGATGGTGACGGCGCGGGTCTTCATCTCCACCTCCTGCCCTGCGCGGGCGAGGTCATAGGCGCGCTGGCCGTCGATCAGGATAGCCGAATAGGCAGGCGGAGCCTGCTCGATCGGGCCGGTGAACCGCGGCAGCACGGCTTCGACATCGGCCAGCGTCGGGCGATGCTCGCTGGCGGCGATTTCCTTGCCCTCCAGGTCGAGCGTGTCGGTCTGGACACCGAAGGCAACGGTAAAATCATAGATTTTGTCGCTGTCCAGCATCCGCCCGGCGAGCTTGGTCGCTTCACCGATCGCGATGGGCAGCACGCCAGTCGCCAGCGGGTCGAGCGTGCCGCCATGGCCGACCTTCCACTTCCCCGCGCCACTCTGGCGCAGGGCGCGCTTCACGGCGCTCACTGCCTGGGTCGACCCCAGGCCATGGGGTTTGTCGATGATGATCCAGCCGTGCATGGCGGCGGGCTCTAACCGTCATGCGGCCTATTGTCAGCCCTTCTTGGGCCGGCAGACAAATCAGTCGCCCGATCGCCTTTCAGCAAAATGGCGGCGGCAGAGCGCGACATAGCGGTCATTGCCGCCGATTTCAGTCTGCTCGCCCTCGCGGATCGGGCGTCCTTTCCCATCGACGCGCAGGTTCATGATCGCCTTGCGCCCGCATTCGCAGATTGTCTTGATCTCCGTCAACGTGTCGGCAAGGCCCAGCAGCGCCGCGCTGCCCTCGAACAATCGCCCCTGGAAGTCGGTGCGGATGCCATAGCAGAGCACGGGGATGCCCAACCGGTCGCACACCGCGGCAAGCTGCCAGACCTGATCGGTGTTCAGGAACTGCGCTTCGTCGATCAGCACGCAGGACAAGGGGGTCTCCGCCTGCCGCGCCTCGACGGACTGGAAAAGATCGGTCGCCGCGTCGAAGAGATGCGCCTGCGCCTCCAGCCCGATGCGGGACACGATCCGGCCCTGGCCGTAGCGGTCATCGATCGCGGCGGTCCAGAGCATGGTTTCCATGCCGCGCTCGCGATAGTTGAAGCTTGATTGCAGCAGGGTGGTCGATTTGCCCGCGTTCATCGAGCTGTAGTAGAAATAGAGCTTCGCCATCAGCGTGCCATCGGAGCAACGCTTTTGAGGAAGCGCACAAGCGCATCTCCCAGCGCAATGCGCTTGTCGGAGAAACTATGGTCGGTCGGCCAGACCATCAGCCGCGTGTCCGGATTGGCGGATTGCGCGTCAGCGGTGACCTTGCGGGCCATAGCGCCGATGCCCCGCTCCGCGCCGATGATGGTGAGCGGGCGGCGGCCATAGCCGACCAGTCGGCGGCCGAGGTCGAATTTTTGCGGCTGGGCGCGGATTTCGCCGGTCAGGCTGTCATAGGTCGCGCCTTCAAGCGGCGGCAGGTCACTGGCGACTTCGGCCTTCCAGGCGGCTTCGCCCTGCGGCGTCGAGAGCGCGGCAACGGTTTCGGCCGGGTCCCAGGGGTCGATCAGGAACAGGCCGGCGACATGGGGTTCGGCGGCGGCGACATCAGCGGCCATGAAGCCGCCCATGCTGTGGCCTGCGACGACGATGGTGCTGGTATCGATACGATATTTGGCCACGGTGGCGGATTGCTGGAGATATTGCAGCGCGTTCCAGGCATCTTCCGAGGCGTGGGTGAAAGAGAAGCTGCCGGGACTGCCCCAGGAGCCGCGATAGTGAAGCGTCAGGACATTCCATCCGGCGCGGCGGGCGGCCTGGGCGATGTCCAGATTCTGCTCATTGCCGGGAAAGCCGTGGAGCAGAAGCAGAGTCGGGTGAAGGCCCGATCCGGCAGCGGTATAGAGAACCGCGTTCAGCGCGCCATCCTCGGAGGGGATGACGAAGGCGCTCACGCCAGCCGGATAGGCGCTGTCGGGCGCGGGATCGCTGATGACGGCGGGGTGGATCGGCGCTTCCTTCGCCGCCAGCGGCGCAGCGAGGGCCAATAATCCGCCCGAAAATATCCCGATTCTTTTCATATGCCCTGCCCCTTGGTTCTTGTCCGGGAGAGGCGTTGTTAGCCGGGCTGCGCCGTCCCGTCGACGGGATTAGAATCAGTTCGCTTCACGGAGAGCCTAGTCCCGCACAGAAGCACTGCGCGCTCATTCGTCTTCAGGCGTTTCCAGATCGCGGGCAACCTTGGGGTCGCGAAGCAGCTTGTCGATGTGGGTACCCTCATCGAAACTCTCATCCGCCAGGAATTTAAGCTTCGCCGCATATTTGAGGCGGATGCGGGTCGCAACCTCGCGCTGGAGATAGGCGGTATTGGTGCGCAGAGCCTTCAGCACCGCTTCCTCATCCTGTCCCAGCAGCGACTTCACGAACACGGTCGCGTGGCGCAGGTCGGGTGACATGCGGACTTCGGTGATGCTGACGACATGCCTGGCCAGCACATCGTCATGCACGTCACCGCGCTGGAGGATGTCGGAAAGGACATGGCGCACCTGTTCGCCTACACGGAGCAGACGAACGGAGGGGCCTTCATTTTGTTGAGCCATTGCAAATCCTGGCCACCCCGGCTTGCACCGGGGTAGCTCATTCGATGGTTACAGCGTGCGGGCGCGTTCCTCGACCTCGAACAGTTCGAGCGTGTCGCCGGGCTTGATGTCGTTGGTGTCCTGCAACACCGCACCGCATTCCATGCCTGCACGGACTTCGGACACATCGTCCTTGAAGCGGCGCAGCGAGGCGATGTGGGTGCGCGACACGATGACATCGTCGCGGGTAAGGCGCGCATTGAGACCCTTGCGGATGATGCCGTCGAGGACGAGCAGACCGGCCGCCTTGTCCTTCTTGCCCGCCGGGAACACCTGAAGCACCTCGGCCCGGCCGACGATGGTTTCGATACGCTCCGGCGCGAGCTGGCCCGCCATTTCGCCACGGACTTCTTCGAGCAGGTCGTAGATCACGTCATAATAGCGCAGCGAGATCTTCTCGCGCTCCGCCAACTGACGCGCCTTGGCATTGGGACGGACGTTGAAGCCGATCAGCGGCGCACGGCTGGCGGCTGCCAGCGTGACGTCGCTTTCGGTGATCGCGCCGACGCCCGAATGCAGGATGCGCACCTTGATCTCGTCGGTCGAGATGCGGTTGAGCGACGACACGATCGCTTCGACCGAACCCTGCACGTCGCCCTTCACCACCACCGGATATTCGATGACGGTCGTGTTCAGCGCCGAGAACATATGCTCGAAGCTGGTCGGAGCGGTGGTGGTGCGCTTCTTGGTCGCCTGTTCCTGACGGTAAGCGGCGACTTCGCGGGCGCGGGCTTCATTTTCCACGACGGTGAGTTGGTCGCCCGCCATGGGAACACCCGAAAGACCCAGCACCTCGACCGGAGTCGAGGGACCGGCGGTCTTCACATTCTGGCCCTTGTCATTGATCAGAGCACGCACCTTGCCGCTCTCCGCGCCGATGACGAAGGTGTCGCCGACCTTGAGCGTGCCCCTGCGGACCAGCACGGTGGCAACCGCGCCACGGCCCTTGTCGAGCTGCGCCTCGATCACATTGCCTTCGGCAGCGCGTTCGGGGTTGGCGGTCAGTTCCATGACCTCGGCCTGGAGCAGAATCTTCTCGATCAGCTCGTCCAGACCCGTCTTCTTGAGCGCCGATACCTGCACGTCCTGCACGTCGCCGCCCATATCCTCGACGACGATCTCATGCTCCAGAAGACGCTCGCGCACCTTTTGCGGATTGGCTTCCGGCTTGTCGCACTTGTTGATCGCCACGATCATCGGGACGCCAGCGGCCTTGGTGTGGTTGATGGCTTCGATGGTCTGCGGCATCAGCCCGTCATCGGCCGCCACCACGAGGATGACGATGTCGGTGACGTTGGCGCCGCGCGCGCGCATTTCAGAGAAGGCTTCGTGGCCCGGCGTATCGAGGAAGGTGATGACGTCGCCCCCCTTGGTCGTCACCTGATAGGCGCCGATATGCTGGGTGATGCCCCCGCTTTCGCCCGCGACCACATCGGTCCCGCGCAGCGCGTCGAGCAGCGAGGTCTTACCGTGGTCGACATGGCCCATGATGGTTACGACCGGCGCACGGAGCTTCAGCGTCTCGGGCGCGTCGACATCGCCTTCGATGCCGATTTCGACGTCGGCATCGGACACGCGCTGGATGCGGTGACCGAATTCCTCGACCAGCAATTCCGCCGTATCCTGATCGATCGGCTGGTTGAGCGTGACGGCAGTGCCCATCTTGAACAGAGCCTTCACCAGATCCGCGCCCTTTTCGGCCATACGGTTGGCGAGTTCCTGAACGGTGATGCTTTCCGGCACGACCACATCGCGCGACTGCTTTTCGCGAGCCTGGGCACCGCCCGAATAATGGGCGCGGCGTTCCTTCTCGCGGGCGCGCTTGAGCGCGGCGAGGCTGCGGGCGCGAGCGCTGTCGTCGTCCGCCAGAGCGCGGGTCACGGTCAGCTTGCCGGCCTGACGGCGATTGTCGTCGCCACGCTTGGCGCGGTCGGGCTTGGCCGGTTCCGGACGCTTGACCGGCGCGACCGGGGTAAAGCGGCGCGGCGGAGGCATGGCGGAGGCGCCGGGCGTTGCCGGCTTCTGATCGGCGGCAGCGGGCGCGGCTTCGGCGGCAGGCGCAGCTTCTTCGGTTGGCGCAGGCGCGGCCGGAGCCTCGTCGACTTCCTCGACAGCCTTGGCCTGTTGCTCGACCTGACGCGTGGCTTCCGCCTCAGCGGCTTCGGCAGCCAAGCGATTTTCCTCGGCTCGGCGCTTTTCTTCCTCGGTCGCGGCAAGACGCTGGGCATCCTCGCGGCGGCGCGCATCTTCCAGCGCGGTCATCCGGGCCTCTTCCGCCTCGCGCAGCAGCTTGGCCTGCAATTCCTGACGCGACATCAGGCTTTGCGGCGGCGACTGGCGCACGGGAGCGGCAGGCTGCGGCGCGCGAGTCTGCTGCGGCGGGGAAGCCGGAGCCGCCGGAGCGACAGGCGCAGGCGCGGGATCGGCCTGAAGCTCAGGCGCAGAGGCGCCGGCTTCACCCGGCCTGCCCAGGATGCGGCGCCGCTTCACCTCAACCACGACCGTATTCTTGCGGCCATGGCTGAACTGCTGCTGCACCTGACCGGACTCGACCGTGCGCTTGATCCCCAGCGGCTTGCGGCCCAGAACCGGCTTGTCTTCCTTGCTGTCACTCATACGACTGAACTATACCCTTCACATCAACCCGGCTGGTAAGGCCCGCCGGCGCCTTTCAATTCCAACAACCACTTCAGGCGCCCAGCGCACCGGCAGAGTCCTGCTCCCCATGCACCGGCGCCTCGTTAGCGCAACCCAGATAGCTTTCCAAGCGGCCTATGGCCGCACGCAGACGCGACGCCGCACGCGAGTCGGTCACTGCGATATGGACGACATTGTCCCGCCCCATTGCCATAGATAGGGCGTGTCGGTCCACAGGCAAGACGATGCCCGCCAAATCGGTGCCCTCCGCCTCCTGCCCGACGCGGAGCGCCTGATCGAGCTTGCGGTTGCCGTCTGCAGCCGCATCGGCGGCATGAAGCAAGAGGGTCACGTCCCCTTTGCGGCAAGCGACATCGATCTTTTCCGAACCTGTAAGGACCATGGAAGCCTTCGCCTCCAGCCCCAGACGGTCCAGCAGAGCCTTGCGCAAGCCGTCCTCGATGAGGGCGGGCAGCGTGTCGGGGATTTGCAACTCGCCTGTCTTGAAGGCGCGGGCCAGTGCGCCCTTGAGCTTGCCTTTCATGTGCGGCTGTTCGAGTTCGGTGCGGGTGACGCCGATCCAGGCGCCCCGGCCGGGGGCTTTGGCGCGGATGTCGGGCAGGATTTCGCCATTGGGGCCGCAGGCGAGGCGCACCAGCATTTCCGGGTCGGCGCGGTCGCCGGACAGAATGCATTTGCGTTCGGTCATGCCAGCGCCTCCCCGCCAACTGCCATGTTCCTGCGACCCGAAGGGCAGCGCAAGCCAAAGCAGGAACCCAGTTCAGCGCTATCGAGGAGATGCGACGGCGGGGATGGGCTCCTGCCTTCGCAGGAGCCCATCAGCCGAACAGCGATGTCGGCGTTCAGCCTCTCATTGGGAAGTGACCGCAGCATTGGCGTCCTCCCCAGGTTTGGAGGCCGGCACGCGGTCAGCGATAAGCTGCCCGCCCGACCCATAATTTTCCGTCGAAATCTCGGAAATCACCACTTGCACGGCAGCAGGCGACTTCCCCAGCCGCTCGACAAGCGACTGGGTGACGTCAGCGACGATAGCCGCCTTCTGCTCACGGGTGGCGTTTCCGGCCAGACGGATGTCGACAAAGGGCATCTGTTCTTACGCTTCCTCGTCTTCGAACCAGTGCGCGCGGGCGGCCATGATGATCTCATTGCCCTGCTCTTCGTTCAGGCCATATTCGGCCAGAATCCCGCCCTTGTCCTCGCTGCTTTCGTTGCGGCGGCGGCGCTGGTCGACGCGCTTCTTCGCGATCAGCTCATCGGTGGCGAGGTCGGCCAGATCATCCAGCGTCTTGATGCCCGCCTTGCCCAGCGTCACCAGCATGGCTTCGGTGAGGTGCGGCATGCCGGCCAGCGCGTCCTCGACGCCCAGCGCCTGGCGCTCTTCGCGGGCAGCGGCTTCGCGGCGATCCAGCGCTTCCTGCGCGCGGCTCTGCAATTCTGCGGCGAGGTCTTCGTCGAAGCCCTCGATCGCGGCCAGTTCCTCGACGCCGACATAGGCGACTTCTTCCAGCTCGCCAAAGCCTTCCGCCACCAGAAGCTGCGAGAGCGTCTCGTCCACATCCAGCTCGTTCTGGAATAGTTCGGAGCGGGCGACGAATTCCTTCTGGCGCTTCTCGGACGCGTCGGCCTCGGTCATGATGTCGATGGCCTTGCCGGTGAGCTGCGAGGCCAGACGGACATTCTGGCCGCGACGGCCGATGGCGAGCGAGAGCTGATCGTCGGGCACGACGACTTCGATGCGTTCCTCTTCCTCGTCGATGACGACGCGGGCGACCTGCGCGGGCTGAAGCGCGTTGACGACGAAGGTCGCGGTGTCCTCGCTCCAGGGGATGATGTCGATCTTTTCGCCCTGCATTTCCTGCACGACGGCCTGCACGCGGCTGCCCTTCATGCCGACGCAGGCGCCGACCGGGTCGATGCTCGAATCGCGGCTGATGACGCCGATCTTGGCGCGGCTGCCCGGATCGCGGGCGGCGGCCTTGATCTCGATCACGCCGTCATAGATTTCGGGCACTTCCTGCGCGAACAGCTTCTTCATGAATTCGGGGTGTGCGCGGCTGAGGAAAATCTGCGGCCCGCGATTTTCGCGGCGCACGTTCAGGATCACCGAGCGGATGCGGTCGCCCACGCGGACGACTTCGCGGGGAATCTGCTGATCGCGGCGGATGACGCCCTCGGCGCGGCCCAGATTGACGACGACATGGCCGAATTCGACGGATTTCACGACGCCGGTGATGATCTCACCCACGCGGTCCTTGAATTCCTCATGCTGGCGTTCGCGCTCGGCGTCGCGGACCTTCTGGAAGATCACCTGCTTGGCCGACTGGGCGTCGATGCGGCCCAGGTCGATCGGGGGCAGCGGGTCGACGATGAAGTCACCGATCACGGCATCCTTCTTCAGCTTCTGCGCCTGGCGCAGATCGACCTGCTTGAAATAGTCGTCCACAGCCTCGACCACCTCGACGACGCGCCACAGGCGCAGGTCTCCGGTCTCCGGGTCCAGCTTGGCGCGGATGTCGTTTTCCGCACCATAGCGGGCGCGGGCGGCGCGCTGGATCGCGTCTTCCATCGCCTCGATGACGATCGCCTTGTCGATCATCTTCTCGCTGGCGACGCTGTTCGCAATGGCGAGCAGTTCGGCCTTGTTGGCGGAAATGGCGTTGGCCATGGTCGTGAACCCTTATTCTTCGGTTTCGAACTCGTCCGCCCCATCGGAGGAGAGCGGCATACTAGCAGCAATCAGCGCGTCGGTCAGTATCAGCTTGGCATCCCCGACCAGCGCGAAAGGGATGACCACTTCACCGGCCTTGACGTCGGTGAACAATATGTCCTCGCCCTCGACGCCGTTCAGCACGCCCCGGAAGCTCTTGCGGCCCGAGACGGTTTCGGCGGCGGCGATCTTCGCCTCATGCCCGGCCCATTCGATGAAATCGTGCAGGCGGGTCAGCGGACGGTCGATGCCAGGCGAGCTGACTTCGAGGCGATAGGCCTCCTCGATCGGGTCGGCTTCGTCCAGCACGTCCGAGAGGCGGCGGGAGATGGTGGCGCAATCCTCGATGACGAGCTGCTTCGTTTCCGGCCGTTCGGCCATGATCTGCAGCGTATATTCGTCGCCCGATCCGAACAGCTTGATGCGCACGAGGGCGAAGCCCAGGGCTTTCACCTCCGGTTCGATCAGGGCTGTCAGTTCGGCGATGTCCGCCATGCAGTCTCCAAAAGCAAATGTGCAGCTTCTTCGTCGCCGCAGGCTCTTGCCTGCGACCCCGACATGTTTGACGATGTAAGGAAGCAACGGCGATATAGGCGGGATGCCGCGCTGCTGCAACAACATTTGTTGCAGGGCATTTCATGCCCGGACGAGAGGAGATTCGATGCGCCAATTCGCCCTGACCGCCCTGCCCCTGGCGCTTATCGCCTGTTCGCCGGACAATGCCGTGGGGCAAAATAGCGCCGCCTCGACGGACAAGCCATTCAAGACGTCGGTGATTGCCGATTTCGATTCTCCCTGGGCGATGACCTTCCTGCCGGACGGGCGGATGTTGATTACCGAGAAGGCCGGCGAGATAATCCTGTTCGATCCGGGAAACGGAACGAAAATTCCCGTCGCGGGAATGCCGAAGGTCGACAGCGCAGGCCAGGGCGCCCTGATGGATGTCGTGCTGGCGCCCGGATTTGCGCAGGACAAGAGGGTTTATTTCAGCTTCTCCGAAACCGGACAGGGCGGCAAGGGTGTGGCGCTCGCCACCGGCACCTTCCATCAGGCAAGCGACGGGACGACGAAGCTGGATGGCGTGAAGGTGATTTTCCGTGCCAGCCAATATGTCGACGGCAACGGCCATTATTCGGGGCGAATCGCCTTTTCCCCGGATAGGAAATATCTGTTCTTCACCAATGGCGAGCGGCAGAAATTCGATCCGGCGCAGGATCCGAAATCGACATTGGGCAAGGTGCTGCGGTTGAATTTGGATGGGACGGCTGCGGCGGGCAATCCGCTGGCGGCCAAGGGATTTCATCCGGCGGTCTGGTCCTATGGGCATCGCAACCTGCTGGGGATCGCGTTCGACAAGGACGGGCGGCTCTGGGAGCAGGAAATGGGGCCGCGAGGCGGGGATGAACTCAATCTGATCAAGCCGGGGCTGAATTATGGCTATCCCCTCGCTTCCAACGGCAGCCATTATGATGGGCGCGACATTCCCGATCACAAGCCGGGCGACGGGTTCGAAGCGCCAAAGCTCTGGTGGAATCCGGTGATCTCGCCCGGTGGGCTTGTCTATTATTCGGGCGACCTGTTCCCGCAGTGGAAGAATTCGCTGTTCATCGGCGGGCTGTCGAGCCAGTCGCTGGTGCGCGTGAAGCTGGACGGAGACAAGGCCGTCAAAGCCGATCGGTGGGACATGGGCGCGCGAATCCGGGAGGTGGAGCAAGGGCCGGATGGCGCGCTCTGGCTGCTGGAGGATGGCAAGGATGGGTCGCAGGGACGGTTATTGAAGCTGACGCCTGCCTGATATCGTCATCCCAGCAAAAGCCGGGGTCTCAAGCCGAAGCGCGAGACATAGCCGCACGAGATCCCAGCTTTCGCTGGGATGACACATGCAATCAAACCAACCGGCTCTGCTTGACCGCCGCTTCGATGAAGCTGGCGAACAGCGGATGCGGGTCGAAGGGTTTGGACTTGAGTTCCGGGTGGAACTGCACGCCGACGAACCAGGAATGGTCCGGCCGCTCGACGATTTCCGGCAACATGCCGTCGGGCGACATGCCCGAGAAGATCAGGCCGCCCTTTTCCAGCGGTTCGCGATAGCCCGCATTGACCTCATAGCGATGGCGGTGCCGCTCGCTGATCTCGCTCGCGCCGTAGATGCCCGACACGACGCTGTTGCCGGTGAGCTTGGCCGGATAGGCGCCCAGACGCATCGTGCCGCCCAGATCGGTCTCCGCCGTGCGCTTTTGCAGGCCTTCCTTGCTCATCCATTCGGTGATGAGGCCGACGACCGGCTCGCTGGTTTCGCCAAATTCGGTGGTCGAGGCATTGTCGATGCCCGCCGTGTTCCGCGCGCCCTCGATGCAGGCCATCTGCATGCCCAGGCAAATGCCGAAGAAAGGCACATTGCGCTCGCGGGCGAACTTGACCGAGGCGATCTTGCCCTCCGACCCGCGCACGCCGAAGCCGCCGGGGACGAGGATGCCGTGCATCGGCTCAAGCCGGGCGGCGATGTCCGCCCCCTCTTCCTCGAACAATTCGGCGTCGATCCACTTGATGTTGACCTTCACCCGGTTGGCGAAACCGCCATGGTGTAGGGCTTCGTGAAGCGACTTATAGGCATCGGGCAGGCCGACATATTTGCCGACCACGCCGATGGTGACTTCGCCCTCGGGATTTTGCTGGCGGTCCATGATGTCGTGCCAGCGGTCGAGCTTCGGCTCGGGCGCACCCTCCATGCCGAAAGCGCGCAGCACTTCATCGTCCAGCCCCTCGGCATGATATTGCGTCGGCACGGCATAGATGCTGCTCGCGTCGAGCGCCGGGATGACGGCTTCGGGCCGGACGTTGCAGAACAGCGCGATCTTGTGCCGCTCGCTCTCCGGCAACGGATGTTCGCAGCGACAGAGCAATATGTCGGGCTGGATGCCGAGCGAGGTCAGTTCGCGCACGCTATGCTGGGTCGGCTTGGTCTTCAGCTCGCCCGCCGCCGCGATATAGGGGACCAGCGTCACATGGACGAAAATCGACTGGCTGCGCCCCAGATCATTATGAAGCTGGCGGATCGCCTCCATGAAGGGCAGCGATTCGATGTCGCCCACCGTCCCGCCAATCTCGCACAACACGAAATCCAGATCGTCGGATTCGGCGAGGGCAAAGGCCTTGATCTCGTCAGTGACGTGCGGGATCACCTGCACCGTCGCACCCAGATAGTCGCCGCGCCGCTCGCGCTGGATGATGGTCTGATAGACGCGGCCCTGGGTCACATTGTCGGATTGCCGCGCCGAAACGCCGGTAAAGCGCTCATAATGGCCAAGGTCGAGGTCGGTTTCCGCCCCGTCATCAGTCACATAGACTTCGCCATGCTGATACGGACTCATCGTGCCCGGATCGACGTTGAGATAGGGATCGAATTTCCGAATGCGCACACGGAAACCTCGCGCTTGCAACAAAGCTGCAAGCGAAGCGGCCATCAGGCCCTTGCCAAGCGAGGAGACCACGCCGCCGGTGATGAAAATATACCGCGCCATGGGAGGAGAGGCTTAGCCTTTTACAAACGAGTTAAGCAAGCGCGCGAATCCACGCGCGAGCAAAAAAAGCGAAATTGACGGTTAAGTCGTTCAGTTCGCGAGCGGAACCGCACCATTTGCAGCGTTGCTGCTCGCCGCGCCCGCAGCGCCGGCCAGCGGATCATTGCCGGTGGCCGGAGCCGGAGCGGTCGCCGGAGCGCTGGGCGCCTGCTTCACGAGCGATGTGTCGATGTCGCTCGGGCGGTGCTGGATCGATGCGATGACCGCCAGCACGACCGACAGAGTCACGAAGATAGCGGCAAGAATCGTGGTCGAGCGGGTCAGGAAATCGGCCGCGCCGCGCGCAGACATGAACCCCGCCGGGCTGCCGCCGACGCCCAGGCCGCCGCCTTCCGACTTCTGCATCAGGATGACGGTGACCAGCAGAGCAGCGACAATGGCCTGCACGACGAGGATGAAGGTGAACATGGGGGCGAACTCTGTCTGGTAATGGGTGCGTTGCCGCGCACATAGCGATGAAGGGGCGCGGGGGCAACCGCCCCTCTTCTCCCCTCCCGCCTGCAGAGGGCTTATTCAGGCGGCCGCTGCGATTACCGGAGCGAATTTCTCCGCCGTCAGGCTTGCGCCGCCGATCAGGCCGCCGTCGACATCGGCCAGCGCCAGAAGCTCCGCCGCATTGTCGCCGTTCATCGACCCGCCATAGAGGATTCGCATCCCATCGGCCTCCCCGCCGATCCGGCTCGCCAGCGCGGCGCGCAGGGCGGCGTGCATGGCGGCGACCGCTTCCATCGTCGGGATTCGCCCCGTGCCGATCGCCCAGATCGGTTCATAGGCGATCGCCAGCCAGTCCGCCGCCGCCCCGTCCGGCAAAGATGCCAGCAATTGCGCCGATACGACCGCCTCCGCATTGCCCGCATCCCGGACGTCGAGGCTTTCGCCGACGCAGAGGATGACCTTCAGCCCCGCCGCCTTCGCCGCCAGTGCTTTCGCCGCGACATCGGCATCCGTTTCGCCCTGGTCCTGCCGCCGCTCGCTATGGCCGACGATGGTCCAGCTCGCACCGGCCTCCGCCAGCATCGCAGCGGAAAGGCAGCCGGTTTGCGCGCCGCTCGCCTTCATATGGCAATCCTGCGCGCCGACGAAGGCCGCGCCTTTCACGCCGTCCGCCGCCGCGATCAGCGTCGCGGGCAGACACAGCCCGACATCCACCGCCGGATATTCGCGCGCAAGGCCGCCGATCGCCTCCACCTCGCCTAATTGGGCACGAAGGCCGTTCATCTTCCAGTTCCCGACAACCAGCTTCCGCCTGCTCATCGATCTTTCCCCTTATGGTTATTGCTGCACGGTGCCCAACGGCGCCGCTCTCCAATGCGAACCGTCGAGTTGGCCGAGCCGATGAACGGCGCACGGGCATTTGTCCAGCCTTGCGCCCGTCGCGCCCCTTGCCCACGCGACGATCCGCCCTTAAAGCGGGCCGCCATCAAAGCCGCATTTACGGACTTTCCTCCATGCTTTCAGTCTTTCGCCGTTTCATCCACTCCAAATTCGGCGCCTTCGCGGCCCTGATCTTCCTTGGGATCGTCGCGGCCGCCTTCATCATGGGGGACCTCACCAGCGGCAAGTTCGGCACGTCGCTGGGCGCCGGAGAAACCGCGGCGAAGGCGGGCGGATCGCGCCTGACGATGACGGAATTTCAGGACCGGGTGCAGCGCGTGTTCGAAAATGCGCGCCGTTCCAATCCGGGCCTTCAGATCAGCGATTTCCTGGCCCAAGGCGGCGGAGCGCAAGTCTATGATCAACTCGTCGCATCGATGACGCTGAAGGAATATGCGGGCGACCAGAAGGTCCATATTTCCAAGCGGCTGGTCGACGCGCAGATCGCGCAGATCCCGGCCTTTCAGGACGCGGCGGGCAATTTCAGCCAGGAGAATTTCCGGCAATTGCTGCTGCGGGAACGGATCACGGAACAGGCGCTGCGCGACGATATCAGCCGCGAAATATTGGAGCGGCAGATGCTCGCCCCCCTGGGCCTGGGCGTGAAGCTGACCGACTCCATGGTGCTGCCCTATGCCTCGCTGCTGCTGGAGGCGCGCCAGGGAACCATCGCCGTCGTTCCCGCCAGCGCATTCAGGGACATCAAGGATCCGACCGACGCGCAACTCAATGACTTCTACAAGCAGAATGCCGCGCGCTACACGATTCCGGAACAGCGCCGCATCCGCTACGCGGTGATCGATGCCGAACGCTTCACCCAGGCGGCACAGCCGACCGAGGCGGAGATCGCGGCCGCCTACAACCAGAACAAGGCCGCCTATGCCGCCAGGGAAAGCCGCAGCTTCGAGCAATTGATCCTGCCGACCGAGGCAGGCGCCAAGGCGATTGCAGATCAGGTGAAGGGCGGCAAGTCGCTCGCCGCCGCGGCGCAGGGCGCTGGTCTCTCCGTGTCCGAGCTGACCGACCAGAGCCGTGAGGCGCTGACTGCCGCTTCTTCCGCCGCTCTGGCCAATGCGGGCTTTGCTGCGAAGCAGGGCGAGCTGGTCGGCCCGATGCGCGGGTCGCTGGGCTGGGCGCTGCTGCGCGTCACGGCCGTCAAGTCGACGCCCGCGCGCGCCCTGGAAGCCGTGCGGAGCGAAATCGTCGCCACGCTGCGGACGCAGAAGGAAAAGAAGCTGCTGAACGACTTCACCGGCAAGATCGAGGATCAGATCGCCAATGGCGGCAGCTTCGAGGAAGTGGTGAAGGATAATGGCCTGAAGCTGGAGACCACGCCTTTCCTCGTTTCCTCCGGCAAGCAGGTCGAGGATGCGGCCTATCAGCTCTCCCCCGATGTGAAGCCGCTGCTCGCCCCCGTCTTCGGGATGAGCCAGGATGACGATGCGCAACTGATCCCGATCGCTGCCGACAAGCGCTATGCGCTGGCCGCGCCCGGCGACATCCAAGCCGCCGCGCCGCCGCCGCTCGCCAAGGTCAAGGCGCTGGTGGCGATGCAGTACAAGCTCGCCCAGGGCAATGAGAAGGCGAAGGCGCTGGCCGAACAGATCCGCGCCAAGGTCGCCAAGGGCATGAAGCTGGAGGAGGCGGTAGCCTCCGCCGGTGTCGCCCTGCCCAAGCCTCAGGTGGTGGGTGGTCGCCGCGCCGACATCATGCGCGACGGGCAGCGTCCGCCCGCCGAGGTCGCGATGCTGTTCACCATGGCGCCCAACAGCGTGAAGACGCTGCCCGCCGGGCAGGATCGCGGCTATTTCGTGGTGCAGTTGAACGCCATCAAGCGCGGTGACGCGGGCAGCGACAAGGCGCTGGTCAATCAGGTCCGCGACCAGCTCAGCGACGTCGTCGGCCAGGAATATGGCCAGCAGTTCGAGCGCGCCGTCGAGAAGGAGCTGGGCGTCAAGCGCAACGCCAATGCGGTGGCCAGCGTCCAGCGCGCTCTCGCCAGCGCCAATAATGGCGGTCAGTAAGATGGTTGCGGGGGGACCGGCAGGGATGGACGGCATCGAGAGCGCGCGCAAGGCACTGGCGGCGGGGCAATCCGCGCTGGTGTGGCGGCGCCAGATCGCTGATACCGACACGCCGATTTCCGCCGCGCTCAAATTGTTCGAGGCCGATCGCGGCGACTTCCTGCTGGAATCGGTCGAAGGCGGCGCGGTGCGGGGCCGCTACAGCCTGATCGGGCTGGCCCCCGACCTCGTTTTCCGGGCGCAGGGCCATGCGGCCGAGATCAACCGCCAATGGGCGACCGACCGGGAAGCCTTTGTGCCGGAAAGCGTGGACGCATTGGATGCGCTGCGGGCGCTGGTCGCGGAGTGCCGGGCGGAGCTTGATCCGGCACTACCCGCTGCTCTGGCCTGTCTGGTCGGCTATTTCGGCTATGAGACGGTCGGGCTGGTCGAAAAGCTGCCCCGCCCCGCGGAAAATCCCATCGCGCTTCCCGACATGCTGTTCGTGCGGCCGACGGTCATATTGGTGTTCGACCGGCTGGCCGACGCGCTCTTTCTGGTCGCGCCGGTGTGGAAGGGCAGCTTTGCCGACGCCGATCGCGCCGTGGAACAGGCGCTGGAGCGGATCGACGCCATTGCTGCGCGGCTGGCGGCGCCCCTGCCCGTACAGACCGCCCCGGCCGAGATTGCCGATGTCGCGGTGACGCCGGTGCTGGAGCCGGGCCGCTATGCCGCCATGGTCAACAAGGCGAAGGACTATATCGTCGCGGGCGACATTTTTCAGGTCGTGCTGGCGCAGCGCTTCACCAGCCCCTTCACCCTGCCGCCGATCGCGCTCTACCGCGCATTGCGGCGGATCAACCCCTCGCCCTTCCTCTATTATCTCGACCTGCCCGGCTTTGCCTTGATCGGATCCAGCCCGGAAATCCTGGTCCGGGCGCGCGACGGCGAAGTCACCATCCGCCCGATCGCCGGCACCCGCCCACGCGGCAAGAATGCCGTCGAGGACGCCGCCAACCGAGAAAGCCTGCTGGCTGACCCCAAGGAACGGGCGGAACATCTGATGCTGCTCGACCTCGGCCGCAACGATGTCGGCCGGGTCGCGGCGGCGGGCACCGTCACCGTGACGGACAGCTATACCGTCGAATTCTACAGCCATGTCATGCACATAGTCTCCAATGTCGTGGGGCGGCTGGCGCCGGAGAAGGATGCGCTGGACGCGCTGTTCGCGGGCTTCCCGGCGGGCACGGTTTCAGGCGCGCCCAAGGTGCGCGCCTGCGAGATCATCGCGAAGTTGGAGCCGGAGACGCGTGGGGCTTATGCCGGGGGTGTCGGCTATTTCGGGCCGGACGGCAATATGGATAGCTGCATCGTCCTGCGCACCGCTGTGCTCAAGGATGGCGTGATGCATGTCCAGGCGGGCGCGGGCATCGTGGCGGATTCGACGCCGGAATATGAACAGCGCGAATGCGAAGCGAAGAGCGGCGCGCTGCTCGCTGCGGCAAGGGAAGCCGTGGCATTGGCGCGCTCGGCGGGTTTCGGGCAGTAGCCCTATTGGGATTGGCCTGTGGTTGAAATGGGCCATTTTCAGCGATTGAGTGCACCGTGTTCCTGCGAAGGCAGGAACCCAGATCAGACGGCGGAACTGGGCTCCTGCCTCCGCAGGAGCACGTCAACGACTGTCCGTCTTCTACCCATTTGGTGACACCGCTCCCACGCACTCAGTCCCTGAACGCTTTAATCCGCCGTCGTCGGATCGATCGTCGCGCGCACCTGAGCGATGCTGTTGGCCGGGAAGCCAGCCATTTCCGCATGCTGGCGGATCAGTTCCTCACTGGGGGCGCGATAGACGCAGTAGATCTTGTCATCCGTCACATAGCTGTGGACCCATTGGATATCCGGGCCAAGCTGGCGCAGGACATTGCAAGACCCTTGCGACGCACCCTTGAGCTGATCGCCCGACAATTGGCCGACGCCCGGCATGTCCCGTTCGATCACATATTGCGGCATGGCATCCTCCCCATCTGAAGACGGGCGGAGTGTACGCCTTTCACGCGCCCGGTTCGAGAGGCGATATCGGGTTAGTCATCACGACAGGCCGCCAGCACCAACCGCCGCGAGACGAACGAGGCGGCGCGGAAAAGGCATGGACCCGGCGCATGCTTCAGACACGCCGGACGGTTCCCGCTGGTTCCGACGTCACCGGATAGCCAAGGTGACCGGGAATGCAGAGATGCCTCTCTCCATTTCTCTCCTCGAACCAGGGCGTCACCTTTTCGACCGGGATCGACAGGGCATGCGCCGCCAGATCATCGAAGCTGCCGAATTGCGCCAGCCGCTCCAGATTGCGCCGCGTCGGAAAGATGACCTGTCCTTCCCCCCGATCGCAACGCTCCAGCGTCTCCGTCGCGCCGCTCCAGAAAAGCTGCACATTTTCGGTTTCATCGACGCTCGCCGCCTGTCCCTCCGGCGCCCGGGCGAGGTAGAAGCGGGTATCGAACACGCGCCGTGCATGTTCCAGTCGGGCTGGATGCCAGCGGGCAAAGGGGACCAGCGCATCCAGCGCGACTTCCAGCCCATGCGCGCCCAGAATGTCTCCAAGGCCCGCTCCCTCCGCCAGCGCCCGCCGCATGGCGCCGATCCGGTCCGGCTCCAGCGGACGGGTGAAGGCGATGGCCAGGCCGCTTTCCTCCAGCGTCTCGCGGATCGCGGCGATGCGCGCCGCCGCTTCGTCCAGCGGCAGGCCGCCGGCGATTTTCGCGGCCAGGGCATGATCGCCGACATCCACCGCTCCGCCCGGAAAGACCAGCGCGCCCGCCGCGAAGGCCATGCTCGACGCCCGTTCCATCATTAGGATTTCCGGCGCCGCGCCCGGTCGATGACGCAGGATGACCACCGTCGCGGCGGCGCGTCCTTGTGGCATATTCTCTGTCATGGAACCGCAATAGGCGTTGAAATCGCAAGCGGTAAAGTCCCTTAGGTCAATTCCGCGAAGGGACTGCCGACCCCAAGGTCGTTGCCCCGTTCTCCCGCGAAATATTCTTCAACCAGAAGTGGGGCAATGCGGTAGCCTCGCTTATGCCAGAAATCCGCCAAATCCCGGACTCCTGCGGGGCGGCGGGGATCATTCTCTTCGCGCGCCACCGCGCAGAATGCGGCGCAATCCGCGCCCGCCGCCTTTGCCGCCGCCTCCCGTTCATCGAAGAAGCGATGGCCGATGCCCTGCCCGCGAAATTGCGGCAGCAGCACTGATTCCCCGAAATAATGGACCGCGCGGGGATCAACGCCCGCTGCGAGGAAGGAGGCCTTGATCGCATCGGACTGCGTTGCCATGGGCGAGGCTGTCGCCATGCCAACTGGAATCTCGCCTACTCGCGCGACGATGAGGATCGCATCAGCGTCACTCAGAAATTCCGCCAGATAGCCGGCCTCATAATCCAGACTGCCATCATAAAGATAAGGCCAGGTGCGAAACACCGTCATCCGCAGGGTGGCGAGCGCGCGCAGGGACATATCGTCCCGGCCGATCCGCTCGATCACCAGCGGCGCGACAAGATCGGTCGTCATGCCGCGCCGCTCACCTGCCGCAGCCAGTCGGCCAGATTATAATGGTTGCTGACGCGGGCGATCCGACCGTCCACGATTTCGAAGAACGCGCCCACCCGCAAACGGTACCGCTGTCCGTTCGCGGGCGGCAGGTCATTGTCGGTCTGAAGATATTCACCCTCCAGATGGAACTCCGCCGCTGCGCGCGCGCCGTCGGCGGAGGTCAGGAAAACGGGGTCGATCACCCGTTCCCTGTAACAGCGGTTCATATGGTCGAGGAACGCCGCGAAGGCCGCCTTGCCGTGACGCGGCTCGCCCTGCGAGGGTTCGTGCACCACATCATCGGTCAGCAGATCCAGCATCGCCGTGGCATCGCCGCGGTTGAAGGCATCATAATAAAGGGACAGCACAGTCTCGCTCATCAGTCCTTAACGAGCCGAGCCGCGTGCCAGTGCAGATGGTCGGCCATGAAGGTGGAAATGAAATAATAGCTGTGGTCATAGCCTTCGCGCAGGTTCAGCGTCAGGTCGATGCCCGCCGTCTCGCAGGCCGCCTTCAGCAGTTCGGGACGCAATTCCTGTTCGAGAAAATTGTCGGCCATGCCTTGATCGACCAGCAGCGCAGGGACGCGAGCGCCATCCTCGATCAGCGCGACCGCGTCATGCCGCCGCCATGCCGCAACATCCTCACCCAGATAGCCGCCCAGCGCCTTCCGTCCCCAGGGCACCCTGCCCGGCGCGACGATCGGCGCGAAGGCCGATACCGCCCTGAACCGGTCGGGATGGTTTAGCCCGATGGTGAGTGCGCCATGGCCGCCCATGCTGTGCCCCATGATCGACTGGCGTTCCATGGCGGCGGGAAAATGCGCCGCGACCAGCGCGGGCAGTTCCTCGGTCACATAGGACCACATGCGATAATGGGCCGCAAAGGGATGCTGCGTCGCATCGACGTAGAATCCGGCGCCCAGACCGAAATCATAGGCGCCGTCCGGATCGTCCGCCACGTCCTCGCCACGCGGGCTGGTATCCGGGGCGACGAAGATCAGGCCCAGTTCCGCGCAAACCGCACGGAACTCACCCTTTTCAGTGACATTGGCGTGGGTGCAGGTCAGCCCCGACAGATACCAGACGACCGGCAGTTTCGCCCCTTGCTCATGAGGCGGCACATAGACCGAGAAGGTCATCTCGGTGCCCGTTGCGGAGGATGCGTGGCGATACACGCCCTGCACCCCGCCAAAGGCCTTGTTCGCGCTGACCTGCTCCAATGTCATGGGATCAGTGTCCGTCCGTGAAGGCGTAGCTGACGACCTTGTTGCCGGCAGGATCGCGGAGATAAGCGGCGTAGGCGCCGGGCAGATGGCTGCGAGCGCCTGGAGCGCCCTCATCCGTGCCGCCATTGGCCAGACCGGCGGCGTGGAAGGCATCGACTTGCGCCGGAGTGGCACCGGCAAAACCGATCGTCACGCCGTTGCTCGATGGAGCTTCGCCATTGCCGGGCTTGGCGATGATGAACGCAGGCTTCTCCTTGCCATAGAGAATCCAGCCATTGCCGAACGGCCCGAGATTCCCGATGCCCAACGCTCCAAGCGCAGCATCGTAGAATTTGGCCGAAGCATCAACATCGGCTGCGCCAATGAAAACATGGCTGAATATGCCGTCACCGGAAATCACTGCCATATATTCCTCCTTGCTTGTCTTGAAATCGGCGCGTCGGCGGGGTTTAAGCGCCTCCACTATCTGGTCGGAACTTGGCGCAGGCCACACTTTGCCTGCCGTGCAGGCGGGTAGATCTGCCGTTCAGAACAGCACGACGCTGCGGATGCTCTCGCCCGCGTGCATCAGGTCGAATCCCTTGTTGATCTCCTCCAGCGTGAGGACGTGGGTGATCATGGGATCGATCTCGATCTTGCCGTTCATGTACCAGTCGATGATCTTGGGAACGTCGGTGCGACCCTTGGCGCCGCCGAAGGCCGTGCCCTTCCAGACGCGGCCGGTGACGAGCTGGAACGGGCGGGTGCTCACCTCCTTGCCCGCTTCGGCCACGCCGATGATGATGCTTTCGCCCCAGCCGCGATGGCAGCATTCCAGCGCGGTGCGCATCACTTCGGTATTGCCGGTCGCGTCGAAGCTGTAGTCGGCGCCGCCGTCCGTGATCTCCAATATCTTCGCGACGGTTTCCTCACGCGACAGACCCTTGCTGTTGAGGAAATGGGTCATGCCGAACTTGCGACCCCATTCCTCGCGGTCCGGGTTGATGTCGATGCCGATGATCTTGTCCGCGCCGACCATCTTCGCGCCCTGGATGACGTTGAGGCCAATGCCGCCCAGGCCGAAGACCACGACATTCTCGCCGACCTGCACCTTGGCCGTGTTGACGACCGCGCCGACGCCGGTGGTGACGCCGCAGCCGACATAGCAGCTCGACTGGAACGGCGCGTCCTCGCGGATCTTCGCCACCGCGATCTCCGGCAGGACGGTGAAGTTGGAGAAGGTCGAACAACCCATATAATGGAAGATCGGCTGGCCCTTATAGCTGAAACGGGTCGTGCCGTCGGGCATCAACCCCTTGCCCTGGGTCGCGCGGATGGCTGTGCACAGGTTGGTCTTGCCCGAAAGGCAGCTTTTGCACTGGCGGCATTCGGGGGTGTAGAGCGGGATCACATGGTCGCCCGGCTTCACAGACGTCACGCCCACGCCGACTTCGCGCACGATGCCCGCGCCCTCATGGCCCAGGATCGAGGGAAAGATGCCCTCGCTGTCGAAGCCGTCCAGCGTGTAGGCGTCGGTGTGGCAGATGCCCGTCGCCATGATCTCGACCAGAACCTCGCCCGCCTTCGGGCCTTCCAGATCGACCTCGACGATCTCCAGGGGCTTCTTCGCTTCAAAGGCGACGGCGGCGCGGGTCTTCATCTCTCATTCCTCGTCATGGTCCAATTTCGAGAGGAAGGAGCATGGCTCGGCACAATTGGAAGAATTCCCGCATAACCATGCGGGAATTCTTCCAAGCCGTTTCATCGGCACGCCCTCTCTCTCTGCTACGCCACCCTAGCGCTATTCCGCAGTGGTGATAATATGGTGTTTTAAAAAATCATTATTTCTGGAATGGGACAATCGGATGTCGAATTGGGATGGCATCGATGAATTCATCAGCGTCGCCACAGCCGGCTCCTTCACGCGAGGGGCAAGAGCATTGGGCGTGTCCACCACGCATGTCAGCCGTTCGATCATGGCGTTGGAGCAGCGCGTGCAGGCGCAGCTATTCCATCGGACCACCCGTACCGTCCGGCTGACCGACACCGGCCGGGTGTTTTTGGAACGTTGCGAGCGCATCGCCCAGGACAGGGACGAAGCCATCGCACTGATCAGCGATCAAAGCGAACCGCAGGGCGAGTTGCGCGTCACTTGTTCGACCGCAATGGGCGAAAGGTTCGTGGCACCGATCATCCGTCGCTTCGCCATGCAGCATCCCAGGCTTGCCGTGTCGATCGAATTGTCCAATCGCGTCATCGATCTCGTTGGCGAAGGGTTCGACCTGGCCGTACGCACGGGCACGACCATCGACCCGCGCCTGATTGCCACGCGGGTGGCGTCACGTACGCTCTATACCTGCGCCGCGCCCAGCTATCTGGCGTCGGCGGGACGTCCAACGGAGGTTGAGACGCTAGGGGAGCATGAATGTATTGCAGGCTCCGCAGGCACTTGGCATTTCAAGGTCGACGGCGAGGAAATGATCCATCGGCCCAAAGGGCGTTTCAGATGCAATAGCGGACATGCTGTCATGGAGGCATGCGTCTCCGGTCTTGGCATCTGCCAACTGCCCGATTTCTACATTCTGCCTTATCTTAAACACGGCATGGTCGAGCTGTTGCTGGAAAATTTTCAGCCGGACGACGAACCCATCTGGGCAGTCTATCCCCAGCGGCGCCATCTCTTGCCGAAGGTGCAGAAGGTAGTGGACTGTCTGCTCCATGAGCTGGGGCCAGCGATGAACCGCCCCAAGAGGGAAGCGCATCCTACCTCTTAGAGCGCGCTGCGCTAAATCGGACGCAGGGCGCGCGCTCTAATTCCTTGTTGTCGCATCCTTTTAAGCGGAAAACCGGTTCCCACTTTTCCGGACGATGCTCCAGCTGTCTGGTTCCAGTAGAGCGAGAGGATCCGGTTAGGAAAACTGCCGCATCACCTGTTCGTCTCACTTGAGCGGTTGCCGCAGCGTTTGCCGGCATGAGCGCCTCCTGGCTCGCTCAAGGATGTCGCGTTCAACCTGCTTGACGGCGCATTGCCAAACTGAAAGTCATGATGACGCAGGCGCATGATCTCGATCATCATGTCGGTGCGGATATTGCCCGAACCGATGATAACCGTCTTGATCTTGGCCATGGCCTTCAAGTCTTTCCATAGGTGAAATTCGTTTCGCCGATGCCGCCGATGACGGCCCGGACCTGATCGCCGGGATTGAGCGCCACCATCGGCCCCAGCGCACCGGCCAGCAGAATATCGCCCGCCTTGAGCGGCTCGCCGCGCCGCGCCAGCGTCTGCGCCAGCCATGCGGCGGCGTTCAGCGGATTGCCCAGCACCGCCGCGCCCACGCCAAAGGATACGGGTGCGCCGTTGATTTCCATCACCATGCCGCAACTGTAGAGATCGAGCCCTTCGAGCCGCTTTCCATCCCGCGCGAGGACGAAGAAAGCCGAGGAGCCATTGTCCGCAACCGTATCGGCAAAGCTGATTTTCCAGTCCGCGATGCGGCTGTCGACGATCTCGATGGCGGCATGGACGCTGGCGACGGCCTGCCCGACCATGGCGGGCGTGGTGTCGGGATCGAGCAGGTCCGCGCCAAGGATGAAGGCAATTTCCGCCTCGGCCTTGGGCTGCAAGACCCGTGCGGGATCGAGCGTGCCGCCATCGGCGATCCGCATATCATCGAACAGCACACCAAAGTCCGGCTGGTCGACGCCCAGTTGCTGCTGCACCGCCCTGGCGGTCAGCCCGGCCTTACGGCCGACGATGCGCCGTCCCTGCGCTTCCCAATAACGGGTGTTGATCGTCTGGATCGCATAGGCGCCGTCGGCATCCTGCGGCTCCAGCCCGTCGCGCATCGGCGGCACCGCACCGTCGGCATAGGCATTCCGCAAACGGCTGGCGAGGTCTTCACGATTGGGGGACGGCATCGATTTCGTTCCTCTCTTTCTCTTCGAGCGATTGCAGCACCAGAGGCAACAATATCTTGGCATCAGCCACCATCCCGACCTCGGCATAGCGGAAGATCGGGGCGTCAGCGTCGCTGTTGATCGCGATGATCCGGCTTGCCATGCCGATTCCGGCAAGATGTTGCGGCGTCCCCGAAATGCCGGCGGCCAGATAAAGCCGGGGAGTCACGAAATGGCCGGACTGGCCGATCTGGCGCGACACAGGCGCAAGACCGAGGTCGACCGCGGGCAGGCTCGCGCCGAGCGCCCCGTCGAGCCGTTGCGCGATTTGGCCGAGGGTGGCGAAGCTTTCGGCGTCCAGTCCCCGCCCCCCACTCACCACCAGACGCGCGCCCTCCAGCGCGGCGTCGCGGGCGGGCAGTTCGACATGGTCGATCCCCGATATGCCGGGCGCCGGCAGCGTCACCATCCGGTCGCAGGCGGGTGGCTCGTTCATGGTGGCGACGGCAATGCCCTGCGTCAGCCGCAGGTCAAACAAGATACGCCCCCCATAGGACGGACGCCTTGCGACCAGCACATCGCCGTCCACGCCGATCTCCGTCAGGCGGCCCAGCAATACGGCATCGAGACGCGCCGCCAGAACTCCCGCCAGCGCCTCGCCTTCGGGGGTTGCTGGTAGAATGAACAGGGAGCGGTCACTTGGCCAGTCCTGTACCGAATCATTATCGCTGCCCACGCCGATCGCCACCAGAATGCACTGCCACCCCTTCATAGCCGTTCCCCCATGAGGACGATCGCGAGCGCGCGCGCCTGTTCCTGCACCGTGCCTGCGATCATCAGGCAATCGGTGGGCGACCGCGCGCCCGCCAATTCGCCGCTGCCAGCAAGTTGGAATCCGGTGGCGCCCACCGCGAAAGCCTCCCGACGTTCGATCTGCGCCTGACGAGCCTGCACGACATTCTTCATCAGCGGCTTGCGCAGCCGGGTGCGCCGGTCATTGGTGGCGCTGGCGACGATGGGCCCGGTGACCGCTAACCATTCCTCACGCGCACCCACTTCGCGCATCAGCCGCAGGTGCGGAGCCGCCTCCACCATCTGCACGCGGCCGAAAAAGGGCAGGCCGAGGATGGCAGCCAGCATCGGGGGCACCAGTCCATCGTCGCAATCGCCAAATTCACGGCCGATCAGAATCAGGTCCGCGCCACGCGCCGCCACAGCCAGCGCCCGCGCGGTCGCCGCCTGATCCCAGGGCGTCGCCAAAGCCAGCATCGATACGTCCGCGACGTGAAACGCAGAGACGGCGCGGGCCAGCTTGTCGCATTCAGGACCGCCCGCGACGATCGCGCTCAGTTCGACATCGGGCTGGGCATCGCGGACCCTCAGCGCCATTTCCAGTGCCGCTGCATCGAAAGGACTGAACAGCAGCCGGTCGCCGGAGCATTCGGGCAGGCCGCCCGGTCCCGGCGCCACCGGCCATTTGGGATCGAGCACGCCTGCGATCAGCACCATGATCCTCATGACGCCGCCACCGCTTCGCCCGCAATCCGCCCGAACACCACCGCCTTGCCGAGGGCCGAGCCAGTCATATAGGCGGCGCCATGGAAGCCGCCGGTGACTTCGCCAGCGGCGTACAACCCCTCGATCCAGCCACCGTCGGCGCGCAATACTCGCGCTTGGCTGTCAATGCGCAGGCCGCAATAGGTGCCGAACACCACGGCGGTCGAAGGATAGGCATAGAACGGCCCCTGATCGATCCTGCGCAACGCGCCATGATGATGCACAAGATGCGACCTCCCGAAATCGGGATCATGCCCGGCATCGACATGGGCGTTGTAGCGATCCACGGTCGCTGACAGCACATCGGGATCCATCTCGATCTGCGCGGCAAGATCCGCCATCGTATCACCTGTATAGAAGAGCCCTTCCTCCAGCCGCCGCCCGAAATCCAGGATACGGACGCGGTTGTCGCCGGTATCGAAAATCGCCTGGTCCATGATCTGATAGGCGCAATGCCAAGGCTGGGCCATCACCGCATCGCCCAGCAGCTTGTAGGAAATGCTCTCGTCGACGAAGCGCTGCCCGTCCTGGTTGACGGCGATCGCCCCCTTGTAGACCGCCTGCAGGCTGTGGTCGTTGCTCTCGTCGGTCGGATGCTTGCCGAAGGTGCCCTTCACATAATCCATGTCGCGCAAGTCCGCGCCCAGCGCCTGCGCCATCTGCAACCCGTCGCCCTGCGATCCCGCTCCGGCGACGAACACGGCCGGGGCATATTGGGGGGCGTAGCGGTCGAGCAACAACGGGTTCTTGGCAAAGCCGCCGCTGGCGATGATGACGCCGCGTGCCGCTTCGAGCGTTTCGCCGTTTTCGAGAACGACACCAGTGACTCGCCCGTCCGGATTCTGGAGCAGCGAGCGCGCAGCCGTGCCCGGGCGATAATCGATATGGCCGGTTTCTTCGGCGGCGGCATGGATTGCGCGGACCATATCGGCGGGATCGACGCTGTGCACGCGCGGCACCGACTGGCCCGCCGCCGTCTCAATCACAGGGCTGAAAGCCACCCCAGCGGCCTTCAGCCATTCATAGGTGGTGAGTTGCGCATCGCAATAAGCCCGGACCAAATCCGCATCGTTCACGTCCTTGCCCACTTCGCGCAGGTCGGTGAACAGCAGATCAGGACTGTCGGCCACGCCTTGAGCCGCCTGAAGATCGGTCCCGGCAAAGGCGAGGCACCCGCCGCTCATGGCCGAGGAACCGCCGGATTCGGCCAGTTTTTCCAACAGCACGACCTCCAGGCCATGCTGCGCGGCGGACAGGGCGGCAGCCCAGCCAGCCGCCCCGCCGCCAATGACGATCACATCAGTCATGCGGGGTTCAATCCGTAGAAATCGAGAATTTCGTCGCGTCTGACCGGATCTGGCATTGCGCCGAAATAGCCTGTCCCCGCCGCCTGCCTGCCCGCCCGGCGGGCATCCACCGCCACTTCCGCCGCCCGCACCCAGGCGCCCAGGGAATCGATCACCGGAACGCCGTCCACCTCACTGACGCCGTTCATCGCCAGCAGCACATTGAGCGGCGCCTCCCCCGGCACGATCGCCTCCGCGCCCCTGGCGATCAGGTCACGGGCCGCGCTCCGAAACCGATCGATCAGCGGGCCGGGACTGCCAAAACCCGCAAGCACGTCAGTGAAACGGAAGCCGACGTCGCAGGCGCCGACGAGCCGGCAGCCGATGCCGTGGCGGCGGACATTGTCGCGATAGAGTTCGGCCAGCTCGGGGATGAACAGCAGCGCCCCGAACCGCCGCCCATCGTCCACCGCCGCCCGCGCCGCGCATTCGCCATAGCCCACCACCGGAATGCCGACCAGGGCACGAATTTCCCGCAGCCCCGGTTCCGGCAGGGTGCTGAGCGCGAAGGCGTCATAGCCCTGCCGTTCCGCCATCAACGCGCCCTGCATGAACTGGATCGCGTGCAGGAACTGGAAGCCGACATGCTTGATATCGTCGCCCGGATAGTTGGTCCGATAGGTGCCTTCGCGCATGCCGTGCATGTCGATCACCGTGTCGGGCCGCGCCACCTGCTTGAAATGCGCCTTCAACGCGTCGTCATAGGCGGCAAGGTCGCTGAGGACGGTGAAGCTTTGGTGCCAGATGCGGATGTCCATCTCAGTCGGCCTTCGGTTTTTCGTAGAGCAGCGGCGGCAGTTCGCCACTGAGCAGATAGCCGCCCAAGGCACCGGCATTGTTATCGGCATCCTGGGTGACATGATTGGCGGCCACGAGCGTGTCCCGCAGATAGCGCTGGATCGGGTTGGATTTGTACACGCCCCGCGCGCCGGTGCATTTGTAGAGCGTCAGCACCGCTTCCTCGCACTCCCGCCCGATGCGCGCCATGTCGAGCATATAATGGATGCGATCCTCGGTGGAGACCAGTTCGCGCCGTTCGACGATCTGCGTGCAATGCGCCATCATCTGTTCCATGCGGGCCTGCGAAGCGCGGACCTTTGCCACGGCATTGGCCAGGCGATCCTTGACATAGGGGCTGAGCCGCGTCGCAGCGCCCGATCCATTGTCGACCCGCACCTGCATCTGGTCGATGAAGACGTCGATCGCCCCCTGCGCGAAACCGATGATCACCGAGGACACCGACGAATAGAAGACCATCGCAAAGGGGAAGAGATAATTGGTCGGCCGGTCGTCCATCTTGTAATCGATCATCGAATGGGCGCGGTGATCGGGGATGAAGGCGTCCTTGATCAGCAGGCTCTTGGATCCGGTGCCGGACAGGCCGAACGTATACCAGTCGTCAATGATCTCATAATCCTCGCGCTTGACCAGCAGGGCGTGGCGGTCGATCGGCACGCCCTTTTCATTGCGTTCCAGCGCGCCGATAAAGGCCCAGGTGCCATGGTCGCTGCCGCTGGAGGTGGGCCAGCGGCCCTTGAGGCGCCAGCCGCCCTCCACCTTGGTCAATTCGCCCACCGGCGGATAGGAGGATGCGATGATGGTCTGGTCATCCTCGCCCCACACATCCTGCGCGGCGCGATCGTCCATGACGCCGAATTCCCAATTGTGCACGCCCAGGATCATCATCGCCCATGCGCTGGCGCAGCAGCCGCGGCCAAGCTCCCCCAGCACCCGCATGAAGACGATCGGGTTCATTTCCCATCCGCCATATTTTTTCGGCTGGAGGATGCGGAAGAAACCGGCTTCGCGGAACATGTCGATCACGTCGTCCGGCACGCGGCGCGCCTCCTCGATCGCGTCGGCGCGGGCGCGCAGGCCGGGAACCATGGCGGCGGCGCGGGCGACCAGTTCCTTGGCTGTAGGAATTTCACTGGCCTTCTGGCCCAATACGGCAACGGACATGGCGGGCTCTCCTTGTATCTTGTTCACTGGATCGGGCGTTCGGGCAGGAATGCCCCGTCGAAATAGATGAGCGGGTCGCCCCCCGGTTCGCGCAGCAGCACGCCCAGCACGTCGCAGATGAAGATATCGTGCGTGCTGGCTTCGATGCTTTCGCCCACAAGGCAGTCGAAGCTGGCGAGCGCGCTGCCGAGCAGGGGCGCGCCGCTGGTGGCGGTGAGCCAGTTGCCTTGCGCGAACTTCTCCTCCGGCGGAACGCCCCCGGCAAAACGCTTGGCCAGCGGCAGGGCATCATCACCCAGCACATTGACGCCCAATATGCGCGACTGGCTGATGATATTATGCGCCCAGGTCGAGCGGTTGATGCAGACCAGCAGCCGCGCCGGTTCGGCCGTGACGGACGCCACCGCCGTCGCCGTCAGCCCGGCCCACCCCTCACGCCCCTGGCCCGGCGCGACCGAGGTGATGATCGTGCATGCCCCGGCCAGGCGCCGCATGCCCTGCCGGAACAGGTCGGGCTTGGGCGCCATGGGCGACGACGGGATGGGATGGGCGAGCGCGGCGGCCATGGCTGTCAGACCTCTCCGGTGGTCAGATATTTGACCACCACGGCATCGAATTCCTCAGGGCTTTCATATTGCGGCCAGTGACCGCAATCCTTTTGCATGACGTAGAGCTTGCCTTTCTTGAGGCGCGGCAGGGCGGCCTCGGCGGCGGGGACGTCATGGATCGGGTTATGCGTGGTCCAGAGCAGCAGGGCTTCCTGCTCGATCTTTTCCAGCTCCATCGCGTCGGGCATCGCTTTGCCGCCGCCGGCCTTGGCCTGGTTCAGCCGGGCGAAGACCAGAGGCGCGGACTTCTGGAAATCGGGCCGCGAATAGATGGCGAGGCGGGATTCGATCAGCTCATCGGTCAGAAGATCCCAATTGCCTTCATAGATGAGCCACTGCATCCGTTCCTTGATGCTCTCGAAGCTGGGCGGCTTACCGTAATTCTTCTCGGTCAGCGTGGCGAGGTTGACCAGATCCTGGCGGCCCTTGTCAGTCATGATCGGAATGCCGCCGGCGGTATTGAGGATCAGGCGCAGGCAGCGTTCGGGATATTTGACCGCGAACAGGCCGGTTACCAGCCCGCCCAGAGATTCGCCGGAAATATGCGCCTTCTCGATGCCGAGCACGTCCATCAACTCCTTGAGTTGATCGGCATAGATGCTGGCGGGATATTCGATGTCGGTCTTCTTTTCCGACAGGCCGTGGCCGACGAAATCAAAGGCGATGACGTGGAAATGCTCGCCCAGCGGCACCACATTTTTTGAATAGGCCTCGATATGGCCGCCGATGCCGTGCATCAGGAACAGCGCTTCGGGTTTGCCCTTGCCCGCTTCGGCAATGCGCACGCGGCCGAAGCTCGGCGTGTCGACATAGCGGATTTCGGCGCTGAGAAAATCGATCCAGATAGACATAATCACTCCCTGATTGGATTGGCCACTATTCAGTCGGCCATGTTCATGTTGCGGGCGTGGCCCCAGTCCGACATGCGGTCGTAGATTTGCGGCTCCCAGCTCGCATCGTCGATCACCAGACCGCCATGACCCAGTTCCATCCCGAAGCCCGAGGGGGTCCGCATGTAAAAGCTGAACATCTGGTCGTTCGGGTGATGCCCGAGTTCCAGCACGATCGGGATACCGGCCTTCTTGGCGCGATCGCAGGCCAGGCCGACATCGTTCATGTCCCGATATTCCAGCATCAGGTGATTGAGCCGCTTGGACGAAGGGAAAGAGCCTGTCGCGAGCGAGTGGTGACGCCCTGTAGCGCTGTGGAAGAAGGTCGCGTCCGCATAGACGCCCGGCGCGATGAGCTGCCGGATGCGGTCGCTGTAGCGCAGGCCCAATATGTCGCGATACCAGGCAACGCCCTCGTCATAGTCACGCGAGACCGGCAGGATATGGCCGATGCCAAGGTCGCCGGTCGTGAAACCTGCGCCGCGCAATATGGGCGAAAGATGGCCGCCATCCTGAACGAAACCAGTGCGCCCGCCGAAAAATTCATGGGTGACGCCGTTGGGATCGGTGAGGCTGTAGAGCCGGGTGACGCAGCGCGCCGCCGCTCGCCCGGCATCTTCTTCGCGCACATCCGCTCCCTTGGCGCGAAGGGCGGCGACATAGGCGTCCAGTTCCTCCGCCGTGCCGACATCCCAACCCGCATGGGTCAGGTCATCGTCATCCCCCTGGGTGGCGAGCATCCGCCAGGGATGATCGTCCATGCGCAGGCCAAGGCCGCCGTCGGGCGTCGTCACGGTGCCCAAGCCAACGATGTCGGTTGCAAAGCTGCGCCAGGCTCCAAGGTCGCTGACGGCAAAGACGACATAGGCGAGATTTTGCAATTCTGCCATCAATCCACTCCTGCATCTCGCTTGCCGCGAGTTGATAGGACTGGATTAGCGCGCCCTTCCTATTGTCAAAAACGATATATTTGGATAGTCACTATTGCGGTAAACGATTGGCAGGTAAGAGCGATGCAACTGAGGGATTTCGACGTCAACCTGTTGGTCACGATGGAGGCGATCTGGACCAACCGCAACGTATCCAACGCCGCAAGGACGCTGAACCTGGCGCAGTCCACGGTCAGCGCCGCGCTCAACCGGCTGCGGCAGGCGCTGGACGATGAACTGTTCACCTGGTCGGGCAGCGAAATGGTGCCGACGCCGCTGGCCGAACAAATCATGCCGGACGTGTCCCAATTGCTGAATGGTGTGCGGGCAGTCATCACCAAGTCACGCGGCCAGATCGATACTGTCGAGCGGCGGCTGGTGATTGCGACGGCAGACTATGTCGCGGCGCTGGTTGGCGGGCCGTTGCTGACGCGGGCGGCTATAGAGGCTCCACAACTGTCCTTCGACTTTGTCGAGATCCGGCCGCAATTCCTCAACCGCTCGACCCGGCCAGACATCGACCTGTTCGTCTTTCCGGCCAATGCGCTGCGCGTATCGGGCATGGAACGGGAATTGCTCTATCGCGACACTTATGTCTGCATCGGCGCGGAGGATAATGACGCGCTCTACCCCGGAATGTCGGCCGATGAATTTCTGGCGCTGCGCCATGTCGGTTATTCGGCGCTGCCCCGCGTGTCGTTCAACCATGAAACCATGTTGTGGGACGAGCTGGGCAAGGCCGCGAACCTTCGCCTCACCATGGGCAATTATCTGATCTTCGCCCGGATCGTCGCAGGCAGCGACGCGGTCGCCATCCTGCCCAGGCGACTGGCCACGACGCTGAAGGGGGAATGGAAGCTCAAATGGATCGAACCTCCCCTTCCCACCCCGGAAATCGACATCTCGGCCACCTGGCGGCCCGATCAATCGAAGGACATTGCGCTGACCTGGCTACGTCAGGCGCTGGTCGACATCATGGCTATGTAGTCCGGCATCAGCCCATGGCGGCGTGGGCACCGGCGATCCGGCCGAACACCGCGCCGCTGGTCAGGCCCGCGCCGCCGGGATAGCGATCATAATAAAGGCCGCCGACCAGTTCGCCCGCCGCGTAGAGCCCGGCGATCGCCTCGCCTTCCTCGCTCTGGACGCGGGCCTGCTCGTCGATCGCCAATCCGCCGAAGGTCAGCGTGATGCCGCATGTGACCTCATAAGCGACAAAGGGCGGCTCGCGCAGCGCCCGCGCCCAATTGCTCTTGTTGATCGCAAGACCCCGGGTGCCGCGTCCATCCTTCACCGCAGGGTTGAAGGGCACGTCCTCATCCACCGCTGCATTGAATTCCGCGATTGTCCGCAGCATGGCGTCGCGGTCTATGCCTTCCAGCTTGGCCGCCAATCCTTCCAGCGTATCCGACTCGAATCGCGCGGCGCGTGGCACGCGATATTCGTCGGGCAGGATAGGGATCGACTGGGCGTCGAACAATTGCCAGCCCGTGCCGCCGGGCTGGCGCAGAATCGCCGCGCCCATTTTCGAATAGGTATAGTTGCGGAAGTCAGATCCCTCGTCGAAGAAACGTTCGCCATTGCGGTTCACGACTATACCGAGCGTGAAATAATTCTTCTGCTGGTTGATCATGGCGATATTGCCGAAGTCCTCGGCTCCCGCATCGAAGAAAACGCTGTGGCAGCCCGACCAGTTGCCATGCGACCGTGCACCGATGGCGAAGGCGGCCTGTATGACATTGCCGGTGTTGTAGCGCGACCCCCGGACCTTCGCGAGATCCCAGCCCTGCCCCAGAGTGCGCACCCGCCATTCCGCATTGGCGTGATAGCCGCCCGCCGCCAGCACGACCGCATCGGCATGCAGCGCCTCGCCGTTGACGATGACGCCCTCCACCCCATGGCGATTGCCGATCAGATGTTCGACCTTGTGGTCGTAGCGGATCGTGACGCCCAGCGCCTCTGCACGGCGGAACAGCGCGTCCACCAGGCCAACTCCGCCGCCAGCCGTCTCCACGGTCAGGCCGCCCCAGAAGATGTTCCGCCCGTCGACCTTGAAGGATTGGCGGCCATAAGCGGGCAGGAAACGCACACCCTGATCGCGCATCCATGACAGGGTAGGCAAGCTTTGCTGCACCAAAATGTCGATCAGCAGCGGATCGGCGCGATAGCCGCTGAGTTCGCACAGATCGAGGTAGAATTTCTCCGCGTCATAACGACCGAAGTCGCTGCTGTCCCGCTCCTGCTCGGTCAGGTCGGGAACGAGATGGGCGATATCCTCCACCCCTTCATAGACTGTGCGGAAGGCTCCCCCCGTAAAGGCGGAGTTGCCGCCCCGCGCCGCTTCGGGCGCCCGCTCCAGTACCGTGACCCGCGCGCCCGCCTCCGCCGCGGCTATCGCTGCACACAGCGCCGCATTACCCGCACCCACCACAAGGACATTCCGCATTCCATCTCTCCTATCGTCATAGACGATAATCGCTATCGATAATTATCGCTTCACTCGATGATGGCGATGTTCTAGCCCTGTGGTCAAGAGGAAAGCCAAGGCGCAGCCAAAACAAGCCGCCGGCCAATGGGAGAGAAGAAGATGACGTTCGCGCGCCTTGCAACAGCGGTGTCCAGCACCGCGCTTGCCATGTCCTTTTTGTCCGCCGGACCCTCTCTGGCGCAAGAGGCATCACAGCCGGAAAATGGCGCCGACATCATCGTCACCGCGACCAAGCGGGCGGAATCGATCAACGATGTTCCCATGTCGATCAGCGCCGCTTCCGGGGACGAGCTGGTCAAGGCGGGCATCCAGAGCGCCAATGATCTGGGCAAGATCGTGCCGGGCTTCACCTTCACCCAGTCGGCCTACAGCACGCCGGTCTATTCGCTGCGCGGCGTGGGCTTCTACAATTACGACATCGGTTCTACGCCGACCGTGACGGTCTATCAGGACGAGGCGCCCCTGCCCTTTTCCGCGATGACGCGCAGCGCCAGTTTCGACCTGGAACGGGTGGAAGTATTGAAGGGGCCGCAGGGCTTGCTGTTCGGGTCCAATTCGACCGGCGGCGCGGTAAACTATATCGCTGCGCGCCCGACCGACCATCTGACCGCAGGGGCCGACGCCAGCTATGGCCGCTTCGATAGCTGGGATCTGGGCGGCTTCGTGTCCGGTCCCGTCAGCGACAACGTCGCTGTGCGCATCGCTGCGCGGCATGAAGGATCGGGTGAATGGCAGCACAGCGCGACCCGGCCCGGCGACCGCAATGGCAAGCGGGATTTCACCCAGCTTCGCGGCCTGATCGATTATAATGGGGAGCGTTTGAAGGCAAAGATCGGCTTCAACGCCTTCTGGGACAAGTCCGACGTGCAGGCGGCGCAGCTTATCCAGGTCAATCCGCTGATGCCGCCCTTCGTCGATCCGCGCCTGGCGAACCAACCGATCGTCACATCCGACGCCCGTGTGGGCGACTGGACGGCGGGCCTCAATCCCCGCCGCGACGACCGCCAGTGGCAGGTGACGGGCCGGTTCGACTATGACCTCAGCGACAGCGTGACGCTGACCTCGCTCACCTCCTATTCCGACTATAAGCCGCATGACGTGGTCGACCCTGACGGGACCGCACTGGTGCTGGTCGACACGATCGACAGCGGGCGGATCAAGGCCTTCTTCCAGGAAGTCCGGCTTTCGGGCGAGTTCGGCTCCGGCAGCCGCTGGATCGTCGGCGCCAACCATGAAAACAACAAGGTGGATGAAGTCCAGCGACTGACTTCGACCGAAGCGTCCGGCTTCGCACCCTTCGCCGTCTTCTTCGGCCTGCCGGTGCCCGACCAGATCCCGATTTCTTCGGAGCAGCGGTTCAAGACCTATGGCGTCTTCGGCAATGTCGACCTGGCGGTGAGCGATACCATCACGCTGCATGGCGGGCTTCGTTACACCGACACGTCGGACAAGTTCACCGGCTGCACCGGCAACAGCGCCAATGGCAGCCTGGCGGTCGGCCTGGGTATCATCACCCAGGGCGATCCGTCGGCGCTCGGCCCCAACCCGCAATGCACGCAGCTCAATGCCGCTCTGCAACCGACGATCACGCGCACCAAGCTGGCGCAGGACAATCTGTCCTGGCGCGGTGGCATCGACTTCAAGCCCAATAAGGACACGCTGCTCTATGCCAGCGTCAGTCGCGGTTACAAGGTCGGCGCCTTCCCGCTGATCCCGGCATCGTCGGACTCGCAATATACGCCGGTGACGCAGGAAAAGCTGACCGCCTATGAAGCCGGTTTCAAGCTGACGCTGCTGGACCGGAAACTGCAACTGAACGGTGCGGTATTCCACTATGACTATCGCGACAAGCAGACTCTGGGCAGCGTCATCCTGACGCCCAATATATTCGGCCCGTTGAACCTGCTGGTCAATATTCCCAAGTCGAAGGTGACGGGTGCCGAACTACAGGCGGTGCTGCGTCCGGTGCGGGGGCTGACGCTGAATGCAGGCGTGACTTATGTCCGCAGCCGCATCGGGGACTTCGTGAACTTCGATCCCTATGGCGTGGTCGAGAATTTCAAGGGCGAATCCTTCCCCAACACGCCGCGCTGGCAATGGTCGGTGGCCGCCGATTACGAATTCCCGGTATCGCAGACGCTCAACGCCTTTATTGGCGGCAATATCAACGGCCGCAGCAAGACCAACGGCGCACTCGGGCAAAATCCGACGCTGGCGATCGACGGCTATACTCTTATCGACCTGCGCGCCGGAATTGCCAGCGCCAACGACCGCTGGCGCTTCAGCATCTGGGGCCGCAATGTCGGTGATAAATATTATTGGACCAATGCCTACAAGATCGCGGACGTATCCGCCCGCTTCGCCGGTATGCCGGCGACCTACGGCGCGACGCTTTCTGTCCGTTACTGATCCTTTCCGCCGGTCGGTGACCTGTCCCCGCCCGGCCTGTCCCGAAACCCGGAGAATGATGAATGACGTCCGCGCTTCTACTGCTCGATCTGCAAAATGAAATGGTCGACCCCAAGGGCAAGGTCGGAGCGCATGGGCTGGCCAAGATCGTCGAGGAACGGGGCGTGCTGGCCAATGCCCGCCGCTGCCTCGACGCGGCCCGCAGCGCCGGCATGGCGGTGGTCCATGTCCGGCTCGGCTTTCGTCCCGACTATGCCGATTGCCTGAGCGTCGCCGCCCGGATCGGCGGGTTGAAATCCAATCGCGCCGCGATCGTCGGGGAGTTCGGCACCGAATTCCATCCCGATGTCGCGCCAGCCGATGGCGAGCTGGTGATCACCAAACAGTGCGTCAATCCCTTCTTCAACACAGGCCTGATGACCTGGCTGATGCAGAAGGGCATCAAGCGGCTCTACATGGGCGGGGTCGCCACCCATCTGGTCGTGGAAAGCACCGCTCGTTTCGCGGACGATGCCGGTTTCGCGCCCGTCGTGATCGAGGATATCTGCGCCGCCCCAAATCTGGCGCTGCACGATCATTTCATCACGATGATCGCCCCCGCCGTCGGCACGGTCAGCAACAGCGGCCAGTTCGTCCAGGCGGCGCGGGAGGGCTGATCCCATGGCGCTGCGGGAAATCGCGTCGCGCCGGGAAGCCGTGCTGGCACCCGGCGCCGCCAACGCCCTCTTTGCGCGGATCATCGAGGATCTGGGCTTCGAATGCGTTTATGTGACCGGCGCCGGGATCGCCAATATGGCATTGGGCGCGCCCGACATCGGCCTGACGACGCTGGACGACATCGCCGGAACCGTGTCGCGCATAGCCGACGCCGTCAGCCTGCCGCTGATCGTCGACGCCGACACCGGCTTCGGCAATGCCGTCAACACGTTCCGCACGATGAAGGTGCTGGAGCGGGCGGGCGCATCCGCCATTCAGTTGGAGGACCAGCTTTTCCCCAAGCGCTGCGGCCATTTCAACGGCAAGGGCGTGATCCCGCTTGGCGAGATGCTGCCGAAGATCCGCGCCGCCGCAGATGCGCGGACACGTGACACGCTGATCATCGCCCGCACCGATGCGCTGGCGGTAGAGGGCATCGACACCGCACTGGAGCGCGCGGAAGCCTTTGTCGAGGCAGGCGCGGACATCACCTTCATCGAGGCGCCACGCGATGCGGATCAGATGCGTCGCATCGCCGCCTTGTCCGTGCCGCAGATCGCCAACATAGTCCATGGCGGCAAGACCCCGCCCTTGCCCCAATCCGAGCTGGCCGACATGGGCTTCGGCCTTGTCCTCTATGCCAATGCGGCCTTGCAGGCAGCGGTGCGGGCCAGCGCGACCGTGCTTGGTTCGCTCAAGGCCACCGGCTCGCTCGATGCCGTTCATGACCTGCTCGCCTCTTTCGAGGAACGGCAAGCAGCGGTGGCGAAACATCATTGGGACGCGCTCGAACAGCGGTTCAAACCGGAGTAAAATCATGCACCTGATCGTTGTGGGCAGCGGCATTGCGGGCCTGAGCGCCGCGCTGACCGCAGCCGAAGCCGGAGCGCGGGTTACGCTCATCGAACGCGCTGCGGAGGGCGAGCATGGCGGCAACACCCGCTATACCGAAGCCTATCTGCGCATGAAGTCGATGGATGAGGTGGCCGACGACTTTATCGACCATTTCATGGCCAATGCCGGGGGCTATACCGACCCCAGCATCGAACAGGAAATGGTGCGCGACCATGCCGACTGGTCACCCATTGCGCGCAGTCAGTCGATGGTCGACCCGGACCTGCTTTCCGCCTTTGCCGACCATGCGGGGACGACCCTGCGCTGGCTGGAGCGGGCCGGGCTGCGCTTCGATTTCCTGCCCACCGCGTTCATCACCACCACGACCACGCGCTTGCTGCCGGTCGGCGGCGGGCTGGCGATGGTCGAGACGCTGACGGAGGCATGCAAGGCGAAGGGCGTCGACTTCCGCTTCGAAACAACCGCCCGGTCGCTGCTGGTACAGGACGGGCGCGTCACCGGGCTGGCAACCAGCCGCGGCGCAATCGAGAGCGACGCCGTGATCCTTGCCTGCGGAGGGTTCGAGGGCAATCCGGAAATGCTGGCCCGCTACGTCGGCGCGCAGGCGATCAACCTGCGCCCCGTGGCGCGGGGCGGCCATTATAACAAAGGCGAAGGCATCCGCATGGCGCTCGACATCGGCGCCGCGCCCAATGGCGATTTCGGCAGCTATCATGCCGAACCGATCGATCCCCGCTCGGGCCTCGCGGAACCGGCGATCTTCACCTTTCCCTATGGCATACTGGTCAACAAGGACGGCCTGCGTTTCACCGACGAGGCACCCGGCACGGTCGATGCCCATTATGAAAATGTCACCCGGCGCATCTTCCAGCAGCGCGACGGCATCGCCTGGCTGATCGTCGATGCGCAGATCGACGATGTCCCCAACTGGCAGAAGGGCAGCCGCACCGATCAGCCGCCGGTCAGGGCCGACAGCATAGAGGCGTTGGCGGACGCGATCGGCGTGCCCCGCGATGTGTTGGCCGACACCATCGGCCGCTATAATGCAGCCTGCGGGGCAGGCGAATTCAAGCCGCTGGAGCGTGACGGTCTTGCCACCCAAGGCCTCACGCCGCCCAAATCCAACTGGGCGCGGCCGATCGACCGGGCGCCCTATCTCGCCTGGCCGGTGATCTCGGCCAATGTCTTCACCTTCGGTGGCTTGAAGGTCGATCGCCACGCCCGGGTGCTGGATCAGGACGGCCGCGCCATCGATGGCCTTTATGCTGCCGGGGAGACGATGGGCCTCTATTATCGCACCTATACCGGGTCGACCTCCGTGCTGCGCGGCGCGGTGTTCGGGCGGCAGGCTGCACTTCACGCGAGCGCAGGCGCATGAAGACGCGGTTTGCGCTGGACGATATGGCCGTGCTGGTCACTGGAGCGGGCGGCATGATCGGCGGCGCGATCGCGCAGCGTATGGCCGAAGGCGGCGCCCGGCTGGCACTTGCCGACCGGGAAGCGCCATCATCGGCGGGTGACAGCCGCAGCTATGCGCTCGACCTCTCCGACGCGGCGCAGGTGCGCGAACTGGTCGATGCGGTGGTCCACGATTTCGGCCGGATCGACTGCCTCGTCACTGCGGCGGGCATCACGTCGCTGGGTTCATTTGAGGACATCAGCCTGGAGGAATGGGACCGGGTGCATGGCATCAACCTGCGCGGCGTGTTCCTCGCCAATCAGGCGGTGATCGCGCCGATGAAGGCGGCTGGCTTCGGCCGGATCGTCAATATCGGGTCAGTGCTTGCCAAAAATGGCGGCAACCCGCGCCCCTGGATCGACCCGCAAGAACAGACGCGCGCAGGCAACGCCGCCTATGGCGCGGCCAAGGCGGGCGTGCATGCGCTCACCCTCTACCTCGCCAGGGAGCTGGCATCGCACGGCATCACCGTCAACGCCGTCGCGCCCGGCCCGATCGCCAGCCCGATGACGAACAGCTTCCCTACCACGCTGGTACAGCAAATCCCGGCAGGCCGCATGGGCCGGTCCGATGAGGTGGCGGGCATGGTCGCCTGGCTCTGCACGCGAGAGAGCGCCTTCGTCACCGGCGAGATCGTCGACGTGAACGGCGGCCTCTGGATGGATTGATCACAAGCACGGGACAAGATGATGGCCATAGCTCACGACGCATCGGTGGTACCATCGTGAATATCATTCGGGACGTATGCTGTCGTTAGAACGGCGCGCTCTAACTGAATGGCGCGCAAGGCCTGGGAGAAGTTGTAGCCCAAGCGCGAAAAGACGCAGAAGCATGATCGCGGCGAAGGCAGTTCTCCCAGCGCTGGAAGGCTCCCGCGAGGCTCGAATTGTCAACATCGGCGCCGTTGCCACCGAAGTCGTTGGGCCTGAGACGGGCCACTATGAATTTCTCCCGCAAATGCCCATCGGATCGTACGGGCGACCACTGAGGTCGAGAGCCGGGCGTGGTGAGGCGCGTGCGGGCAAATCCGTGCAGGTCGCTTGCCCAAGCCCAAACAACCCACCTCCAGCATATCGGCGACAAATCGTGCCGTGAAGCCGGTGAGATGAACGTAAAAGTCGTTTCGCCGAATCTAAAAAAAGGTTGATATACAGAATGATAGCTGAGAATCCGCTGGCCCGAAACGGGGCAGCGGCACTATCTGCATAGGATAAGGAGGAATCGGCAAAGCGGTCAGTCTCATCCAAGAGAACAACAGGGGTCGCATCATGAAAAAAACATTTTTCTCACGCTCGCTTTCGGGCGCTCTATTCGCATGCCTTTTTATGGTTTGTTTCAGCGCCTTGGCTTTAACCTCGAACGCGATCTTCTTTGCACGTTCAGATCGTGAAGCGCCAGCGTTGGGGGCGGCAACGGACAGGCATGCTTCAGATGCCAAAATCGACACATTGGAATTCATGCGCTCCGCAATAGAAAACGCATCCGCGCAGCACGTGGCTGCCGCTGATACGACTGCCATTGCATCATTCTCATCATTAGATGCAGGCGATTTTTCCAGCTTCGACTTTGCGAACGGCACCCGATATCCGGAGCGGGCCACTGCGTCGGTTGGGCCCGCGACTTATCAGCCTGGGGCTAATGTGGCTCATGTCCCGATCTCGCTTGACCGGCCGACGCCCAACACCGTTATCGCTAGGGTGATGACCGAAGACGGCACCGGACTGGTGAGAGGCGTTGCGGGGATCAACTATCAGCCCATATACAAAGCCGTCATCTTCCGCCCAGGCGATCCGCTGACAAAAACCGTCGACGTGCCGATCATCCTCGGGATCCCGCAAGCCGATTTCATCGTCCGTTTCGTCGAAGCGCCCTGGGGAGGTAAGATGGGAACCGATCGCGCCTATGTGCAGTGCGACTTTCAGAAAGAGGCCACACCGGCGCAGACTGTCGGGCGCGAGCCTCGGACCTTTTCGCCGAGCGGCACGCTTCAGTGGAGGATGAGCCGGGATACAATGAAATGGTCGGATGCAGGCCATGACAAGGCCTGGTCGACCAAGCTGCCAAACGGCCGCTCGCAGCCGGGGAACCAGGAAACCGGGATTTATCTTGATGGCTGGGTTTACCGTGACGCCGGGATCGAGGCGCCCCTGCGCTACACGGACGATGGACTAGTCATGCATAGCCAGAAGCTCAAACAGCCGCTGGAGTGGGATGGCGTTCCCTATAATTATGGTTCGGTCGTCCTGAGCGGTCACAATACCAAGCCGGTCCAGATCGGATATGGCCAATATGAATTCACGGCCAAGATGCCGGACCGGCGCGGCTCATGGCCAGCTTTCTGGCTCATCTCCACAGCTGGCTGGCCCCCCGAGATCGACATCTATGAGGGGTTCGGCTTCGAGAGCTGGTGGGATTTCGATCGCTATACCGCCAACACGCTGCATGGCGGTGCCAATATCACCCGCACCTTCCAGCAAGGAATATTCATGAATACCGAGGAGGTCTATGGCATCGGCGGTTTTACGAAAAGCTTCCACAGCTTTGCCGTGGATATACAGCCGGACTATATAAGCTGGTTCATAGATGGCAAGGAGACCTACCAGGCCGTCAATCCTTTCGCCGGCTTCCGCTGGTACCCGATCATGGATGTCGCAGTGAAGACGACCGGCGATTATGCGGATGGCTCAGGTGACATGATCGTCAAAGACATCAAGATTTATTCCAATTAAGGCAAGGAATGAATTTGGGTGCGGCCCTGGATGACAGGGAGGCGGCGCCGGATGTCCAATCACCCAATAGGCCTCACCCTAAGCCGTTATTCTGCAAGCGGCCATTTTCGCAGTATAATGCAAGGTGACCGGACGGGCCGCTCCTGCGGAAGCGAATTGGCCACTTAATGTCTGGGATGGGCCGTTTTTCCGGTTAACGGGCGCCCCCTGATCGCTGTCGATCGTTCAACTTGACCAAGGCTGCTTTCCGTCCGAGACTGTCGCAGCCGAGCGCGCCGCCAATTGGTCAGGCGGCCCATTTCGGCGGGAGACCGAGACATGCACGAGCTTGCCCTGCTGGTGGCGACGCGAAAGGGTGCCTGGATCTATCGCAGCGATGTCGGACGGCGGGAATGGCAGGCCGATGGTCCGCACTTCCTGGGCCATATCATCCATCATCTGGTACTCGATCCGCGCGATGGTCGCACATTGCTGGCCGCCGCCAAGACCGGGCACCTGGGTCCGACGATCTTCCGCTCGACCGACCTGGGCAGGAACTGGAGCGAGGCGAGCCGTCCGCCAGCCTTTCCCAAGGCGCGAGAAGGAGAGGTTGGCCGCGCCGTCGATCACAGTTTCTGGTTGACCCCCGGTCACACCACCGAACCGGGCGTCTGGTATGCCGGAACCTCACCACAAGCGCTCTTTCGTAGCGAGGATGGTGGTGTGACCTGGGAAGGCGTCGCGGGCTTCAACGACAACCCCGCCTATCGCGACCGTTTGGGTGGCACACAGGACGGAACCCCCGATGGTCCGAAGCTGCATTCGTTGCTGGTCGACCCGCGCGACGCGGCCCATCTCTACCTTGGCATGTCGGGTGGGGGCGTGCACGAATCACATGATGCCGGCCAGACCTGGATGCCGTTGATCGAAGGGCTGGAGGTGGTCGCCGGGTTCGATGCCAGCCAATGGGCCTTTCACGACCCACATTGCCTGGCGCTATGCCCTTCGAACCCCGACCGGCTCTATCAGCAGAACCATTGCGGTATTTACCGGATCGATCGGCCGTCGAACCAATGGCGGCGGATCGGACGCGCCATGCCGGCGGAGGTCGGCGACATTGGCTTTCCCATCATAACCCACCCACGCGACGACCGGATTGCCTGGGTATTCCCGATGGACGGCACCGACGTTTGGCCACGCACCAGCCCGGGGGGCAAGCCTGCAGCCTATATCACTCGCGATGGCGGCGAGTCCTGGTCGCGACAGGATGCCGGCCTGCCTCAGAACGGCGCCTGGTGGACGGTCTATCGCCAGGCGATGGCCAACGATGCCTGTGATCCGGTCGGCATCTATGTCGGCACGTCCAGCGGCAGCCTGTGGATGAGCGCGGATGAAGGCGAGCAATGGTCGATGATCGCGCAGCATCTACCGCCAGTCTATGCCGTGGAAACGGCCGTCCTGGCCTGAGGAGAAGTGGCATGAATGTGTCGATTCCCAGCGCGCTGCAATCCTATACTGGCACGTCGCAGGTTGAGGCGTCGGGCGCGAACCTTATCGATTTGTTCGCTACGCTTGATGCGCGCTATCCCGGCATCCGCTTTCGCATGATTGACGAGCAGGACCGCTTTCGCCGCAATATGCGCTGCTTCGTCAACGGTGAACAGGTTTTCGAACTAGGCAGGCCGCTGTCCGCCTGGGACGAAGTCATCATCCTCCAGGCTCTCAGCGGGGGATGACGATCGTTGGCGCGGGCGTGCTGCGGGTTCGCAGCCTGCGCGATATTTGCTTTAGCGTGTCTCGCGCCGATGTCCCCCTACAATTGCGCCCTTGCCCATGCGACGATGGCCTGTTGCGGCATTGCGCCCGATTGCCGGGCCACTTCGCGCCCGTTCGAGAACAGGATCATCGTGGGGATCGAACGTATGCCGTAGCGCGCGGCGATGCCCTGCTCGGCTTCCGTATCGAGCTTGCCCAAGCGCATGAAGGGTTCAAGGTCGCGCGCTGCCCCGGCAAAAGCAGGCGCCATCTGGCGGCAGGGGCCACACCAGGACGCCCAAAAATCCACCAGGAGGGGCACGCCGCTGCGACCGGCATGCGCATCGAAATTGGCGGCGGTTAGCGAAACCGGCTCACCCGCGAAAAGTGGCTGCTTGCACCGCCCGCATGTGCCCCCTGCATGCCGTTTATCCGGTGGGACACGGTTGGCGGCGCTGCAATGTGGGCAGACGATGATCAGAGCTTTGTCTTGGGTCATGAAACTGCCTTGCTTCCTCACGCTCGCGAAAGCGAGAGCCATAAACCGTCCGGTCGCGATGGCCATCGAATAGCCGCCTGTCCGCACCCCGGGAAGTCTATATGTCCCGGTTAACGACTGTAAAGGGTCGGCTTTTTCCGGCCAGGAGGTCGGTCCCTCCGATGACAATCTTCGCGTCGATTTCGTGTTATATCCGTAGAGGCAAGGAACCCTGGACCCCCTCCATTCGTCCGGCTGTTTGCCGGTGGCTGACCTCCAGCCATTATTGCTGACATAAGCTCCTTGCACCCAGAGGAAGCCTTATCTCGATCAATGGAACTGCCAATGACGCTCTCAATTGCTATTCATCTCGACTATGAACTGGCGCGGCCGATGGACATCCTGCTTCATGTCCATGCGGCCCAAATCCCCGAGCAGCGGGTGGAGGATCAGTCTTTCACTCTTCCCCCTTATGAGCATGTCGCAAGCGTCGCGGCGCAGGACGGGATTGGAGAACGCATCTGGATGCGCGCGCAGGACCAACTTATCGTCGATTATACCGCAACCGTCGCGATCAATCGCATCCTGACGCCTTTGGGTCAGCTCGATCGCGTGCCCTTTCATCTATTGCCTGGCGAGACAGTGCAATATCTCATGCCCTCACGCTATTGCCCGTCCGATCGTTTCCATGACTTTGTGGATGCGACTTTTGCAGAGCCCGAGGGCGGCGCGATGGCGGTGGCGATGCGCGAGTGGGTCCATGATCATTTGCGCTATGCTCCAGGCGCCAGCAATGGCGACACGACCGCGGCAGACACCTTCATCATGCGAAAGGGCGTCTGCCGCGACTATGCGCACCTGCTCATCACCTTCGCCCGGGCCGCAGGCATTCCCGCGCGCATCGCCAGCGTCTATGCGCTGGGTGTCGAACCACCGGATTTCCACGCGGTCGCTGAACTGTTTCTTGGCGGAGAATGGCATCTGGTCGATGCGACCGGCATGGCCCGGGAAGCCGACATGGCGAAGATAGGCGTCGGGCGGGACGCGGCGGACGTCGCCTTCCTGACAGCCTTTGGCGAAGCCAGACTGAATACCCAACAGGTCAGTGTCGCACGGTTAGAAGAGGCTTGATGATGATGTTCGTCGACGGACGGCTTTCATGTAGAGATGGTGGGCTCGCTTGGGGCAGCGAGCAGACCAACAAAAATGGTAGCCATATTGTTATGCCCGGTGGCGGTGAGGCAACGGAAGGGGCTTGGACCGATGCGGAACGCGCCGAACTCGCCAACTTAGCCGACCGGCATGAGCTCGATCTCGATACGCTGCTTGTATTGGTAGACCCAGCCGGATCAGGCTCTGATGGATCGGCGCCTTCCGGATTGCATTGCTGTTTTTGAGTTGGCGTCCCTCGCCTTCCCTAAGATCGAAAACCCAAATGCCTTCCGTTTGACGCACATCGACCAGACGCAACTGGCGGATTTCCTCCTGGCGCATTCCAGAGAACACCGCGATCAGGGGGAGCCAGAATTTTTCGTCCCGAATGACATGCATTCCCGGCTTCGATCGCCGATGTTCAGATTGGCACCCCGCCCAGATTGGCGCTTTCGAGAACAACGAACAATTCCTCCGACCGCAGATACAGGCAGCGCGACAGGAACCGCGCTTCTCCTGATTGGTGCCTGTGGAGGCTGCATGTCAATTCGCTGCGTGCCAGCCGTACCCGCAACGCCGTCGGCACTGCCCTCCGGAAGTGATAGACGCCCCCGCGCCTGACCGTATTCGGGATGCCTCCCATCCGTACCAAGCCCCAACTTTGTAGCAGGGTTCTGTAGCAAACGCCCCACCACAGTTCCGGCGTCGTTCGAAAAGCCCCGGTTTGGCAGTATGTTGGGAAAAACTTGGCTGGGGCGGCAGAATTCGAACCTGCGAATGGCGGCATCCAAAGCCGTCGTTCGTCATCGGCCAGCCATGGCGTTTAGATTGGCCGGGTCGACGGCCATGTGACCATCAGGCTTGTACACGAATGCGGCCCTATTGCGCCGATGATCCGCGCAATCAGCGTTGCTTCTTTGCGATGGTCGCCGTGAAGTCCGGATCCTTGTTCGCGACCCAGTCAACGAATTTGCGAACATTCGGATTTTCCAGCAGACCCGCGACCTCCATCCCGTGGCGCTGCAGTTCGGAATTGGTGAAATTGGCAATCAGCGTTTGCTGGCAGATGGAATGCATCGGCACGACATCGCGACCGCCACGGCTCTTGGGTATGGGGTGATGCCAGACGATGGTCTTGCCGGTCGGGCGGCCGCATAGCCAGCAGGCCACCGGCTCCTCTGGAGCTTCGTCTTCCTGCGGAAGACGATCATAGGGATCGTATTTCGAACGCTTGCGGGCCATATATCGATTTAACTGCCTTGATTTCGGTTCGGCTATAGCGATGCGAACGCCGGCATCATATTGGTAAGTTCATAAATCGGCCTCTTGCTAAAAAATCGCGACGGGAAACAGCGATGACAGAAGCATTGAAGCCGTGGGATGGCGAACGGGTCCGCAAATGGCTGGAGCGCCGGTTCGAAGCATCGAGGCTGGATCAGGCTGCGGCGGACCGGCGCGGCTATGAGGCGCGGGACGATTATGACAGGGCCGCTGCCGAAGAGTGGGTTTGCCGCGTGCTGAAGGCTGTCGATTGCACGAATGAACAAGCCGGGTTCGCCAGACGCCTTCAGGAACTGATCGGCCAGGACGAATATCCGGCGACGAGCATCTATGACGATGTCCGGTTCGAGCGGCATGTTCGCAGCTACCTCAGGAGGCTCGTCAAGATGACGAAGGCAAATGAGGGGTTCGAGAAGGCGCTGCACCATCAGTGAAAAGGATGAAGTGCCGCCATCGGCATGCTAGGGCCGTTGCATGTCCAATACCCGTAGCCTTGGCGGCACCGTCGAAATCGACGGATCCAAATTTGATTGGCAACTCCTGAGCGAGCCCCGGCTATCCTCTGACGATGGGTGGAAGGGCATGACTGTCTCATTGCGCGCGCAGGGTATGCCGCGCGAGGCCGTGCTCGAATTTCCAACACCCAAGCGCCTGATGAAAGGATTGCCCAAAGGGCGTTCCCACATCAACGACGCGATTGCCGCAAGGGGGGTACGGGCGGCGTTGTGCGCTGGATGGGATCCAGCGTCACGCGGCAAGACGATGATTTTCACGGTCGATGCCAACGGCGACTAGCGGAGCGAAAGCCGCTGGTCTGCACTTGGAGATAAAAATCGGCAGCAGAATGGCGACAAAGGGTCGATAGGATCAAGAATCATCGGCGCATAGTTTGCGGGGGATAGCCCACTCCGGCCGCGATCCGCTTGATCTCGTCGTCATTGTCGGGAAGTGGGTCGCTGGCCGGAACGACGGGAACTCCGGCTTCGATCGCGATGCGCGGAGACCTTATCGCCGAGGGAGCACATCGTGTCGGGCTACGGGCCGATGAACTTGATCCCCGCCTGCGCGCGCTTCCGCGAAGTCCGGGTTCTCAGATAGGAAACCGTAGCCGGAATGTATCGCGTCGACGCGAGCGTTCTTGGCGATCGCGGGACTGTCAGGAATTTCGTGTGCGACGAGGCATAATGGGGAACAAGGAGACCCGGTATGTCACGACGCAAAGAACCCTCGATACCGAACGACATTCTCGATCAGCTGCTTGCCGGCACTGACGCGG